>CAZRWM010000165.1:0-3907 GCA_964603885.1 uncultured bacterium
GCAGATCGCCCATGCTTTGTTTTGCCACCTAATATCCAAAAATTATCCTCATCGATAATTAACTGACTATTCACCGATCCAAGAGTCGATATTGGAATTTGAACCCAACTTTTACCGTCACTAGTTTTCCATAAATCTGCAAAAACTTTATTTTGATTAGCCCCCCCAAAGATAAAAAGTCCTTGCGGACCTAAGGCGAAAGCCATACCTCCTCGAGGTTCCCAAGGTGCGTCTGTTAATTTTGTGAACTCTGTCCCATTTTCTGTGGACCATATTTCTGAAAAACATTCTGATTGATAGGTTCGACATCCTCCAAAAGCTAATAATAAATTGTCCAATTGAGCCAGACCGAAAGAGTGGCGACTTGTCCAATTCATTGAAGGAAGTTTTAACCAAGTGATTCCGTCCATTGTGCTATAAACATCTTGAAATCTAGCTATATCCTTAGCCTTGCCTTTTGTTCCTCCAATTAGTATTGTTTTTTCTAGTCCGCTAGATGCAGAGAGAAATTGGCTCATTCCAAAATAAAATCTACCGTCAAATGGGCTAAGCTGCTTAATGGGGTTAAATTGAATCAAGTTGTTACTTGTAAATGATAATTTACTGGAGGGATAACCGCCGAACAGAAAAACCCTGGGTTGAGCTAGCACAGGGTCTGGTTGTATTACTGCTTGCGCAAGTGGTGAAATATTAATTGGTAATCTAGAGATTTTTTTGAAATCATTATCTTGCATCTTGTAACAATCTCTTGCGTACGTGTCTATAACGTAGTAAGCCTCATTAAACTTTAATGTCTGGATTGCATCTGAGAAATTATTATCATTATCTACAGATACAGGAATGAGGCGAATTATATCGCGGGCTAGATTACGAGATAAACGTTTAAGATAATAAGAGTCTTTGAGTCTGAAGTCTGCTCCATTGGGGTGTATTGAAGAACGTCTAGACGCCAAGGATTGTTTACTGTCTGGTATGATAAGTTCGTTAATTTTTTTATCTAAGTCTACTTTCTGAGACCGCTTAATATTGGGATCTTTTATTTCAATTTGGTAGCTACGTGCTAGGGCAACTGTAATTTCCCAGGGAGCTTTATTAATATCAAATTTTTGAAGTAAAATGCGGGCTTCAGAATTTAATTTTCTGACTAATTTATATTGATGCTCAATAGTCTTTTTTGGGTCTATTAAAACATTTACCTCCATAGCAAAACCAGATTTTGGCAAAGCAAATAAATTGTTTCCATCTAAATAAAATGAGTCTAAAAGTTCGTAGTTTCGAACAAATTGAAGCGAGTGGATTAAATTCTTCTCTGGAATTCTGGAGGCAACTTCTAATAATAAAAGTGCTCTTTGATACTTAAGATAGTTTTCTAAAGACTCCATTAAAGGTCTATTTTCAGGCAGTGTAAGAAGTTTATGCAGAGCATTCTGATTTTTGAGCCATAATTGGATATCTTGGTTGCTTTTTGAATTTTGTAAATTATTAATTTTGAGGACTAGCTCAGTTATTTGTGGAAGTTTAGCTGAATTAATATCAGACCAAATCAAATTGGTTTTCCAGCTTAAAAGAAGCTGCAGTGCCCGCTGTTCAAAGCGAACCTGTGTATTTATTAGTTTATGAATTTTTGGAATCTGAACCCATTGAGGGTGGGTACTTAAAATCCAATTTGATTTTGATTTTTCAAGAGATAATTCAAATTTGAAGTCATAAGGATGATCACGCTGAGACTCATTTTTTGAGTCAATTTTGATCTGATTGTCAAACCTATTTTTTGAAAAATACTCGAGAGATTGATGTGAGCTATAAGCTTTTGAATAAGTATTATCCCAGTACGTAATTATTGCATTTCGGTGATCAAAGTAATCAAGTTGATTTTGGTAAAATTTTACAGGCACAGTAGGAGTTTCAATTGTTATTTTTATATTCAGCAAAGTAACAATTGGCAAGGCTATAAAAGGTAGCCAAAAGAAAGAAAATGATGAGTTTTCTTCCCTTATCACAGGTCTAACTCCCGGGGTAACCGAGGGTTTGATAAACTTAAGTCAATTAACACTGCGAGAGGATGAGCTAAAGCTTTGTCCAGATATAGTGCTTTTAAGCTTAAATCTTGATTAGGAAGACCTTCGGAAGCTTGCTTAAAATCAAGACTAATATTGTAAAGGTTTCTCACAATAATAATGCTTTTAATTTTAGTAAGACTTCGGCGCTCAAATTTAATGATTTGTTTATTATTAGTATCTTCTATTGATAGGCTGAGGCGGTCACCATCTGCGCTTATTAGCTCAATAGAATCAGAATTTTTACGAACTGCTAGTGAGTTGCGGCAATGACTTTGAATTGATAACAACTTGCTACTTGTGAGATTCCAGGAATTGTAATTAAACTCCATAGAATCCTTATTAGATTTGAGTAGCAAGGTACAAATCAGAATTGTGCAAACTATGCTTACCAATTCGATGCCTAATCTCGATTTAAATTTCATTTTATTACGTACCGGTCTTTCTCTGATTGGTAAATTTTATAATCGAAGCTAAAGGTTTTGAGTCTGATATTTTTGTGGATACCTCAAGACTACAAAGACTTTTAGACCAATGCGGTAACGCTTTCAATTTTACATACGCTCCTTTTAGAGATTGATTTAAGCGTGGTTCCTTATCAAGCGTGTTAAGCCACGGAGTTATTGCTAATCTGTGTTGCCATGATGAATCTAGATCAGTTAGAGTAGCCCACCCTGTAGGCCATTGAAGAACTTTATACATAGTTTCGCAAAAAGATTCACCTTTAGTTTCACTTGGCGCCCATTGACTAAATCCTAAAGCCTCTCGATGAGGAGCAAGTAAAATTCGATGGGCGATATATTGATTTAATTGCTGATTTTGCCAGTTGAGAGTTTGTAGCTTTTGAATTTGTTGTTTAGCTGAGCTAATTCGTAATTTTTGAATTACGCATACAAAGATACAGCTCACGCAAAGCAATCCTGTACACAGCATTCGGATATTCTGACTTGTCATAGGCGTAAAGTTAACATGCATTAGGCTTTGATTGTAAATGCTATGTAAAATTTCTATACTATACGCCAACTAGGAGACCTATGAGATATCTGCTTTTTTATTTACTTACGATACAGACTTGGTGCATTAGTCAGACTGAGTTACGCAGCTTCTTTTCAAAGAAGGAATACTCTAAGATAGTGAACAGCTTCAAGCGTAACCCTGGCGCCTTTCAAAATGCATCGAGATTAAATATTTTGGGGCAGGCTCAAATGCAATTAGGTCAAACAAAGGCCGCGGTTCGGAGTTGTGCCAAGGCTATGGTGCAACAGCCTTTTAAGCAATGTGCCAATATATTGAGAAATTTACGCAAACAAAACAAGCAAGTTTATGATTCTGAACTGGCTTCTTTTTATCATGAAACTGGAGATCATCAAGCAGCTTTTAGTAAATATTTTAGATTATATAGAAAGTATTCAGCGAATGATGATTATCGAGTAGGTTTGATCAAAGTAATGATAAGCCAAGATCACATTGATACTGCCCAAGAGTTGACTTGGTCACTTGATAAAAATAATAAAAAATCTGCTCATTACAGGGGATTACTTAAGTATCGTCTTGAGGTTCTTAAAAGAGAAAAAAAGGATTCTGACGAGCAGTCTATTTTGTTAAATCCAGCAGCATCTTACAAAATTGTTTTTCTGTCTCAAGCAATTATTGAGCCCCACTTTACTGTCTTGTTGCAATATTACGAGTCATCTTATAACGACAGCAAATTAGAATTAGGCGATTCAGAATTAATGTATCTAGCGAATCTCTACGCAATCAAAGAGGATTTTAGCTCTGCTTGGGAGATTATTGATAATTACGGAGAGTCTTTGGTTGAGCCGAGAGCTCAGATTAGTTTAGAGTCTCTT
>CAZRWM010000166.1:0-3901 GCA_964603885.1 uncultured bacterium
CTCCCAAGAAAAGAGGCCAGTATATTGAGCTATCAAAAAAAACTCAATGAAATCTACTTAAATCCTGGTGTTCAATTTGAAAGTATTACTCCTAATTCCTTAATTCCTCAGGGCAATCCTTCTGCACTTCAGGTCTGGCTCTATCTACAGCCGACAATTTCAAGCAGTTTGAATATACTCTTTTGATAACTGGATAGTTCTCGAGGTCAATTCCGAAACGAAGAGCATTATATACTTGCGGAATCAAACACACATCGATCAAACTAAAATTTCCCCCATAGGCATACGTACCTGCCGTTTGTTGTATTTTTAACTCTAATGCATCAAACCCAAGTTTAATAAAATGATGACCCCATTTTAGCTTCTCCTTTGGACTTTTATAAAGCTCATGGACCACATAATTGAGAACTCGAAGATTTTGAACTGGCTGAGTATCACAGGCTACAATCTGACTTAGGGCCCTTACTTCAGCCCTCTTTAAAGGCTGCTTCGGCAACAAGGATGGAGATGGAAATAATTCCTCTAAATATTCAATAATCGCCAAACTTTGACTCAGAAACTTTCCATTATGCTCAATAGATGGGACTAAGCCTTGAGGGTTTCTTTGCAAATGATCGGACGTTTTCTGGTCACTTTTCAACAGATTAACAGGCACAAGTTCGTATGAAATACCTTTGAAATTCAAAGCAATCCGTACTCGGTAAGAACAAGAACTGCGAAAATAACCGTAAAGCTTCATACTAGACTTTTGATGGGATTACAACCTTCTGATCGATTGCCCCAAAAATAGAATGACCCTCAGCGTCAAGCATTTCAATTCTTACATGATCTCCGTGGCTCATGAAGGGTGTCTTAAATTCACCCTCAGAAATCTTTTCTAACATTCGTTTCTCGGCTAGGCAAGAAGACCCCCGGGAACGATCAAGATTAGATATCGTGCCTGAACCAATGATTGTACCTGTTCGCAAATTTCGCGTCCTAGCAGCATGAGCAACGAGTTCCTTAAAATTAAATGTCATATCAATTTCACATCGTGGCTGCCCAAATAATTTTCCGTTATAATGTGTAATTAACGGCAGATGGACCTTCTCGCCGTCCCAAACATTACCTAATTCATCAGGAGTAACACATACCGGACTGAAAGCCGTCGCCGGCTTACTTTGATAAAAACCAAAGCCCTTAGAAAGTTCGCCGGGTATTAAACCCCTGAGACTTACATCATTCAGAATCATTATCAATTTTATATGCTTACCAGCATCATTAGCATCTATTCCCATTGGGACATCGTTGGTGATAATAGCTACTTCGGCTTCAAAATCAATACCCCAGCTCTCATCTAAAGCAACAATATCATCGTGCGGACCAATGAAATCATCCGAGCCACCTTGATACATCAAAGGATTTGTCCAAAAATCTTCTGGCATAACTGCTCCACGAGCTTTTCGAACAAGTTCAACGTGATTTACATAGGCACTTCCGTCAGCCCACTGATATGCTCGGGGTAACGGGGACTCCAATTGTTTCGTATCAAATTGAAAGCTCTGATTCGTCAATCCGCCTTCATTCAATTGATTAGAGATATCTTTTAATTCAATCTCACACTCATCCCAGTTATCCAAGGCAAACTGCAAAGTCGAAGCAATACTATTCACTCGAACCGCTCGACTCAAATCACGGCTGACTACGATTAGTTCTCCATCGCGTGACTTAGACTTTAAACTTGCTAATTTCATTTTAGATTCCTCCGCTAAACCAGATTTCCCCGTTTCGCCTGGTCCAATTCAATCGCTTCAAATAAAGCCTGAAAATTTCCCTGACCGAAACCTTCGCTTTTACCTTGTCTTTGTATAATTTCAAAAAAGAAGGTCGGCCGATCAAATATCGGCTTCATAAATAATTGTAACAAATAACCATCACCCTCAAAGTCCATTAAAATTCCTAATTTTTGAAGGTCATCAATATTTTCTTTGATATTGGGATTAGCTTCCCTCATGGAATCATAATAAGTATCGGGAACCTTCAGGAATTCAACGCCATTATCTCTAAGTGCCTCGATTGAGGACAGAATATCATGTGTTTGAATCGCTATATGTTGAACACCGGTTCCGTAATACTCCTTAATAAATTCTTCAATCTGACTCATCCGAACACCCTCAAAAGGTTCATTGATTGGGTTCTTGACTCTATTATCCTTAGAGCGGACTACCTTACTTAACAAAGCAGAATATTTGGTTGATATATCGCCTGGTCCAAAATCTACAAAAGTCTCAAAATCAAGAGATTTGTTAAAATAATTGGCCCACAGATTCATCTCATTCTCACGCACATTTCCGACTATATGGTCCACGAAAGATAACCCAGTATCTTTACATTTTATATCCATTTCCTGGACCGGATTTCCATATTGAGGCAAAAATTTACCTCCGTAATTATCCCTGTTCAACAGTACTATTTCGCTATCATCATAAAGTCTTATAGCAGCTGTTTCGACATAGCCGTTATTATTTTCCTTCAGTAACTCTGGCGCCTTTTGAGGGATCGCACCATGCTCTACTGCATACTTAAAAGCCTTGACTACATTGTCAACCTCCAGGGCAAAACGTTTTACCCCATCTCCATGTGTTTGTAAAAATAATTGCATATCTGAGGTGGATGGTTGTAATGGTGAGCTCACAACGAATTTTATTTGATCTTTTTCAAGTAAATAACTGGAGCGGTCTCTACAACCGGTCTCAGGACCCTTATAAGCGGTAATTTTTAGACCCATAGCCTTAGAGAACCAATAAGCAACCATTTTGGCTGAGCCAACATAAAATTCGATATAATCATACTTGCGAATTCCTAGCGAGTTAGTCATCAATGCTCCTCTTCTCCAACCAAGATTCCGAATAATCGGACTGTTTAATAGTATCTATATTTTTATTAACCAAAAGCGGATTGAATGTATCGATCATAACAGCTAATTCATTCGTTTTCACAGCACCAAGACTTGCCTCAGTTTTGCCAGGCTGTGGTCCATGAACTAGGCCAGCGGGATGCAAGGTAATACTACCCTTTTCTATACCTGATCGACTCATAAAATCGCCTTCAATGTAGTAGATAACTTCATCACTGTCTATATTACTATGATAGTAAGGTGCCGGCACTGCCTCCTCATGAAAATCAAACAGTCGAGGTACAAAATTACAAACTACAAATCCATCGGATGCAAACATTTGGTGCACCGGAGGTGGCATATGCAAACTTCCAACAATTGGCTCAAAATCGTGAATACTGATCGCATAAGGATACAAGTACCCGTCCCATCCTACTGTGTCGAAAGGGTGGTGATTCATGATTTGCTCAAAATATTCACCATTGCGATGTAGTACTACCGAAATACTTTGGTCAGATACAACCGGCTCCAGCCGATTGGGTGGTCTAATATCTCTTTCACAGACCGGACTATGCTCGAGAAATTGACCCATACGATTTAGGTAACGACGAGGAAAATGATATGGGGCAAGGGATTGAATTAGTAAATACTTCGCGTGTGCTTCAAATTTAAATTGATAAGTAGTTGATTTCGGAATTACAAGATAATCACCAGGCACGAAGTCAATGACACCGTATTCTGTAAGTAAGCAACCCCTTCCCTCGTCAATGTAATAAAGTTCGTGGTGTGAAGCATTTCTAAATACGTAATCCAGTGGATCTGTACCTACACTAATCTGACATTGAGTATTAAAAAGCAGAGGAAACCGAGCTGCAATGGAAGATTCAGCTGGCATCATCTGTGCAGTTCGAAAGTGCCAATAGTTTAGTGAGGTGGAACCTTCAACATGTTCCAACTGGTTAATTCCCAGAGGTTTTAGTTGAATAGTTGCTGAGGGGTATCTTTCCTTGTACAGCAAAGAAGAAA
>CAZRWM010000167.1:0-3899 GCA_964603885.1 uncultured bacterium
TTGGAAAGTACAACGGAGTTTTTGGATCTTGATTAGAATCGACTCATTTTTGAACCAAAAAGTGAGACACGAGGCCAATAGAGTATGATAATCCAATGATAATTGTAGCCAGCATATTGTTACTCAATTTCGTCGTTTTCATCGTAGCATTCAGCAAACAAACAGACGCGCTTACAGACTTCACCTATTGCTTCAGCTTTGTGTTAGGCTCATGGTTAGCATATTATTCCAGTCCCTCTACAGTATCCCTCTGTTTATCTTGTGCAATAACTTTGTGGGCAATCAGACTAGGGCTATATCTCGCCTATCGTGTGCATCTAACAGGTCGTGATAAGCGCTTTGATACGATGCGAAAGGATTTTGTCAAATTCGGGGCCTTCTGGTTTTTGCAAGGTGCCAGCGTTTGCATCATACTGCTACCATTCATTTTATGCTTTCCCGCAATTACGAAGACCGCTACAACGTGGTTAATTTCTGGTTTGATCTTTTTCGTGGTAGGGTTCGGTATAGAAACAATTGCTGATTATCAGAAATTTAATTTTAGGCTATCTGCACAAAACGATGAATTTTGTGACGTGGGGCTATGGAGCGTGGTACAGCATCCAAATTATTTAGGTGAAATCGTATGTTGGTGGTCGCTGACTATTACTCTAACCCCTTATTTTTCTGGTTGGACGTGGCTTGGTCTTTTGGGCCCAATCTGGGTAACAATCCTGCTCACTAAAATAAGCGGAATACCATTATTGCAGCAGTCCTGGGCTAAGAAATATGGTCACTTAGATTCTTTCAAGCAATATCAAACAAACACTCCACTAATTCTACCCAAAATTAAATAAATCAAACGCAGGCACTTGACAGATTTCACATGTAGTGCTACCATTTTATATTCTACAGTGGATATCTTTCGGTATAGAAGGGTTGCCAAGCTCTCGGGCTGGCAGGCCTTCGCAAAGAGTCAGTGTATGCCGTCAACCGGCTTGCCGCCCCTTGGGGTGATCGAGCTGAAATCTCAGGCCAGGAGGCAAAGTGAATCAGGTTGAAACAGGAGACGGGAAACAGTGAACGGTCGAACACTCTGAAGTAGAGCTTAAGGTTGAAGAAGGTTCTTTAGCGATCATTAATCTGATCGGGGATAGGATTGAACTTGAATGCCTCATGAATGTAAAAACATTGTAGAGGATGTCGAGCAATCGACTATGGTTCGGACTGAAAACTTCAAGGATCTGGGTAACTGCAGGAGAGTCTGAAGCATTTAGCTAAAGCCGTAAACTGAGTAAGCGCTTAGACTCCATCCGAAAGAGCTGTAGATAGCATTTCATGAGTTGCACTTACAAACGTTGCAGCTCATTTTTTTTTACAGAATTGTGGATATATTTGAACCGAAATAAGTAGAATAATTTAGTTCTAAATCAATTCAGGCTCAAAAACCTCAGTACAATCCCCCATCTTTACACCTTCTATATTTTGAATAAATTCCCAGCCAAAAGCCTTACTAGGCGTATAAAAACCTGCGGCCAAATCAGAAATAGCAATACTTTCGATAGCTGCAATCGCAGCATTTGCAGTCAACTGGTAACCATTCACTGATTGCATATAAGCCCTCAATCCGGAACCATCAGACCTCAACGCGTAAGCAACCATGTCACAGCCTTCAGCCTGGAGCTGCTTCCGATCAGGACCTCTAGCCATTGTTTTTATATATTTCCGCAGAACCGACTTGCACCAATTACTACCCCATAAAACTCCCAATGGTCTAAAAAATCTCAGTAAAAAAATCCAAGTAGCCCTGCAGGAGAACTCCACCCGAATATTCGGAACACCAGTAGAGTAAAAAGAAGTTGAAACATCTCCCCAAGGAACTGTCATACAAGATCTCTTTCTATTCGCAAAACTCAGAGTAGAACTTCTATAGGCAATCGGAACTAAACGTAGAAATTCTGACTCCCTGACAGCGCCCTTGTTTAAAAATCCCTCAACCATTGTACGCATTGTTCCTTGGCTTAAAGGCCCTCGACCATGAACGCCCAAAATAAGATGCTCAGCATCATCAACACCCTCGGCCACATAAGAGAGCAGACAATCTGATGGCACAACATCAAATCCTACTCCTGGCATTACGATAATTCCAGATTGCTTGATTTGAGTAGACATTTGTGCGCACTTCTCGAAAACAGCAATTTCTCCAGTTATATCTAAATAATGACACGAAGACTTGATGCAAGCTTGAAGCATAGGATAAAACGTGTTTATGAAAGGCCCCGCGCAATGAAGCACAAGATCAATATCTTGCAGATTGATTGAATCTCGCTCGCAGGCAAACACTCTAAAGTTGAGGCCATATTGCCTCGCTAACGATCTGACTTCCCGACCACTACGCCCTGCTAAGGTAGGCTTGAGACCTAGCTTGACTGCCCGTTCAACAATTAATCTCCCCGTATAACCATTAGCCCCATAAATCATCCATCGCACTAGCGCCCCCTAATAAATATTTAATTTGAAAATTACGCCCCTAAAAAATCTTCATTACCAATACTTTAAGGCTGAACAAGTTTAGCTTATACAAAAACAAGGGGAAATGAAAAGGGCTCTCACAAACGAGGATTGAGAGCCCTTCGAATTCTCAAAAGAGAGAATATCTGCGCAGTAACACGACTAATAGAGTTTAGTACGCTTTAATAATGGTGCCACACAATAGCAAGAAAAGCAATAGATTTTAATTTTTTGTATTAAAAAATTTGAAATGAACTCCCTAAAAGCCAAATAACCCAAAATTATAATTTCATACAGAGATTCAATCCATCAAGACTTTTTAATCTTCACCACACCCTTTGGCTTAGCAGGTATACCTACCATTATTTGCTCCTCAGGAATATTCTTGGTAGCAAGACCCATAGCCCCTAAAATTGCGTAATCACCAAGACTATTACCAGCTAATACAGTACTATGGTACGTAACACGTGCACCTTCCCCAATGACAACCTTTTGCAGGCTAATATCCATTATATCGTCAGAATGATGACTATGAGAGTAGATATTTACAAAATCCGAAATAGAAGCATTCTTCTTAATATGGATACCACATCGATCGTCTAACATTACATCCCTATGAACCACTACATTATCTTCGATGTAGAGGTTATAACCATAGGTAAACTCCACATTGTGAAAAATTTTCACGTTTTCACCCAGGAATGCGAACATATACGACCCCATTATTCTTCGTAAAGGAAAGCCAATCAAAGTATTACGCCCAACTGGCAGCTTATCGAAATACGTCCACATCCAATGCAAGGGTTTATTACGCTCATATCGCTCTACATCAATATCTCCGTAATACTCTGGCTCTTGAGCAGAATAGCGGGGATTCATCGACGCCAATTTTACCTGAGCAGCTAAATCCTTCTTCTCAAAAGAACTTTCTAGCGCCCTCTGATAGCCCTTTTTTCCAGTCTCTAATTCATAAATTGTCTCACAGACTAAGGCATAATTGTCCACAGTAGGGTCATTTAATTGCTCATCGAAATCACCCAAAAAACGATCAAAAGCTGGCTTCGCATTCCCTGCCATTTCTAAACTACGATAATCAGTTCGCATATCATCTCCCCGACGAAGGTTAGACCTACGTGGTGGGCGGAATTATACCAGAGCAGAGACCAACACTACATCAAAAAGCGACGAGCCTTTTTAATTACCACTAAACCATTTTCGGTTACGGTCTCGTACCTTTCTCGGTCCTTAGCGGTATCGTAACCTATTTCAGTACCCTCGGGTATTTTGACATGCTTATCAATAATCGTATTCCGTATTTTGCACTTTCGACCAATCTCAGCATCTTCCATGATTATGCACCCGTCAATTTGACTAAAACTATTGACTCGGACATTCGGACCGATAATACT
>CAZRWM010000168.1:0-3848 GCA_964603885.1 uncultured bacterium
CACAGATACGTAGTGCTTCATGTCCCGTTTCTGCCAAATATAGCCCTCTAGCATACCAGTACATCGCTTTTGGGCTTTTTCTCTGGATAGCTAAATGACGCCAGTACTTCAAGGCTTTTTTATGGTTGCCACCTTTAGCATGAGAACTGGCTAAACTGTATACCGCCTTTAAATCTTTTGGATTTGTTTTGACATATTCTTCCAGATTTGGATTAGCGTAGAGGAGCTCCATAGAAAGAAAAAGAATGAGAAGAGGCAAAACAGTAAGCGTATAAACGTAACAGGACATCGGAACTAACTTCAAACAGTTGTAAGATTGCAAGATATTATAGTCCATTTTAGACCAAAGAAAAAAGGTTACAATTGAAATTAGGTATTTGACTTACTCGCTTTCAATGAGCTTCTTACTAGTACAAAATTAAAATTATTTACGTATAAAATGTAACAGAAAAACCAGATAGCCTCGATTTATAAGGAAATGCTAGGAGGTTTTAATGTATTACAGCCACAAGACATTAATGGACGATTTTGAAAAAGACAAAATTAGTGCACAAGAGGTTTTCTACAATTTGAATCGTATATCCCTCCGAGAGCGCAAGAAATTTATTACAAAAGCTAAGGGCATATTACTGGTCAAAAAATAATTTACTGCCAAGGCATAGCCTCATTAAGTCCTTGCTTTAACCTTGCAAACAAAAAGACCACCAGTTTTGGTGGTCTTTTTTTTCTCATCGACATGTTTTAGCGACCAGCTGCCTTTACTGCTTCAGTCCATATTGTAGATACGTTAAGAATTTCATTAATACGTCTCTCTGCTACTACGTCCGCCGCATCTTTGGAGGATATATTTTTCTCTTTGGCTGTTTCTAGGATGTTTGTAATCCTGTAGAATAATTGGTCTACTCGTTTGAATGCTCTCTCTTGATTGTAACCGGCTAATTCTTCATACACATTCATCAGTCCGCCTGCATTGATGACGTAGTCAGGTGCATAAATAATTCCTTTTTCTTTTAACTCGACTCCATGACGCGACTCTGCGAGCTGATTGTTTGCTGCGCCCGCAACAACTTTGCACTGTAACTCATTTATGGATTGATCATTAATGACAGCTCCCAATGCACAGGGGGTAAAAATATCGCACTTGGCTTTATGTATGTCTTGTGGAGCAATTGCCTCTGCATTAAATTCATCCACACAGCGGCGTAGATTTCCTTCATTAATATCTGCAACAAGGAGTTGCGCGCCTTCTTTGTGAAGCATTTTGCATATGTGATAACCAACGGAACCGATTCCTTGTACAGCCACTGTCACATTTTTCAGAGACGATGTTCCCGCAACAAAATTCCAGCAGGCCTTTATTCCGTTATAAGTTCCCCTGGCAGTTACAGGAGATGGGTCCCCACTACCACCTTTAGATTTCATAATACCTGTTACCCAATTTGTTTCCATATTGATATAGGTCATATCGTTAACGGATGTGCCGGAATCCTCAGCTGTTATATAACGACCGTTAAGGGTCTGAACAAATCTTCCGAAAGAGCGAAACAATGCTTCTGACTTCATTGTCTTCGGATCACCAATAATTACTGCTTTGCCACCACCTAAATTGAGTCCGGCAGCGGCTGCTTTATATGTCATACCTCTGGCAAGTCTTAAAACGTCCTGTACCGCATCCTCTTCTTTTTCATAGGGATACATTCGGAGTCCTCCCAAAGCTGGTCCCAGTGTCGTATCGTGAATGCAGATTATTGCTCGCAGGCCAGATTGTTTATCTTGGCAGAAGACTAATTGCTCGTAATCCTGTTTTTCCATTTGGTCAAAATAAGGCATTAGGCACCTCCTGAGGTTGTGAGCTTACAATATATAAGTATTTATTAGTGACCGACCAGTCTAGCAAAAAAGCACTATCATTGCCATATTGAGAAATCGGCTCCTCAACTTCATCCATCCATGAGTGCCTCAGAAGCCGAGCTTGAGTGCACTGGGCAGCCTATCTGGGGAGTCTGTTCTTTTGAAAACACCTCTTTGGTTCTGCCGGGACAGTTTGGCCTTGCTAAAAGGCCACTCGTCCGGCAGATACTTTTCTCTGTCATTCCCGGAGGCTTTAAATCCAATAACCTTCGTTGAAAAATTCCAGGTTTTTGAATTAGTAGTTTACGAAAAAAATCACCTACTACTGGTGCAGCCACTTTGGAAGATGGGGTTTTTAATCCCAAACTTTTTCTATCGTTATATCCGAACGTTACTAAGGCAGCTAATTCCGGCGTTAAACCTACAAACCAAGCATCAATATAGTCTTGGTTAGTGCCTGTTTTACCTGCAATTTCAAGACCTTTTACATTGGCTCTTTGACCGCTTCCATTAGTGACTACTGAACGCATCATGCTTAGCGTTTGATACGCACTTTTAGAGTTCATAGCTTCATTTTCAATTGCTTTACTTTCGTATATCAGCTTTCCAGTGCGATCTTCAATTCTCAAGATAAATCGAGATTGACTAAATATCCCTTGATTTGCAAAAGTAGAGTAGGCTCCAACCAACTCTAAGGGTGTCACTTCGGTGCTACCGAGAGCTAAAGTGAGGTTAGCATCTATGGGCGAATGAATTCCGGATTTTTGCGCCAGATTAATTGTAGGTTGTAAGCCAATCTTATCCAGTAATTTGATTGCAATCATATTATAGGAGTGTTCTAGGGCGGTTCGCAAAATACTAGGTCCATGATAAATTCCGCCATAATTTTCAGGTGTCCATTCCTTATTGAGTTTATTAACAAAAAAGCTAAGTGGTTCATCATTGAGAATCAAATTGGGGGGCACACCATTTTCAAAGGCAGCAGCATAAACAAATGGCTTGAAGCAGGAGCCAGGTTGACGCCGTGCTTGGGTCGCACGATTAAATGAACTCAAATTATAATCTCTGCCACCGATTAAGCTGATGACTTCTCCAGATGCCACTTCACGAACAACAAAAGCACCCTGCAAATCTGGGCTAGTGGAGACTGAATTTGATTTGAATAAGGAAGCATCCAAGAAAGCTTCCTTAGCAATTTCGTGAATCTCACTGTCTAATGTGGTTATAACTCTATAACCACCAGTCAACACTTTTCTCCATCCAAACATCCTAACAAGTTCGCGAACCACTTGCGATGTGAAGTATGGAGCTTTGGCTTCTTGTGAAAAATTCTGCCTATGAACTGGTTTAATATCGATTATCTCATCTAATGCTTTCTGATATATTTTTTCATTTATCGTATTTAATTGACGCATCTTAAATAAAACTACACGCCTTCTTTTCATTGCTTTTTCAAAATTATTTCGAGGAGAATATCGATTAGGTGCTTTGAGGATTGCAGCTAGAAGAGCAGCCTGAGATACGCTTAAATCCCTTGGTTCTAAATCAAAATAACCTTTACTGGCTGCGGCTAGTCCATAATAGCTACCGCCGAAATAAACGGTGTTTAGGTACATTTCCAGAATTTCATTTTTGGTGAGCGAATATTCCAGCTTCAAGGCAAGCATAATCTCTTTTATTTTTCGGGTTATAGTTTTCTCATGGGATAAGTACACATTACGAACTAGTTGCTGGGTTATTGTGCTGGCACCATGAGCTAGTCTTCTCACTTTTAAATCAATAATTAAAGCACCCAGAATCCTACGAAAATCTATACCGAAATGACTGAAGAACCGCTGATCCTCAATTGAAGTAAATGCGAGCTTGACGTGCGAGGGAATGTCACTCAGATTAATAAGACGACGTCGCGCAGATCTACCTCTTGTGGTATGTAAAAGTTGTCCGTGGCGATCATAAATTCGCGTGGATAGAGATGGGTTGAGACGTGGTATGTCCAA
>CAZRWM010000169.1:0-3815 GCA_964603885.1 uncultured bacterium
AATTCATGGCCACAGCAACTGAAAGAATTACAAGAATAGAAATTACAATAAGAAGTTCAATAAGGGTAAAACCTCTTCGCCTACGAGCCAAGGCTAGATTAAAAGGATTCATTTTTTCCTCCGAGAATGAGTCACACAACACAACGAACCACGACAAAAATAATTAGGTCGTCCGCACATTTACTTATAATACTCCAGACAATATAGCTTCTCAAAGACAAAGCGAATAGTTAAACAAATATCCTAAGTCTGTTTAAACGTTATTTCATTCATCTCGAGATTTAGACTCAGAGACGGAGCCCCAGACTTACCCCGTTTAACTCTGCGCGTTTCTCTCCTCAAATTCGACCGAATTACACGAACATTACTTGGCAAATTTTCCAGCTTACCAAAATACCTTATCACCCATGGCATAGTCATTTGACTCAGATTTATTACATACTTACGAGATGTATAGTCACCCTTATCTACAGCGCCTTGAGAATTAACTCTGCAATTAACTCGAGGTATTTTTACTTGGTCACAGTAACCTGCCAATTGTATTAGAAGATCTCGATAGGTATCTACCTCACCCTCGTTAACTAATGTCTTGGCCACTTTTATCTGAGACCTAATTTTAGCTACTTCCTGAATAGATTGATCGCGCTTGTCTGCAAAAAATGAACCTCCATAAAAAAAAATGATTCCAAGTACAACCATACTTAAACTTATACCAAGATGAAAAAATTGTTTTACGCTCATAATTCAATTGCCTGCTCAAATTCGAGTCGATCTCCACCCGCTGCCGTATTTGATTTTACGAGATCTCGCTTCTTCGCTCCTGGTATTTTATCAAGAATAGATTCGAATTCTCGTAACTCTTTGACCCCTGGCACTGTACCAACGATTCTCATTAAACTCTGACTCTCACGGTTCTCTAGTACTATTGAAGTGAACTGAACATCCAATTCTTTAGAGCCCTCTAAAGCTAAAAAATTCAAGATATCAAGTGGCGACTTCGCACTACTCGAAAATCGTTCTAATAATCGCTTCCGTTCCGTTATTTTACGATGTAATGCCCCAACCGTTTTAAACATACTTTTATTATTTTGTGAAGCTAAGATTTGTCTAGTTTCCTGCTCATAGCTCTGGTTCAGCTTTTGCTCCTTTAAGTAAACTGCTAAATATTCGGCGCCGGATGAAGCGAAATAGAGAAAACCTAACAACATTAATGCAATCGAGTGCATCATAAATCTCTTCTGTGAATATGGATCCATTATTTTTTTATGTGTTAAAAAATTATGACGTAGTTGTCCTTCGCCAATACCCCTTAGGGCTAAACCAATCGAAATGGAATACAGGTTATTGGCGACCGGAGCGTTTCCCTCTACTTTAATCTTTGCGAGAGGATCCGAAAATAAAACGGGAAAACCCATCATTTGCTGAACATAGTCAGAGAGACCTTTTAGGTTTGAGCCACCTCCATAGAGGATCAAACCTTCTACTGAATGCTGGCCTTGGTACGAATAATAGGAGCCCAATGTTAACCTAATTTCTTTCACAAGTTTATCAAGGCATGTCAACAAACTCTCGTCGATCTTACCATGTTGATCTTGAGCGCCGGAATCCTGTAATCCGTATTCTAATTTTAGTTCCTCAGCATCTGAGAAGCTTAAATTTAAACTACTTGCAATTGACTCGGTAAAATCATTGCCACCAAAAAAAACTGAACGTGTAAATAGTAACTTATTATTATTGATAATGTTAATGCCTGTAGAACGTGCTCCTACATCAACTAACAGCCAAATACCATCATCATTGTCCGTAATAGGTCTATTTTTGAATGCATGACAATTGAAGTTCGCATAAGCATCATAATCCATTAAATAAGCGCTCTGATCCAAACCTTTAAGTAGATTGCAATATTTCTCTATGACCGAATGATATACTCCAATGCTCAGAAACCTGTGATTTTCATCTGAATTATCATCTCGAGTGGGAATACCATGAAATCGAAATCTTCTTTCATGAATACCATCTGCAAATTCATTCTCTAATTCATAGGGCAGTACAGACCGAACTTTTCTATCTTCATTGAAGGGCAATTCTAAGATACGAACAGAACCCTCGTAGCCCTTTAGAGAAACTACTAAACGATCATATTCTTCAGATACCACGGTATCAAAAAACTGCTTTAATGCCTCTTCGCGAGTTTTATCTCCGTAGGGATAATGATAGATCTTACGGATTACCTCTCCGTGGAGCACATCCTCCATGAGCACAGCCTTAACAGCGCTTGCGCCAATATCTAAACCTAGAACCAAACTCAATACGCGCCTTCCTGTTCTTTTTGCTTTACATTCTGTTGCTCAGCTTCAAACGAAGCTTCTTTCCACAATAAAATATCGCATGTTTTTTTTAAGCGTTTAACTATAGCTTCGACTCTACTTTCAACATTTCCAACAATTCCGGTAGCAATGATTCGAAAGTATTCACTTTTAACCTTTATTTTTTTATCTAAAATTCCCCCAAATCCATACTGATTCAAAATATTTTTAGCTTGGTTTTCGGTTTTATACGGTCGCTCATCTATTAAAGCTTGTGCAACTGTTTCAGCCATATACTCATCCTCTTGACGCAGCAAAGTAATGAGAACACTTCGGTTAACAGTATTAATATTAAGCTTTCCCCCACCATACACGGTTATCATATCGACTAATCTTGGATTTCCCTTTTTTCCAAAGAGCATTTCAGGAGTAAACCCGCGTACCCAGAGAAGCTCACCAACCGTTGCTAAACGACGATTGTGAGGAAAATATTTATCCTCTTGATTTTTATACCAACGACTCTCCGCGCCATTTTGCCTAAGCTCATCATCATGATCAGTCCAATCCAAGAAGCTATCAGTGAGCTCGTCATGAATATTTTCCTCAATAATGTCTACATCTAGAATATCTCCTTTTTTTACTCGCCTCAGACGCAGATTTTTGAACCAATCCCTTAACTCCTTTTCTGATAATGTGTTAATGTTTTGGCGTCGTTCTTCATCTTCTATGACTAAAGACACGAATCCGTTACCTAGTGGTATCGGAGCAATCTGGGATGCTAATGAAAGCTTGTGCCAATCCTCTTCAAGATCATCAGTATCATTATTATCCATTAATAACCCAGCACGAGCGATATTGACACCTGCTTTTGCTAATGTGAGAGCCTGCATATGCTGAGCTTGTGATCGGACAACAAATAGATGATTCTGAGATCTCTTGAAGGTATTACTTGCCAATCCGGCTAATAATGTCACAAGCAACAGACTTATCAGTAGACCAAAACCTCTTTGCCTTGCATATAATTTATTATTCAACATCATAATCTCTTATTATCAACAGCGTTTGGTAAGAGTACGACCACACGATGCTCTATGGATAAATTCTCAATTTCTTTTTCACCAAGCTTTTCAGTATTCTGTTCTGCTGGAATAATTTTAAACGTAACCCTTACGGCTCGAGGTAGCTTTTTAGTCTTAGTACTATCCCATCGATCCTCCCATTTCTTACCGTAATATTCGAATTTTACATCTGAAAGATCAAGTTTTAGATCCTGAGTTTCACCACCTTTATCCAACCGATTATCGGGGATAGGGTCCTTACGTCGGGTCAATACCTTATTATTTTTATCAAAGCTATAACCCAGTTCTATAACATCTCCTAGTTTTGAGTCAGCGGCCTCTCTCAAAGGAACTAAAGTTGTAAAGTGAATTTCTCGATTACGACCCTTAAGACCAAATATCATTTGCTCCTTGATGAAACTTTTCAGAGCATTACCTTTTTTATCTTTTT
>CAZRWM010000170.1:0-3788 GCA_964603885.1 uncultured bacterium
CTGGAGATTACGATCCATTACGTTACAAAGCCATTAACCCTTATGGGGATGGGAAGAGTGGGTTTAAGATTGCTCGTTTTATTTCTTAATTATACAAGTATGATGAATGAAGAAATCTACCTTGAGTCAAAATTTGCTGTAGAATCATATTCTTAGGTTAGGATGTTAGAGAAAAGTAGACGATTTATGGTGACCGGCGGGGCAGGATTCATTGGTTCTGCAGTAATACGTTATTTGCTCCGGAATACCAATGATCATATTTTGAATTTAGATGCTCTTACTTACGCAGGAAACCTTGCCTCACTCGATTGTGTTAAGAACAATCCCCGCTACACGTTTTGCAATATCAATATTTGTGAACATCAGGTAATAAGTAAACTATTTTTAGAATTTCAACCTGATATTATTATGCATTTGGCGGCTGAGACTCACGTGGATCGTTCTATCGATGGACCCGCTGAATTTATTCAAACAAATATTATTGGTACGTATAGCTTACTAGAGGCTTCCAGAGCATATTGGTCTAAATTGGCGATTGAAAAACAGCAACAATTCCGTTTTCATCATGTTTCTACTGATGAGGTCTACGGAGATTCAAAATGTGCTCAGGATATATTCACCGAAGAGACTTCTTACGCTCCTAGTTCACCTTATTCAGCATCTAAAGCGAGCTCGGATCATTTAGTTCGAGCTTGGTTTCGTACATACGGTTTACCAATAATTATCACAAATTGCTCCAATAACTATGGACCATATCAGTTTCCGGAAAAATTGATTCCACTTATGATTCTTAACGCTTTACAAGGTAAATATCTTCCTGTTTACGGAAAAGGCGATCAAGTTAGAGATTGGCTTTATGTAGAAGATCATGCTAAAGCTTTGTGTATTGCTGCAAAGGAGGCAAAGATTGGTGAGACTTATAATATTGGTGGCAATCATCAAATGCAAAATATCGAAGTAGTTGATTCTATTTGTGAACTAATGGAAGAGTTGAATCCCATTAAACCTGGCGGTATATCCAGATATAAAGACTTGATTAAATTTGTGGCGGATCGTCCTGGTCATGACTTACGTTATGCTATCAATGCTAGCAAGATCACGCGAGAATTAGGTTGGGAGCCAGAAGAGTCTTTTCAGACGGGTTTGCGTAAAACCATTGAATGGTATTTGAATCACCGTGAATGGTGGCAAAGCTTGCTGGGTGGCGATTATTAATTAGAGCATATTGGTTAAAATTGGGAGAAAAGAAATGAAAGGGATTGTGCTAGCAGGTGGCAAGGGTGAGCGGTTACATCCAATAACCAAAGGAGTGTCAAAGCAATTATTACCCGTTTATGACAAACCCATGATTTACTACCCTCTCTCTGTATTAATGCTAGCAGGTATTCGAGAAATTTTAATTATTACAACTCCTCATGATTTACCAAATTTTAAGAGGCTAATGGGTGACGGCAGTGATTTTGGTTTGCAGCTATCATACGCGACGCAGCCGTCTCCCGAAGGTATAGCACAAGCCTTTATTATTGGTGAAGAGTTCATTGGTAATAATAATGTTAGTTTGATTTTAGGGGATAATATTTTTTATGGTTATGGTTTCAGCGAAATATTAAAACAAGCTGTTGCTCGACAAACGGGTGCTACTATTTTTGCCTATCATGTTAAGAATCCAGAGAATTTCGGAGTAGTGGAATTTGATGAAGAAGATAAGGTGATTTCTATCGAGGAAAAGCCTAAATCTCCCAAATCTAATGTTGCTGTAACTGGTTTATATTTTTATGATAATCGCGTGGTGGAAATTGCGAAAAATTTAAAACCTAGTGCTCGAGGTGAACTAGAGATTACGGATGTTCATAATGCCTATCTTAAACTCAATGAACTAAATGTTAGCGTAATAGGTAGAGGTTTCACTTGGATGGATGCGGGTAATCCGGATGCTTTGCTGGAAGCTAGTAATTATGTTAGCGCAGTGCAGAGGCGACAGGGCTTGAAGATCGCTTGTCTTGAGGAGATTGCTTGGCGAAAGGGTTGGCTCAGCAAAGATCATGTATTTAGTAATATAAAATATATACTTAATACTTGCTACGGACAGTACTTGTTGAAAATGCTGGCAGGCTTTGCGGAAAGACAAAAATGACCACTGGAAGTAATGTATTGGATTATTTTATTATTCGAAAACTTTATACTCCTCCCTTGAGCCTAATGAAGATGGGGAAACTGAAGATAAGGTGGTAAACTTTATCTCTCGGTATAATTTTGTTGATTAAAGAAGTCTTTCCGAAGGTTTAATTTACTGTTGACTATTGGCATGATGCTTGAATGCTTGACTACGGCAGTCGGATAATGGTTATTGAAGATGTAGGCTTTGATGTTTCTGCTTTTTGACTGCTTGTATTTAATACAAAAGGTTGTTAGGGTGATAAAAGATTTTAACCAATTTTTTGTGTATTAAATGGTAGTTTTTGTTTTTTAATAGTCACGGTTCAGTTGAATTGGATTTTGCTAATTTTAGGTAATTAATCGATAAAATATATGAGCCAAGATGTTCGAATTAAAGGAGAATTCGTTGAAAGACGATTCTGTTGATTTAGATAAAGTTTTGTCATATTTATGGGGTGCAAGGACTCTGATTTTAACGTCTACTTTATTGGCTGCTGCAAGTAGCGTAATTTATTCCCTATTACTAACAAATATTTTCTTATCCCAAGCTGTTTTTATTTCACCTCAGTCAAAGCAAGACCAAATGTCTAACTTCTTGGCTCAACTTCCTGCAATGCCATTAATCTCCGGCGCTGGCGCGATGAAGAATGGCAATGCGGAACCTTTAGAGATCCTCAAAGCTCATTTGAGAACGAAGGAAAACCTCTGGAAAGTCATCAATAAATTTAAGCTCAAACATCATTATGGAATAACTTCTGACTATGAAGTTGACGTAGAAAATGCATATCTTCGTAATCTAAATATATCTAAAAGTAAAAAAACAGGCCTTGTTACAATTTCGTTCGAGGATTCAGTTCCTCAATTGGCCCGAGATGTGGTCAATTATAATTTGAATTTACTGTCTGAAATTAGTAAGACTGCAGTAATTACAGAAAACCAGAAGAAAATGCTGTTTTTAGCTGACCGCGTAGGTAAGGCTAAAAAGGAGTTAGAACGAATTGAAGAAAATATTAGAAAATATCAGGAATCTCACAGTATTTTATCTATAGAAAAACAAGCTCAAGCAACGATTGATGCTACCTCTAAGTTGCAGGCTGAAATGCTATTAAATAGAATTAAGCAAAAAGTTTTGTTACAGATTGGCAAGAGCGAGAGCCATCCCGAGATTAGAATTTTAGAACTTGAATTAGAAGCTTTGCGTAATCAAGTAGAACAGATAGAGAAAAGTGGGGCGGTGATGAAAAATATACTAGAAAAAGAGAATCAATTCATGGGTCTTACCTATATACCCCTCAAAAAAATTCCAAGTTTGAAGTTAGAAATGGAGCGGTTTCTCCGAGAAAAACTAGTACAGCAAGAAATTTATAAAGTGCTTGCTCGAGAGAACGAACTTGTGAAAATAGAAGCTTCAAAAGAACAGAGAGGTATTGAAGTAATCGATTGGGCTTCGTTACCAGAAAAAAAACACAAACCCAGAAGATCGATTATCTGCATCGTGCTAACATCCTCAGTCTTTCTTTTTTCTTGTCTTGTAAGTATATTGCGAGGATCATTGATTAAAAGTTACAGTAAATTTCAGTAAGATCGTGATTATCAATCTCGTCAATTGCTATATTTTTAATTTTTATCCA
>CAZRWM010000171.1:0-3703 GCA_964603885.1 uncultured bacterium
ACTTTAAACTCACCCTTTACTTTGCGCCCCTCCAAGAAAAACTCGGAGATCGAATCAAACGTTTGATGCACTACCTTCGCACCAGATTCGTCAGTTAAAGTAAAATATTTATTAATTTTTCCTACTCCGCCTCTTATTGCAGAACGAAATTTGATAGGAGTCTCAGCGTAAATACCATACTCCGGAGAAACACTTAATTTACAGCTCAAGTTCTCGACACGAAAATGATATTTCTTAACCGTTTTGTTCCCATCGCCGTCAATAGCATAGACTACAAGTTGTACTGAGCCAGACCTTCTTAAAGCAAACTTACCCATATCTAAACGTATGAAACGTTGCTTTCTGGGGAGATAAACTGGCGCTTCATCGTTTACAATATAAGCCAATTGAACGATATCATTTTTGTTATCGGAAATTTCTACCTGAACATTCTCATACTCGTATGGACTCAATATCTTAAAAATGCCTTCGTTCAAGTAATTCAACTCCAATTTAGGAGCTATCTGCTCTTCTAGCGATTTTTCACGTTGAGAATGATTGATGATTCTATATTCAAATCTAAAAACATCTCGAGCTGCGTTTGACCCGTATATGGTTAACAAGTTTTCTCTTTCTCCAAAATAAACCTTTTTGCTGAAATAACCTTTGATCACTCGCACAAATTGGACCTCTTGGTCATTTATTAATAGCTTTACTTCTGCCACACTTAAATCGTTTATCAAACCTTCTAAACCCACTTCTCCAATGTCTATTCCAGCAGTAGCATCCGGAGTTATGAGTGTTACCTCAATATTTGACCGAACACCATCCAGAAGGTTGTTAGAGATAACACAACTCAAGAAAAAAAACCGGCATACTATGATTAGCAATAAGCGTAAAGGCATGTGTAACATGATACGCTAATATACAAACAATTGCAGTCGCCGAAGTAAAACTACACTAATACGAACTAGAAAAAACAATCATAAACAAAAGAACTTATATTCATACATTTTTAATCTATTTTATCTTGTTTTTGTTTGAACTGTCCGATACAATACGTGCAATTTGACAACCAAACAATAACAAACATTGGACAATATGGGTATCGAGGAAAAACTATGATCAAATTGGACGTAAAAAAATATCCAATCTATGGAGCTACTATCGACAGTGGACAAATTGAGGTTTTCCAAGAAACCCAAGAAGCTTTAGACTTTTTTACACAAGGAAGTGAGCTAGAATCATGTCAATCCAAAATCCAACTAAGACCCACTAGGGCTGAACGAGAAAAACCGATACCAACCTTCCTAATAAATGAAAGAAATACAGAAGAAAGCAATGCGCAACCGATAATGAGCATTGAAATCTAATTCACGAACTCAAACCTTTAATTAGGGTAGAGATTCACTAACTCCAATCAATCTGTCCGTTTCCGCTCCAACCGGAAACGGACTTTTTTTTAGCTTAGATTTCTCTTAATTATCACAGAAAAGTGGAAAAGCCATTTAGGGAGTGAGCACTGAACTAGTTCACAAAATACTCGCTAACGTAATACGCGAATAGGCCATTAGGCGTCTGACTAGATGACGCGCTTCCTTCTCTGAGAAGTCAACTATCGAGCTTGCAAGAAATCAAATAATTTGAAGAATGATGCAAGTAAAAAGTAGCTCAGACCTAAAGAGGATAGCAGTACAGTAGATATAAATAGCACTTCATTCATATTGTATATTTCGGCAATTGTAACATTGATTTTAATGATTTCAATATTCATGTTCTTCTGAAGGAAAAACTAGGCCATTTACGTCTTCAACAAAGTCTTTAACCGCCTGACCCATAACTTCACTTAAACGACCATAAGGCTTAATAAATTTTGGCTTAAAACCCTCATGAAAGCCCATCATGTCATGAAAAATTAGGCATTGACCATCTACATGCTGTCCTGCACCCTGACCAATTACTGGAATCTTCAAAGCTTTAGAAACGAGGCGACCAAGTTCTGCTGGCACACATTCCAACATAAGTGCAAAAATCCCAATTTTTTCAAGCTCTTTTGCTTGCTTGATTACCATTTCCCAATCACTATTCTTATCTACAGAAAGCAGAGGAACTCCGCCCTGCTTTGCGTAAAACGAATCTTTGAGTCCTATATGGCCCATTACTGGGACTTTCGCCTTAATCAATGCCTTAACAATATTAAAGTAATCTTTACCACCTTCAAGTTTCACAGCATCAGCACCGCCATTATCTATCAAATAGCGAGCGTTCTGAACTGCCTCTTCCTGTCCAAGTTCGTAACTTGAATACGGCATGTCAGAAATAATTAAACCTTTGGCTACTGCTTTACGAACAATTTTTGTGTAATAAAGAATATCCCCAATTGAAACTGAAAATACATCCCGGTCACCTTGAACAGTTTTACCCAATGAGTCACCAATGAGAATACAGTCCACTCCTAGCTGATCAACCAATCGAGCACTGTAAAAATCAGGAACACTTAGCATGGTAATCTTCTTGTTAGATTCCTTAAGATTTTTTAGAAGCTCGCGGGGATTAACGCTGAGAATATCTTGCATTGTGACCTCCATAGAATTAGGGGCCGAACTTTATCCGTTTCAATCGCTTATGTCAACGTTTCTATATCAATAGATAAAATTTATTAAGATATAAATCATCTAATAAGGAGCCTTAAATTTTACGATGAAGGCTGTTCCACCTGAATCCTTTTTTTCCACCAGAAGTTCTGCACTGTGGCGGCTAACTGCATCCCTTACCACTTGTAGGCCTAAACCGGTACCATAATTTTTAGTTGTGTAAAAAGGCTTAAAAATATCCTCTGAGTTTTGAATTCCAACCCCTGCATCTAGAATAGTAAATGTATAAACACCACTATCTAGCTTACCCGAAATTTTAATATCAACAGATTCCGTGGAGTGACTTTCGTATGCATTTCGTAAAAGGTTTTCAATCATTCTAATCAATAAGTCTCGATTACCATGAAGAGCAACAGGCTCAAGATCAATTTTAATTTTTCCCAAGTGCAAAAGTTCGTTCAGTGAAGCATTATCTACAGCCTCCACTAAAATGTCTCTTAAGTTTACATGCTCTTTCATATTGAGATTTTCCTGTTGGAACACCATTAGAGTACTTACGGTATGATTGATTCTCTTGGCATTTTTCTTTATAAAACTGAGATGCTCTTGAGTTTCTTTATCACTTTCATGCATTTCAGCCAAAGCCTCAGCCTGTAGTAGTATGATAGCCAGCGGATTTCTAACGTCATGTGCGACTCCTGCTGAAATAGAGCCAAATTCAGCTAATTTTTTTGATTGTTCGTACTGTTTCTCTAGAATAAAAATTTGATTCAACATGTACTTAATCAAAAACAATGCGGCAAACATAATTACAACTAATACCACGCTTCCTGCTCTCAAATAATTCTGCTGAAAATTCAATAATGACTCAAAAGGTAAACTGAATAGAAAAATAACTTCACCAACTACCTCACCATTAGAAATTATCGGTTCTATGCGCGTATGCCCAAAAGAAGATTTAGCTTTAATTGCCGGGTCATATTCCCAATCTGTTGACCCAAATATGATTGACTGATCCAGAGCTCTTACTTGCAGCGCCTGAAGGTAGTAAGTTTTTTCTATTCGAATAAATTCCCTCTGAAAATAACCCAAGGTCAATTTATCAGAGTCTTCCTCAAAAATACGATGGA
>CAZRWM010000172.1:0-3622 GCA_964603885.1 uncultured bacterium
TAGATTTTGTTAAGCTACGATCAAAACTCAGTTTTACTTGATAGCTGGTTGTGGGAGTAGTCGGTGGTCGTATATCTAAACTATCTTTGAACTGTACTGTTGTATCAACGGTTAAATCCAATGTATTCGATTTTGAGGAAGGGTCAAAGAAATAGTCAGGGTCATCGAGGTCTGAAAAGCGAGGAATCCGAATTGCCTGCTCCTTTATAGTAACTGGAATAGAGGACCTAGCGGATAAATCCCTAAGTTTTGCAGTTTTTGCTAGTTCAATCTCATAATTAGAGTTATCAGAATCAATGATTCGTTCACCTATCGAAATATCTTTTATGGTAAAAGGCTTGCTTGCACCATCATCAGTAATTTCACTCGTGAGATTCTGACTAAGTAAATCCAGGTATTTATTGTCTAATCTAATAAATTCTAAGTCCCGATAACTACTATCCTCAGTGCCTAGTTCCCATTCTTCAGCTCTCAAAACAACGCGACCATTAGAAGTCAAAAGACGAATATCACCAGTAGCGTTCAGTCCGCCAGAATAGGAGTTGAGATCTCCTTTGGAGTCAATTTTAAATTGTAGATTATTCTTCTGATTTCTGAGCTCTAAAAACTGTTTCACGCTCAGATGTAAGCCTTGGAAATAGCTGGGAGAATTCATATCGAAATTTTCGTTGACTATCAAATTACCACTAAAATCTCCAGCCTGTTCAATTGTCATGGATTCTCTGAGAGAAGCTGAGTTGGCTGTGATACTACCATCTTTGAGTACCTCAAAAACTGTAGCTGCTGTTGTAGTGTACTGTTTTAATTCGCCGCCAATTTGTACATCGCCAGTCTGCGTGATTTGACCGTTAAAATTCGCGGCTCCGTCAATGTCTAATAACTGGTTAACAGTGAGACTGGTTGCAGTGAGAAGCTTTGTGTCGAGTATGCTAACAATATCTACATTCTTTAAACGACTAATTTGATCTGGATTCGATCCGAAATCGGTATCATCTAAATCGATGAATTGACGTGTTTCTATATCATTGTCAATTATGAGGTCACCACTGATACTCATAGTAGTACCTTGGATTAAGTTACCCCCAAGGCTTAAATTACCATCCATAGTCGTAGCATTTGAAACTATAAGATTTTGAATTGTGCTTATAGAGTTGGGATCAAGACTTAAAGCTGTATCGTCAAGGTCCACAAAACGAGGTGCGCTGACAATTTTCTGTATTATTGTGTCCTTGAGTACTTCAACGGAGGATGCACTGATTGAACCTTGTATGCTCGTTTGGCCAAGAACCTCCAGTTTTCCAGCGCGTTTGTCAAGTAATAATGGACCGCTAATTTGAAGACTATTCCAAACAGACAGAGAACTCGGATCAGAGTAGTAAGTTGAGTTTGAGGTAATTAGTATAGGTGACTGGACAAAAGCATCACTAGTCTTACCAATTTGTACATAACTTGCAGTCAAATCACCACTTACTCTAAACTGCGTGCCTACAGAAAAACTGGTGTGAAGAGAGTTCATTGAGCCTTCGAGTTCTAGTTGATTAATCACGCTAGTCTCACTCGGGTCAAAGTAGTAGCTTGTATTCTCGAAATCGATGAAGCGACTTGCGCCAATTTCATAAGAGTTCAAAATGCGTTTGTTACCTTTCACCACCGAGACATCCGGACAGTGCTCAAGGCCTGGTTCACAACCAAACATCTGAAAGCCATCACTGATAAAATTCGAAGTGACAAGCATATCATTGTGGCCAGTTAATTCTGCGTCTACGATGACTTTAGCAATATCTCCGAGTGGTGAAGTTGGCGCTGTTACATCCAACGAACCAAAGACTTTTAAGTTGCCTGCACTTACATCGAGCAAGCGATTTGGATTTCTCAGTTCTATGGATTCTACAAATCGACTGAACGTTCCAACATACGCAAACTTATCTTCAATACTTGCTCCGAAAACAATCTTGGGTTTGTCTTGTTCAGCTAGGGTGGCGGATTGATTAGCGTCATCATCGTCTTCGTTAGAGGGGAATCCATAGGCAGTGATTAAATCACCTCTGACTAATAAACTGGAGTCTTGATAAAGTGCATCGGGTGGTGCAATGAAACTTTGTTGTAACCTCCAAACATTAGTTTCAGGAAGTTTGGCTAAATCGCTATCGAGTCGCGTGTAAAAAATAGCTGTCGGATCGTTGTATTTTCCATCATTAATAATATCGATTAACTCTTCAGCTTTGGCTTGTGATATCAGATCATGATTATGTAGAGTGGTCTTTTCGCCTCCTAAAAGCTGATCGAGGACTTCTTCTGTGAGCACAGGGTCGAAAACCTGCTTAACTTTGCGATTATTGGGTCGAACTTGTTCGTTAAATTTTCGACTATTTATAATTTTTTGGGCATCTTCTTTGTCTGGAAAATGAAACTGAAGAGCCTTAATATTTGAAAGCTGTGAGGGTTGCGTAAAATATTCGGCTTCATTCGTGTTTAAGCTGCGATTACTGGGTGATATTAATTTACCAGCAGATAGTTTAAAGAATGTAGGATCTTTGTATTGATTTTTAAAACTGGGGGAAATTCCGCCACCCTCTTGCATTTGAAACTGACTCAGAGGAAAAGAGCCGCCACTATATAAATGATCTGTAAGTAAACCATTTGTGTTGACTCCTAGATTCATCTTAATACCACCGCTATTGAAGCGCATATCAACAGCTTGACCTGTAAATATAAATCCAGCATTTCCAAGTGTCTTTAGATTTGAACCTTCTTTAAGTCTTAGGGTAAACGGAAATTCAATTGTGGATAAATTAGAGATTCCCAACGAATGAAAAGTGGTTTGACCCTGAGGGTCAAGAATATAGCGCGTACCAGCATATAACCCCTCATTAATTTTTGGATCATCTGAGTCCTCAAAGCGGGCAAACTGAACTGATCGGTAAGCAAGGAGTTCGCCGTTAAAAGTTGCATTAGCAGCTTGACAGTCAGCTGACATACAAAGACTATCCAAGAAAATATTACCTTGCTCTAGTGAGGTATCACCAATACCCCCTAAACCGCCTAGAGTCATTTCACTATTTTTAGCGTAAACGGAGCCCTTAATATCGAATGCTAGATTATCTACCCCCTGATCCATAAAAATTCTTAAGGTGGTATTCTCCATGTAAGCACCATGCTGTTGTTGTAGAGACTCGTAGCTGGAGCTATTATCACCCAGAGCCATAGTATCTACATCTAAAACTGCTTTTGTCGTTAGAGGGTTGGTGGAGCCACTTGTGATTGTTAATTGACCTTTTTTATTGTCATAACCGGTCAAATCAACGCTGGAAATTGAAAATGGAGATCCATCAATATTGAAATCTGGCTTTATCTGTTCCCAATCTTCAAATTGAGTTCTTTTCACGCTGACTCTAACAGCATAAGTTCCGTCTGGATAAATTGCTCGATCTACTAAACGTTTATTTTGCGAAGCGTCAAAACTATAGTCAATATTACTCTCAAAAACACCCCCATCAGCGCTTACACTCGATATTTTACGACCGGTATCATCTTCATCTAAATAAACCTGAAATTGTCCGTTATGAGCATAGACGTTAGAGAATTCTTTCTCCCACATTACCGATTCTTCAGTTTCTTTTGT
>CAZRWM010000173.1:0-3574 GCA_964603885.1 uncultured bacterium
GATCGACATTTCGATAATTCTAATAAATCTCAAGATGACTTTTTAATGGAAGATAGCTTTGAATCGGATAATGATTTCAACTCAGACGATGATTTTGACTCAGACGATGATTTCGTATCAGACAACATTTTTGAATCAACAAATGAAGAAACTACTGAAATGAATTTGGATTCACTATTCGACGACAATAATGATTCCGAAGAATCCGATGAGGCTTCCAATGAAGAGGAAGAGGAAATTGGAGATTTAATAAGCAAGCTAGGAGAAAAAGAGGCGTCAAAAGAGTCTCTTACTAATCTCGTAGATGTGGAAAAACAAAATATTCCAAAAGACTTATTAGGAATCCTAGATACATCTAACGACGAAGACGGCCGCTATCAAGCAGTAGTCGCATTGTCCCAGACATACGATTTACAATACGTTCCTCGCTTCATCGAATTATTGAGTGATAGTAATCTTGAAATCCGCGAATGTGCAGCAAAATTTTTGGGTGAAGTTGGCGATGACAAAGCTGTTGAACCTCTAGTGCGAACCTTAGCCTCTGACAGTCAAAATATGAAATATATTGCTGTAAGCTCCCTGGGACAAATAGGCTCTGAATTAGCATTGTCGCCTCTAATCGAACTTTTGGAAGAACCTGATGAAAATATTAGATATATGACAGTAGAAGCATTAGGTCACATCGGATCCAGTAGTGCTCTTGATCCGTTACTACAAATGGTACCGATGGCTGACCGTGATATGCGGTACGTGATTGCACGCTCTTTTGGATTAATTGGAGACTCACGCGCAAAGCACGTACTTACCAGATTTTTGGGTGATGAAGATTGTGATGTTGTTCGTGAAGCCGCACAAAGTTTGGGGCGTATAGGAGATGAGTCAGCAGTTGGCCCACTTCTTCAGAAAATTCAAGAAGTTGATTCAGATACTCAAAAAGTAATCGTAAAAGCTCTTGGAGAGCTTAGGCACATCCAAGCAGTCCTGACTCTTCTCGAAATGATTCCTAGCAAAGAGGAGTCCCTTAATAAAGAAATTGTTATTGCTTTAGGTAAAATTCGTGATGAACGAGCCATCAAGCATATTAAAGATTTAGTACTAGAGGGAGCTTTAGATCTCCAAATCGAATGTTTCAAAGCTCTTGGAGATATCGGCTCAGAGGAGTCATTGGACATTTTATTCCTGATGCTTGAGGAGGGTGATAGAGCTCTTCGTTATCCAATTGCTGAAGCACTGGGTAAAATCGGTAGTGAAAAAGGTTTAGAAGCACTCTACAAACTAATGCTGGACGGAGACTTAGCCGTACGCCAAGAAACTGTTAGTGCTATTGGAGATATTGTCTCTCCAGATAGCGTAAGCCAGTTAGTGAAATTGAATAATGATCCGGATAAGGTCGTTCGAGCTAATGTAGCAGAATCCTTGGGAAAAATTGGAACAGAGGACTGTATTGTTCCTCTTATAGAATTCATGAAAGATCCAGAGGAGTCTGTTTCTGATAAAGCAGTTTGGGGACTCCTCGAAATTGGTAAACAGGTAGTACCGCATGTAGTAGATGTTCTTTTTTCTGTACCAGAATCATACAAAATCAAACTGGTATATGTATTAGGTAGAACTGGTGACGTTCGCGGCGTAAATCACTTGCTTCGTCTACTTGATCAAAGTAATGACGATCTCAAAGATAAAATATGTGACGCACTAGTAGAGATTGATCATCGACTTATGAAAGAGCAACCAATAGCCAGTATATTGAAGACAGGCTACGCATGGCTAAGATTTTCTATATCAAAAGCCCTTGGCAGAGCAGGAGACGCTCGGAGCATCAACATTGTAATCGATATGATTGAAAATACATTTGATTTAAAGGACCGAGAGTATCTCAGTTCATTCCCCGATCCCAATATTGATCAAGTTTCCAACGAAGTTCTATCTGCCATTCAAAGGAGCGCATCTGAAATCATGGGTCAGCTAGATTTCTCCGGAAGAGTAACGGCTGTTCTAGAAGCAATGTTACGCTGTTCGCCTGAAAATATGAATTGGTACATACATGCCTTGGGTTCTATAAATAATAAGAATTCAGTTAACGCTTTAATTGAATTACTCAAAAAATCCGATGTTAAAATTAATCCAGTTGTGATCGCTGAAGCCTTGAGTCGATATAAGGGTCAAGATTTGCTAGAAATGCTTCTTCAGGCAGTGAATACAGCAAATCCAGTAGTCAGAATTAGAGTTGTTGTTGTGCTTGGATTCCTCGAGGATACCCGCGCTATTGGAAAACTTACAGCCTTAGTCAGCGATATGGATGAAGAAGTTCGTTACGAAAGTATCTGTGCATTGGATAGAATTGGCTCTGTGGATGCCATCTCAGCCTTGAGTCAATGCTTAAAGGATGTGTCCGATCGAAATAGACAGCGAGCAGTTCAAGTTTTATCAAAATTTGTTAATGATGATTCGTTAACAACATTAGGACAGGCCTTACAAGATCGCTCTGATATTGTACGGATTGAGGCCGCTCGAGTTCTCTCGAGAATAAAAGACGCGCGAGTAGTTCAAGTGCTAATTTCAGCAATTCATGACTCAAGTGTGGAAGTTCGTCAAATGGTAATTGAATCTATAGGACAGGTGGGAGATAAAAAAGCAGCTGAAGCCGTAGTTGAAATGCTCGAGGATAATGACAGTAGAGTTCGTCAGGTTGCAATAAGGGCTTTAGGTCGACTAAAATCGATGAATTCCGTCGTATCTCTTCTTAAGGTTATGAGTGATGAGAATCTCTGGGTGAAGAATGATGCAATTGATGTACTCAAAGCATTTGAGTCGCAAGCATATCCTGAATTATTAGAGGCATTAAATCATGATCAAGAGCAAGTTCAAGAGAACTGTATTGAAGTTCTCAGCCAAATTGACGATCGAAAACTAATGAATCGCTTAATACAAACTCTGTCTAGTCGCTTCAAACTTATGAGAGCAAATGCCGCAGCTGTGTTAGGACTTATTGGGGATAAAAACTCAGTGATTCCTTTGGTTCAACTATTAGAAGATCGTGACTATGAAGTCCGACAAAAAGCAGCAATCGCGCTCGGTAAAATCGCAGATTTAGGAGCAACCATGTCTTTGAAAGAAGCTCTTAAAGATTCAAATAAGGAAGTTAGGCAATCCGCTCGTTGGTCACTTGATAAAATTCGTGAGAAGTCGGGTGTTTTCTAAATATAGAACATAGTGATTCAAGGTTTACTTCATAATCGGTTTCCATTCTGTCGTTTCGGAAAATCTGATGGAAAACCCATCATTCTGATACCAGGCCTAACTGATGCATTCCGAGATGCTCAACAAGGTTCAAAAATGCTTAACAGGCAGTTCGATTTGTTAGCTGAAAATTGTGCGGTCACAGTTATTTCACGTCCATTAGATTGCAGCAATTCACTCCCTGACATGGCGAATGATCTATGGGAAATACTACGTACATATGACACAGAAAAGATGCATCTCATAGGCATAAGTATGGGAGGCATGCTATGTCAGCATTTGATCAAACAATTTCCAAACAAATTTGCTAGTTTGAGTCTAGTAGTGACCGGTGTTA
>CAZRWM010000174.1:0-3557 GCA_964603885.1 uncultured bacterium
TAAATATGATCTCCGCCAAATACAGCCGTCAAAAAAGGATTCTCGTGTCTTATTAAATTTACATTTTGATAAATTGCATCCGCTGTGCCCATGTACCAAGAATCACCCGTATTCATCTGAGCCGGAACACATGTTATATACTGGTTGGGTAATAAAGAACCAAATCTCCAAGCCTCATTAATATGTTCTGTTAAGGATTGTGACTTAAACTGAGTCAAAACATAGATAGAATAAATACCTGAGTTAATAAAATTGCTAAGAACGAAATCAATAATTCTATAACGTCCACCAAATGGAACAGCAGGTTTAGATCGAAAAGAAGTCAAAGGCTCTAACCTAGTACCCTTTCCACCCGCTAAAATTAGACCCAAAATATCCGGTCGCATTGCGCCTCCTGTTAATTTTTTAGAATGGCTGACGAGGCTTCTATTGTAACCTCGGTTTAAAACATAATCAAAGTAGACTTAGAGTATTCCAAAACCATGTAAAAAAAATCGTCAATATAGTTTCACTTTTATACTCACAATTATTAGATTATCATACAACAATGAATATGCAGGCTCGCTTCATAATAGGCCAATACCTACCCGGTCAAAGCCTGCTACATCAAAGCCATCCTGTCCACAAAGTAACCCTTTTATTTATATTCTGTTTACTTGTTTTTCAACTGGATCAACTTGCTCAACTACTTGCTGTTGGCCCTCTTTTATTAATAACGTTTTGGTTGTGTAAAATCCCACTTAGCATGATCTTACATGGGCTCAAGCCACTATTTGTGCTGATGTTTATCACATTTTTCATCCACGGATTAACTGATGGCGACCAATCACGATTAATTTTTGAATGGAAATTTATATCAATCTCTCAAACCGGATTGGAGAGAGGCACTTTCTACTGCTTTAGACTACTTCTTGTAGTGATCGCTTCCGCACTACTTACCCTAACCACATCATCAGTCCAAATCACCTATGCTGTCGAAAGAATCCTGCGGCCACTAAAGATATTTAGGTTTCCGGTGGCAGAATTTAGCTTAATGCTATCAATATCATTACGGTTTATACCGGTGCTCATGGAGGAGTTTCAAAAACTAGTCATGGCACAATCGGCACGAGGAGCAAGCCTTGTTCGGGGTTCAATCAAACAAAGATTTTACAGCTTCTCGAGTCTTCTAGTACCACTTTTCAACTCCGCTCTGGACCGTGCAGACCAATTAGCTATAGCAATGGAGGTTCGTGGCTTTAATCCCGATTCACCAAGAACATCAGTTCATGAGTACAAATTTGGCACATCAGATTTATTAGTGGCTTCCACAATTGCAACGTGGTTTTTCTGCATTAACCAGATATTCTGAAAAGCCTATCTGCTCCGTTTATGATTTGGATGCTGCGACTTGAGAAGATTCTGAGATGGTAACCGACTTACTCTTATTTTTATCCCAGGTTACAAGTAGTGGACTCGCCAAGCACACGGAGGAATATGTCCCAACAATAACTCCAAGCAACATTGCAAAAGTAAAATTTGCCACCCCAGTTCCACCCCAGACAAACAAGATTACAATCGGACACATGGTGGTCATTGATGTGTAAAAAGTCCTAGACAGAGACTGATTGATCGAAACATTAACTATATGATCTACAGTGTCTTTTCTCATTAGGCGAACATTCTCACGAATACGATCCAAAATAACAATTGTATCATTTAAGGAATACCCTATTATGGTGAGAATAGCAGCTATTGTACTAGCCGAAAACTCTCTCTGGGTAAGAGCAAATAAACCTAGTACAAACATCACATCATGCACCAAAGCAACAATGGATACGATGCTGTATTGAAATTCAAATCTAATGCTTATGTAAAATATGATTACAATTATCGAGAAAATAATGGAGAAAATTGCGGCCTCTTTTAAATCATCCCCGATCGCTGGCCCAATATTGTTAAATTCATGAATTTTAGCACCCGGAAAAGTAATCTTAAACTCTTGTTCCAGTAGACGATCAATAGACTCAGCACCAATATTACCGGCAATAAAATCTGAGGATATAAAAAATTCTTTCGATACTCCACCGATTGCATCTGCAGCAGCTATTTCTTGCACTTGAAATTTTTTGAAGTATTTTTTGAATCGATCGAGTTCCAAAACCTTTCGCACGTCATCAACGCTTGCCTCCTTTTGAAAAGAGATACGAAATACCGATCCTGACTTAAATTCTATACCGAAATTCAGCCCTTGACTAATTAGAAGAGACAAACTGGCGACCATCAGTAAAATAGATAAAATATAAAATGTTAAACGATTACCAACGAAATTAATATTCATAATCACTTCCTTAAATACTGATAGTTCTATTGTCTGAATTAGCGTAGTAACTGGCTAACAAAGTTTTTACGACAAAGATCGCGGTGAACATACTGGCTAAAATCCCTATCGCTAGGGTCACAGCAAAACCTTGAATAGGACCAGAGCCAAATTTGAAAAGTACTATACAGGTAAAAAGGGATGTTATATTGGCATCTAAAATTGCCGTAAATGCCTTCGAAAAACCTGCGTCAATGGCAGCCCGAATGGACTTACCACTTCTCAATTCCTCGCGTACCCTCTCAAAAATCAAAACATTTGCATCGACTGCCATACCTACCGTCAAAATGAGGCCCGCTATTCCCGGCAATGTTAATGTTGCTCCCATAAATACCATCACAGCTATGACCAAAAGGAGATTAAACAGCAACGCTATATTCGCAAAAATTCCAGCAAATCGGTAGATCAGAAACATAGCCACAAAAACCATTAGAAATCCCCATTTGCCAGCTGTAAAGCCTCGCTTTACAGCGTCTTGACCAAGTGTAGCTCCCACTCTATTTTCTAGCACAGGAACTAATTTAGCTGGCAAGCTACCCGCTCTCAGCACACCTACAATGCCCTTCACATACTCTAGATCAAAACTACCTTCCACAGTAACGTCAGAAGATAATTGGGATTGAACTGTAGGGGCCATGTAAACCTCACCACCCAGTACTATCGCTAAACGCTGACCTATCATACTTTTAGTAGAATTAGCTAATTTAGTAGCTCCTGAATCTCTAAATTTAAGTCCTATCTCTGGTTTACCAAATTCGTTAAAACGCGTAAATGCTGAATTAATTTCATCCCCTGTGACTACAGTTTTACGCTGCAAAAGGTACCAACCACCAGTCTCGGTGATTGTCCCATCCTTAGCAACCTCTGCTGTTTTTCGAATAATTTCATACTCTGGATTCTGTGCTCGACTACCAAAACTTAAAGCGGAATCCGCAAAATCAACTACCCATTGAAACTTAAGTAAGTCCGTTTGACCTATAATACTCTTAACTTGCTTCTCATCGAAGCGCCCAGCTAATTGAACACGAATGTGATCATCATTGTATGGCTGAACTACTGGTTCTGTAATCCCCAAAATATCAATACGATTCTTTAGAACTAAAATAGTTTTCCTTATTAAGTCTTTTCGCTCAGCTTTTGTTTTTAGCTCTTCATCGGACTCAATCTTGTAGATCAAATCAATGCCGCCCTGCAGATC
>CAZRWM010000175.1:0-3553 GCA_964603885.1 uncultured bacterium
GGGGGCAAGGCTGAAAGTTTGATTCTACTCTCTAAAATGATTGCAAACCAGCGATCTCCACGAAGATTTTGGGGGAAAAAATATGAGTACGCTTTCTTGAAAGCGGCTAGTCATTTTCAACCTGAATATAAGCATCTTCTGACCAGTCTAAGTGAGAAAATAGATCCCCGTCTGGCACTTAAGGCAGAAAAGCTTGCAAATAGCTTAATTCAAAATAAGCTCAAGTAATTACGCTGCTATTTTTGCTAAATCAATTGATAGAAAGGTAAACTATAGTGGGAGACACCTAATGTGTGAAGCACTTATCGATAACCGACGATTCGTCAGCCTGAAGAGTACTCGAGGCGAGTACCTGATCATTCCATATTCCGATTTCTGCTGTAAGGACGTACCATCAGATCCGAAAATTTTTTTAGGAGACACTTGGGTAAGTGTTGATTGGTACAGTCTGAAATTCCACAACTCTTTACCCAAAGCTTGGTCTCGAGTTGAGGAAGAAACTGCTGAACGCTTCTAATATTAACTAAATTGTTGTTAACTACTTTTGGTGTACTGGGCTCCTTATGCTAGTAGTGGTATTAAGTTTCATAACAGGAATTATTTTAGCCTTTACTTTTTCACGGATGAGTAATACCAAGTTTACGCTCTTTAAAAAACCTCCTTGGCTTATTCACGCTGCAATTTTTGATTGGATCGTCCAAAATCAAGATTTAGACTCAGAAATAAGAACCAAAACTTTGCTACCGGATGAACCAAGGTTAAAATCAAAAATGAGCCTAGCTCCAGGGACCCTTGATAGTTTGCAATTACGCGATGGTTTTGAAGAGAATAAGTTGGCAATTGATCGCTTTGATAAGCTTCTTAGGAAGGTTTTAAAGAAATTTAAATATAAAGACAGATTGCGTTTATATGAACTTCTTTGTACTGAAAGCTTATTACTTTATCTGCCATGCTTAGCGGATGAACAAAATGATCTGAAAGGTCTCCGTTATCTCCAACAAACTGCGGACTGGCTGTGTACCAAGAGCTGCGATCGCGGTCCACTCAAAATCGGTTTAATCCTCCAGGGATTAAGTCCTAATCCTAACATTGAAAATATCATAATGTTAGGCAGTCATGACGAGACAGCCTATTGGTCTGGAGTTGCATTACGATTAGCTAATAAAAATTCTGATAATGAACTCCTTCAAATAATGTCAAGGTTAAAGGGCTGGGGCAGAATCCAATGCATTCGCTTGCTAAGCGATAATCCGAACGTAAAAATTAGAAACTGGCTGTTAACTGAAGGCTATAGAAATAATATACTTTTTGTTGAGAGTATTCTTGATATCTGGCACTTTTCCAAACCACTGGAGACCTTTAACTCTCAAGAAAAAATAAATCTAAACCTTTGTCTTGGGCTACTTGAAATTTTTGAAGTAATGCTCACTCAAATTCATCCATTACAATTAGACCACTGTGAAGGTTTTGAGGAATTACTAATTGTACTTATGAATGAGCTCCGACGCGCTCAACCAACTAGTGAATTCACTGATATCATTAGAAGAGATTTAAGTACCTATAATGCTTGCCGATCAATCCAAAATATTCTCAATGAAAGCTTAACGGACGTACCCCCCTTTAGTGGGCTCGATTTGTCGGTTGCAGAAGCCAAAAATATATTAGGCTGTTTAACTGAGATTCTCGATGATGATTTAGATACTTGGAAAGCTGTTATTGATAAAGAGCTATTCAAAGATTCTATGGATAATTATGCAGAAGCTTGTAATGCAGCCAATGAGCTAGGAATGGACATTTGGCCTTTACATCAACAGCGTTTAGCTTCTGACCCTCGTAATCCACTTCTATGGTCAGCACTTTGCTCTACCGATGATATTAGAAGAGCAAAAAAATGTATCGCCATAGCATCTAAGATACTTCCACTGAATGAAATTGCGACTGGTCCAAAAAGACAGCATGGGATTCCACCAGGCTTTAAAAGTCATTACTGCCTTCAAATACTACTTGATCATCTGCAGAGTTTCCCCGGCCATGGCCGCGGTTTAATTGAAGCAGGGCTCAAAAGTCCGCTTATAGTTAATCGCTTATCGGCCATGCAAGCATTAGATTGTTGGCGAGATATGAATTGGGAAGATTTCGATTCATATTCTGAAGTTTTAGCTAATGCATTAGAATTAGAAATGGAGCCATCGCTCAACTTACGTCTTCAGAACCTAAGCAGTAAGCGTGCCATAGAAGATGGAATTGATGAGTTAGCAATAGAACCTGAGAAAGCCAGACAATTTCTGTTAGACGATCGAGGAATAAAATATTGGGAACCAACTTCCTAATCGTCCAATAGATAGCAATATACGATTAAAAGAAAGGCACGGATGGCTCTTGTTCAAGCTGCAGATCGTGTAAAATCACATGTACTAGCTGAGTCATTCTTAGATACACTAGCCCAGCTTGAGAATCTAAATTCTCTAAAGCTCTAAAATCAACGGGTAGACTTAAGCAACGGATTTTTCGCAGTTTTGGTTGGCCAGCTGGGTCTGGCTGCTCCCAAGAGTTAGTTAGCACCATGGTAGGGTCTCCAACCTTATTACTTAACGAGGCCTTAAGATATATTCCCAACCTATAATCTTCATAACCAGCAAGTAATTGGGGCTCACTAATTCGCCAGCTTTTCCTATCAAAATCCATTGGTCGTTTTAACCAGTTCAATCGCGACATATACTGATTGAAAAATTCAATGAATTCGACCATGGATTGCCCATGTTGTCTCGCATTAACATGATATGGCTCATAGGGATATGAATTATCTGCTAATCCGCGGCTTTCTTGAATTAACCCTTGGATTAAATAAAAAAAACCCTCGAGAGCCTGTAAGCCCCATTTGGTGCCAGGGTCTAATAAAGCAAGATTATCTGGTAAATCTAAGTTTGCGACTTCTTCATATTTTCCCTCTTCCGATTGATTGAAGAGACTGAGTCTCTGTCTTGGTTCTCGATATAATGAATCCTGATCTGTGGACGCGTTGTAATTTAGAACTAGTATACTGCGGTCTAATTTTACGCTGTACTGAGCCTGTATAAATGGTTCCTGATGCTCTCTTCGCTCGAATTTAAACTGGACATTCTGAATGCCAATCCAATCTACAAAGAATGACTCCAACAAATAACTGAATTCTCTGAATTTAATCAAATCTTGAGAAGCTTTTGGAATGCTCTGACCTCGATTACGCCAGCGTAAAAAATTCTGTTTCCAATGTTGAACCACATCGACAAAGTTCAAGCTCTACTTCTCCTTGAGCACAAAATTAATATTACAGAAAAATCCAGATCTCGATCGACTCTAGAACCTATAAGAATTCGAGATAGAAATCTAGCTTATTTAAGCCTATTTATCCGATGCAACTCGTTTCTTGAAATACCTGAACAAAAAACATGGCCTACTATACCCTCGTTTGTGATTACTACCGCTCAGAAATTCAAAAGGAAGCTCTGGTTTTTTACATACCTTTCCATCTCTATCTAGAAAAACTTTCCTTAATTCGTAATTGAGGTGAAAC
>CAZRWM010000176.1:0-3502 GCA_964603885.1 uncultured bacterium
CTTGTGGAGGTCGAATCTGCACATAAATTTATTCATCAAGGGGTGAATACTGTCATGTCAGAAGAGCAAATAGATAAGTCAAAGATGCGACTAGGGGATGTGCTTACGCACAAAGGCTTCGTAACGCCTCAGCAGTTGCAACAAGCTTTCAAGCAACAGAAGGAGACTGGACTTCGACTTGGCGAGCAATTAATCATATTGAAGATGGTCACAGAGGAGGACATTCTCGAATGCTTATGTTGGCAGCAAGATCTTTCTATGAAATCGATGGCAGGAGTTGAGATTTCACCTAGTGCTTACGTTTCATTACCGGAAGATTATATCTTGGCCAATAATGTACTGCCTATAGATCTGTCCGGTAACACCTTGTCAGTTGTTCACAGTGACCCGTTGAACCTAAATTTTATAGCGGATGAGGTATCGCATAGAACAGGTAAAAGAGTAGAGATCTTTGCGACAACCGAAAATGGTATTAAAACTGCTATTGAATCTTACAAGGAGAGAATGAAAGAGTTTTTGCCTTTGATTGACGCATTACAGGCAGAGCCTCCAGACAAGGCGAACCCTCTTCATGACACAATACATGATGTGGAGGAAGCAACCACTCCTATTATCGCATTCACCAACATTATTCTTCGAACTGGGATAATGCGCAAAGCTACTGATATATACATCGAGCCTAAAGACGAGGCATTGAAGGTTCGTTATAGAATCGATGGTATTGTTCAAGATGCATTCAAATTTCCAGCTGAATTTGACAAGCATAAAGAAAAAGTTGTAGCTCGCTTAAAAACGATGGCAAATCTCGATATATCTGAGAAACGTTTACCGCAGGATGGAAAATTTAGAGGCCAACTAAAAGATAAGAAAATTGATTGTCGTGTATCAGTTTTACCCACCATTGATGGAGAGAAAGTGGTCTTGAGGGTTCTATTTAAGGATCGCTTGGATGTTAGCTTAAAAAACGCCGGTTTATCTAATTACTCAATGCGATTACTGACAACATTGTTGCAAAAGCCACATGGTTTAATGTTGGTTACAGGGCCTACGGGTTCGGGAAAAACTACTACTTTATATGCAAGTTTGGCTTATATGTATAATCCCTCAAAATCTGTAGTGACCGTCGAAGATCCCGTTGAATATGAAATAAATTACTATTCGCAGGCTCAAGTTAACCCAGAAGTGGGTTTAACTTTTGCTTCTCTACTACGATCCATCCTTCGACAAGCCCCCGATATTATTTTGGTAGGTGAAATTCGCGATGCGGAAACGGCTAAAATAGCGTGTGAAGCAGCTATGACAGGGCATTATGTAATGAGTACTTTACACTCTAATGACTCCGCTAGCTCAATCATGAGATTAACTGAAATTGGAGTCGATAGATTTTTAGTTAGCTCCGTACTTATTGGATCTATTGCTCAGAGGTTATTAAGAAGGTTATGTGCAAAGTGTCGAACACCAGTCGCGCTGGATGGTGAACTACAGGAGTTCGCGAATCGTTATAAGTTGAAAACACAGTCGGTGTACGAGAGCAAAGGGTGCAATTACTGCATGGGAAGCGGTTACGTAGGCCGACTCGGTATACATGAGATTTTACAAAATACGGTGCCTATCCAAGAATTAATTACACAAGGTAGAACGACTATTGAGCTAGTCAATGCTGCAAGGCAATCTGGTTTCATTAATTTGCGAGAAGATGCCTTGTTAAAGGTAATTCAAGGATTCACTGATATGAAGCAGGTACGAAAAGTTACCGGATAAATAATAAATTAGAATTTTGGTAAAGGGGAAAATAATGAAAACAATAGGTAGATTTTTAATTGCCTTGTTGGTTACCGGCTCAGTAACGATATTGTTTGCGTCGGATAGTCTCGAGGAAGAAGGTACGAAGGATCGTATGTTCGAAAAGGATGTAAAATACAAAGATGCCAAACATCATCACAATGATTACAAGGCCTCACCTTTTTATATTGGTAAAACTATGGATGGAGTTAAAACTCCTCCAATGATGAAAAAGACTCAACAGGGTGAGTGGTATCCCTACAGGACATCTTACTTAGACAAGCCTGTAGAAATTGGTGATGAGATAGCTATCGTTAGAACCTCTACTACAAAGCATACAATCATCAAATCATCCTATGATAAAAAGGGTAATATTATATCGATTCATGCCTGGGACCGTCGGAAGGGTCAAGACCTTAAAATTAGTCTTGATGTTCTGGCAGAACCAATCATTAAGGACGAGATTGAGAGTACAGTCGCTAAACTAAGAATTGTATATAATTCTTATGGAGAAGTGATTTCGAAAGCCGCATGGAACAAAGTTACGGGAGAGAAGATAGCTTCGCCAGCTGCAATTCCATTCACTAACTATATCAACGAAGATAAGTATTGGGCTTTCGTTGAGCGTCAAAAGCTATACGAAAGATCTTATGAGGATATGTATGTAGACCGAGGTGCAGTGAGAACCAAGCGAATGCGAAAAATGGTTCGATACGGAAACCCATTCGGTGTTCCAGAAGAGATTGAGGTTTACGAAGAGAGGCCTATAGTTGAACGTCACTTTGAAGATGCTCATTATGAAAATGACGGTCACATAGCCATAATAGCCGCCGACATGGACGGTTCGATTTCAGATGGAGTCAATAGAGCAACTATTGGTAAGAGTTCTGGTACATATTTGGAAGCAGGCTTCGATGTTGATTTGTTTAGGCATGCTATCTCATTTAGATTCCTAAATTTAGATAATCAATCTACAATTACCGGACAACTTCAAGGTTTCGATAGTCAGAATTTCAATACAGGAGCGGTTTTTGATCAAAGCGTCTCGGATTTTGATTTTACTTACCGCCGCGAATGGGTTAGGAGTGAAAGAGGAGAGTTTGGAATTAATTGGTTATTTTCTCTAAAATATTTAGACTTTGATTTAAGTTTAGCTAACGGTGGTACAACAGCTTCAATAAATGGCCCGGTAGTATTACCAACTTTTGGTGCCGAGATGATCAAGAATATGAGCGATCATATAGATTTAATTGCTCAGGCTAAAGTATTTAGCTATAGCGATACCAGTTTGACGGAATATGATTTAGGTGCAAAGTACTATTTTCGTCCAGAAAATGTGGACGATTGGCGTCTTTCGCTGGGTTTGAAAGGTTATGCTCTAGATGCTAAGTCTGATGATGATGAAGTTGACATTGAGCATAGCGGTTACCGTATTGCGCTTGAGCGCGGATTTTAACTAAATTCTACACTTAAATTTTTTTCCTCAGAGGGGGCTGATCAAGTATTGATCAGCCTTTTTTTTATTTTGATGTTAAGATCTAATCGTGATTGATAAGCGTTCATGGTTGCCTGCAGCTCTTTCCTATTTTATGGGATTTATTTCGATTCCTTTAGGTTTTTTACTTATTGGAGTAATTCCTGCATTGCTGTCCTGTACAATTTCTTATTCTTTATACAGAGAATCTCAAAGTCGAATACTTTCCTACCCCGGTTTTTTTTT
>CAZRWM010000177.1:0-3368 GCA_964603885.1 uncultured bacterium
TAAAGTTTGTGAAGTACATGGCGAGATATATTTTCATAATAATAGCTTGGATGATGACCTTCTCGGTTGCGGGTGCTGAAGTACCTCGGACAATAGTCTATCAGGGGCGACTTTTGGACCATGACACCTTGAAGCCTGTAGAGGGTAATTTCACTAGAAACTTCTTAGTTCTTGTTCGAAAACTGAGTAGTCCAGACCAATCTTCAACGCCTCTATTATCTCGGACTGTCAATGGCGTGATAATAAATGACGGTCTTTTTACGCTAAATATCGATGTACAATCCGTAGGCAATGAGCCCGTATTAACTTTTGATGAGCCTTATTTTCTGGAAGTGATTATGGGAGATCAATCCTCGGGAGGAAAAGTCGGACAGCAAGTACTTTTCTCTCATCCTTACGCAATAGGATCTGAGAATGTTTTGCGGTTAAATGATAGTGACCCTTCTGCTTATGTTCTTCGGTCTCATGGTCATGTAACTCCGGGAACCTCAACATTTTTGATTGATGGATCGAATCAGACTTTTAGTGGTGAATTACAATTTGTCATTTCTAACGACAATGGAACGGTCTTCACTGTTGATGAAAACGCTGAAATGAGTTCTCTGAGAAATATAAGGGCAAGTTCTGACATAATTACAAGTGACTATTTTATGACTGGGACGAATCTTGATGATGTAAATACTGCTACTCAGATAGTAAAAATAAGTCGTACAGGAGATTTGATTGCTAACCATGACGTTTCTAAAGGAAGTTTTTCAGTTGCGGGCACTATGAAAGTTACAAACGGACTTTTTGGCTATTCTTCCCAAACGAGCCAGGCGAATGTCACCAATGGTTTCAGCTTTAGCAGAGTTTTACTTGACCCAGGGAGTGTTCCAACGGATTCAATAAGATTTACTGACGGAGCCACCATTATTCTGCAGGGTTCAACAAATATTATAGGAAATTCCCATACCATTGAAGACCATATTTTGGAAGACAATTCGCAATTAAAAGCAGAGTTAGTTACGCTAACTAGCGGTATCAGAGTCGAAGGTTATCACCGTCACGTTTATCAAAATAAAGAGTTAAGTGCGTTTCCTAACAACTTTATTGAATCCAAGCTTATACTTAATGGTCAATTAAGTAACTCAAAATTCAGTAGTGATCCCAATAACCTTATCGAAGATAGCAAGTTGACAACAATTTCTGCGCCAGGCAAAATTGGTCTTTCAGCTGTACCTACCGAGGTTGCGCTTACAAGTGAGAATAATGATTTCAGTAATCCTTTTCCTCTGACTCAAACAGATTTTGATGAATTTTTAAGTAAATCATTAACAATCGCTTCATCGATTGATGACAGAGTCGATGGCGCTTTTCCTCTGTTGTCTTTTTCCGATCAGAATATAACCCAATCAAACCTTTTTAGTTACACCTTCAAAAGTAATGGTGACTTTGTCTTCTCAAGAGAAGTAACGCCGATATCATCTTTCGCCTTTGAAAGCCCAGGAAATCGTAGTATTACTTTTTTTCGAGCTAATGAGGTACGGTTTGAAGATTTGGATGGAATCCCATCGGTCAGTTTCTTTGATGGATCTGTAATTGCTGACGGTAGTATCACTGGTGTGGACCTTGCCAATAGTGCCATAACTAATCTCAAAATTGCTGATTCATCAGTCAATACAGCTGATATTGCGTCTGATGCCGTAATTGAATCTAAACTGTTTGGTGATCTTACTAGTCGTTCGATTGCTGTGGCAGCCGTGACCACTAATGAAGTTTCTGATAACAATTTATCTACAGTAGATTTTCAGGACAACAGTATTACCGCAAACGATTTTGCGGATGGAACCCTAAGGGCAAGTAGATTCGCATCTGAGACGATTACAGATGGAAAAATTGCTAGTGGGACGTTAATTAATTCAAAATTCTGTGATGACATTAATTGTTTGAACTCTGAATTATTGGAAGTTGCTGCTTTTGATGATAGTGCATTTACCGCTGAAAAAATTGCAACTTCCGCTAACTTAATTTCCAACGAAAAACTCTCTGTAGAAGTTTTATCAAACCGTACACAGCCTATGAGTATTTCAACTGATTCTATGCAAATTCTTACTTTAGGGGCTTCCAATTACATGACTATGATTGATATGAGATTGGATAGTTTAGTAGCGAATAGCGATTTTAGTGCCGGTTTTGAAGTTACCACTGCTAGTGGTGGGCGTATTGTAAGTCTAAATAATAATGGAACTATATCTCTTTCATTTGCGCGAAGCAGTTCCGCCGCAGTACAGGTTACGCTAACTCCCAAATTTGCTTCAACTTTATTTAGAGTTTCAGATATTTCGGGGAATTGCGGTAATGGGGACAGTAAGATGGTTCCACTAGTCAGAGGTTCGATTAGTGACTGTATTTCTTCTCAAATTAATCATGGGATAGCAGAATTAGCATTCCTAGATGCATTAAATGTGTGTAGATCAAACGGGTATCAGTTGTGTGATATGAATCAGTATTATCATGCATGTAAGAGTGGCATTCTTTCATCTACAGAAGAGTCCTTAGGGCGCCAATTATTAACAAGTACTCTAGCACCTGTTTTTGAGGTTAATAACTCAAATAATTGTGATAATGCAGTAAGTGATTTTTCTTTTAACAAAGCTAATATTACCACCTCTTCTAAAAACTTTCGTTGTTGCCTTAAGCAGTAGCAATATTAGAATTAATGAACGTTTTGCATTCCACCTTTGCATCTTGTAGTATGCACAACGGCTGAGGATAGATTGTATAAAGTATTCATGTTTTGAATCGTTTATGCTGACTAGGAGAACCAATTTTGGCGTCGCTACTTTCTATAATTCTGTATCTTTTACTAATTAATCCCATAATAGCAGTAGACACGATCCTGTTCACCGGGAACACCCAGAGTTATTTAGAACCTTGTGGTTGTGTTCAGGGCATGTTAGGTGGGATTGCCCGACGTAAGAAAGCCTTTGGAGATGAAAAAAATTATATATTGGTTGATAGTGGTAATTTTACGGATATCAAACATAAATTAGATCGTACTAGGAACGACTATTATTCTAGATCATTCAGCGCCCTGTCCTATTCCGTGGTGGGCTTATCAAATAATGACTTGTCACGTCCTAATTCTGAATTACAGGTTTTGGATGCCAAAGACTTGTTCATAGTGACGAATGCTGTAAGTTCTGTTGGAAATAAAACCTTTCAGAGCTCCAAGAAAAGTTCCGGTCTGGAATTTATTTCTTTAGTGAGTCCTAAACATGACGTTCATCAAGATTGGAAAATCCTTGATCCTCTGCAATCTGTCAAAAGTTTTGAAGTAGGCGAGCGTAATCTGGTTCTTTTTTCTGGCCTATCACAAGATGAGT
>CAZRWM010000178.1:0-3354 GCA_964603885.1 uncultured bacterium
AGATTTCATTGAGTTTTTTTTGATAGCTCAATATACTGGCCTCTTTTCTTGGGAGGCGTTGATGCTCGATATTAAAGAAATTCGAGAAAATCCAGATTTATTTCAAAATGCTGCTGATGCTAAAGGCTGCAAGATATCAATTAAAGATTTATTGCAAGTGGATGAGCAACGTAGAAAGCTTAGTAGTGAAACAGATACTTTGCGTATGAGGCTGAAGGAGGGCAATCAGAAGATTCGCTCTCTCAGCAAAGAGGAGAAACCAGCTCATATTCAATCAATGAAAGAAGTTAGTAATCAAGTAAAAGAGCTTGAGACAAAGTTAAAAGAAGTGCAGCTAAACTATGACAATCAGATGCTATTAGTTCCTAGTCTCATGGATTCTTCGGTTCCGATCGGTAAGGATGATCGCGATAACGTAGTGATCGACTCTTGGGGGGATATACCCAACTTTGATTTCGAGCCCAAGAGTCATGTTGAATTAGGCGATCACTTAAACTTAATGGATATTCAGCGCGGTGTAAAACTTTCTGGGACTCGCTTTTATTATCTGAAAAATGAAGGAACTATGCTTGAGTTAGCAGTAATGCGATATGCTTTAGATTTCCTAATTCAAAGAGGATTCACTCCCATGACTGTTCCGGTGTTAGTTCGAGAGCACGCAATGATGGGTACGGGTTATTTCCCCGGTGGTGAGGATCAAGCATACAAAATGAAGGAAGATGACCTTTATTTAGTAGGGACCGCTGAGGTCTCATTAGCTTCTTATCATTATGATGAGATATTGGATGTTAAACAGTTACCAATTAAGTCGGCAGCTTGGAGTAATTGTTTCCGACGCGAAGCCGGTACGTATGGAAAAGATACGCATGGCTTATATAGAATTCATCAATTTATGAAGGTTGAGCAGGTTATTGTAATGGAAGAAGACGATGAAAAATCTCTTCAAATGCTGGATTATTTACTCAAAAATGCGACTGATTTCTTACAAAGTCTTGAAGTACCTTATCAAGTCGTAGCAGTCTGCTCCGGCGACATCGGTCAGGGACAGGTTAAAAAATACGATATCAATTCTTGGATGCCATCTAGAAATGAGTATTGTGAAACCCACAGTGCCTCAATGTTTAAGAGTTTCCAAGCAAAGCGATTAAAATTACGCTACAAGGATGAAAACGGTAAAAACAGAATTTGCTACACCCTAAATAATACCCTGATTGCCTCTCCAAGGATTTTAATTCCGTTGCTAGAATTGAATCAAACAAATCGTGGAACGATAACAATTCCCAAAGTACTTGTACCATACATGAACGGAATCGAAGAGATTAAGCCGAAAGAATAGAGCAGAACCAATGTTGGTATTGCTCAAATTATTATTCGCTGTTTTACTGCTACTAAACATAGCAGTGTTTTTGCTTTTCATTTTTTGGCCGGCAGATAGCGTAAAACAAATTCACGAAACTCTAGCGGAAGTAAATATAACTGAAAGATATTTTTCGGGAGACAGGCAAATAGCTACTGTAGAAAAAAAATCTCAAAGTGAGATTTTGGAAGATAGAGATTGGAGGGAACGGAGTCCTAAAGACTTGAAGATCTATCTGTCTGAGCGCGGCGTCGATTTAACTACAATAAACTCGGAACAATACTTGGGGGAACTTTTAGGTAGTGAACCATCAAGACCCGTTAGCAAGGTAAATCTTATTCGTCCCGAAGGCAGAGATCTAAGTGAGACTTCATTGAGCAACGCCTCCATGATTATCCAATCTACCCAGAAAACTTTTGTCTCCAAAATTGAGTCAGAATCTTCTGCACCTCAAAAAGACGAGGAAAATCAGGTTTCAGAGAATTCAATATTTAAGATGCCGAACGTTACCGATACTAGTGATTCGGGTAAGATTTCAGAGGAAGGGATAGATGATAATCAATTTGCGAAATCAGATTTTCATTCTGATATCTCCAGTTCTGTCAACAATGATTCATTTGAAAATAGTACTCAACATGATTTGACAGAATTAAGTTTACAGTCAAACGAAGCATCTTTAGATACCACAAACCAACTAATCGAAATTAATCCGGTTTTAGAAAACTCTGAGATTGAGTTGTCAACCGAACAAATCAACTCGAGTCTAACATCGGCTGTAGGCATTCTTGATACTACAACATTGAAAACTCAACCCCCATCAAAGCATACGATTCTTACTGGTAAATCTAGTAAGAAAGTTCATGTGTCTGAGAATAATAAAGTTTACGAACTAAATGCTTTAATATATAACCCATTAGAGCTTCCTCAACCAGAATCGATATTTGTTGAGTGCTGTGATAATTCATCTATCAAAGTTTATTTACCAACTAATTTAATCGAAAATATAGATGGTACATACCTATCGCAAGATCATCTTGAATTATGGTTTGACCGTACCAGTATTAAGCCAAGACCTGGATATGGAAAAATTTCTCACCAGTTCGGTATTGGTTTACATAGAGATCCGTGGGTAATTGATTTTTTACAAAATGATTCCGATTGGCAGCCAAAAGTATCTGTAGTCGAGAGAGGAGATATTCTAGCGGTTACCATAGAGAATATGCCTCCTGATTTAAGAGCGTGGAATATAGTTTTTTCTAAGGCGGTTAAAGAAGGGAAAAACTGGGTTCAGGGTCAGCTTGTTTCTGCAGTTGAAAATTTTACTTGGGGAAACCCGGACCGATTAATTCCCTTAGAGGCGGGTTCTCTACAAAATGCGACTCAATAAATTTTTAACGAAAGCGGGAGTTTGCTCCAGACGTAAAGCTGAGTGTTTGATTAACGAGGGCCGCGTAACGGTAAACGGAAAGCGTGCTCAAATTACGACTGCTGTGAACATCCAAGACCAAGTTAAAGTAGACGGGCGAAGCGTGGTTCTAAATGGTTCAAAAAATTACGAAACTTACGCATTTTATAAACCTCGAGGAGTCATTTGCACATTATCCCCAAAGGAACGTCCAAATTTAAAAGATTGCCTCCCGATGGAGGGGCATTTCTTTCCAGTTGGTAGATTAGATAAGGAAAGTGAGGGCTTACTGATAGTCACTAGTGACGGAGAATTAGCCAATAAACTTACTCATCCTAGTTTTGAGCATGAAAAGGAATACTTGGTTTGGCTTCATTCAGATTTTGATGATCAATTTCTTAAAAATATTTTGGAGGGTGTTATGCTTGATGGAAAGTTGGCAAAAGCTTCCTCTGCGAATCGTATTTCTAAAAATAAATTTAAGCTAATTCTTCAAGAAGGAAGAAATAGACAAATTCGTCGAATGGTTGAGCTACTTGGTTTTGATGTTCAGAAGTTAAAAAGAGTGAGAATAGGAGCTTTCACACTCACT
>CAZRWM010000179.1:0-3347 GCA_964603885.1 uncultured bacterium
CCAATTTCTTCCCTGAGCCGCAAAGAATAGAGTGATTTTTGAAAATACAACGGACGTAGGTCTAAAAAATTTTCAAGCGATTCGATAGTTCGAAAGTGTTCCAACTCTAAGTACCACTCTGCAGTATCGATTCCGTATAAAAAAATAGGCTCAGAATTGATATTTAATTCTCTTATAAGTTTTATTTTATGCAATTCTGTAGCGTTGTGAAGTTGATCCAGAGATCCGCAAAATGTCACTCTAAAATTTCTTTGTGGAATATTTGTTATCAAGAATCTTTGGAAATCTAGTCCCCTCAAAAAGCAATTTAGATTTTCAAACTTAGGTAACAGCTTAAAAAAATTTTGAATAAACTCATCCAAAGTCATCTGCTGATCTTGTGGCATTAATTTTCACCGTAATTAAAGCGCCGCAATTGATTTATCTGATCTTCAGACAAAGAGTCTAACCTCTGTTTTATTTGACGGTTATGCATCAAATTGTCACACATTTGATAGCAGTTCATCTTTGTGAAATACGGATGACTTTTCTTTTCATGCAAAGATAAATTTCTAAACTCATTATATTTCTCTGAGTGCCATGTTGAATTAAAAGCAGAGTTATGAATGTTTCCCATGGGATAATCTACACCTCGACAACATGGAACAACATCACCGGCCGCTGTCACCCGCGCGAAATGCCAGCCCATATAACAAGGAATCTCGTCAACACTATCCTCATCATATTGCATTTTATCAGATGCTCGTAGTCGTAATTCAAAACCATCTAAATTATCCCAAACAATTTCAGGATTAAACATGTAGAATCGAGCTTTCAGTTGCTCAATTTGCTCCAATGCTCGTATTTTTTGTTTAGAATCTAAGAGTAGACCTTGTGTATCTGGCATCGCATCTACCAAGGTAAAATACACGGACCGAGCACCTAGATTACGCCCAAGATCACCCATTTTCGCAATTTCGTGATAATTATGACAATTGATCACGTTGAGTAGATGCAGAGATGGCGAAAATTCACCTGACCTCAGTCGTTTGATCGACTCAAGAATTCTATAGAATTCGCCAATTTTTGCCTTTGGATGAACAGCTAAATAACTACTTTCAGAAGCCGCCCAAATACTTAAGGCAATCTCATCAACCCGGGTCTCCTTAAGCAAGTCCACCCATCGATCTAAAATAATTCCGTTACTTGTGATTGCTAACCAGATATCATGGCTTTTAACAGCTTTTACAGCCCTCTCAAACTGTCGATAAAGCAGAGGCTCTCCACCTCCTGTAAAACGAATCCTTTTAACTCCTTTGCTAGCTAGATCTGCTACCATTGACTCAAAAGCATTAATTTCAATTTCTTCTTTATACCAAGCTTTTCCAGGTTTATTCTCTGAAGCTAACAAGGGCGAATAGGTCCAGCAGGCTATACAGTTTGTGTTACAGCGATTAGTCAGATCAATCACTACATGTCTAGGTCCTTCAAATACCTCCTCCCGTAAGATACCCGCTAAGTCCCTATTATCAATGCAGAAATTTGGATCCATTAAAGAGCCTGATTCGTTATATTCAAGTACGCTTTGTAAGACTGTAAGAAGCCTTGCTCCACAAAATTCAATTCTTCCAGTCGTTTATGCATATGCTGATTGCGCGCTATGTCATCACAACTTTTATAGCAGCCACAGCTGACATCGGCATCGTTACCAATTAATGAAAAGAACGCATCCTTCTTCTCATAAACCTGAGTTTTACTTCGAAAGCACTTCTGCCTTTGTGAAGACCAAATCTCCTTGAAAGACTGATGATAAATGTTACCGATCGGAATTCGATGGGATTTCAGGCACGAATTGACATCCCCATCGGGCATAATCCGAGCAAATATATGACCAATGTAGCAAGGAAAAGACTCAATGATATTTTTGTCGTGTTCCCCCAAATTTGAGTCAGAGGAAGATAGACGACGCATAAAACGTTCGAAACCGAAAAGTAATACCTTGTCACGGTAGCGATTACCTCGAGCCTCACTCCACACCTTTTCGCATTGCTCATAAAGCCAAGCCCGCTCATCTTCACGCAGCAGAAGTTGGTCTGTTTTACCCGGTATCGTGTCAACCAAGGTAAATTCGACGCTTTCACAATTAGTATCAACACAGAAGTCCAGCATATTGTAAAAATCGCGACAGTTCAAACGTGAGATGACGTGATAAACCTTGCAATAGGGCCTATCTGTCTTAATAGAATTCATGTAGGCAATTCCCTTTTTCACCTTGTGAAAATCTTTAGGTCCTTTGTTGGGGTGCGTCCGAGAGTAAGCTTCAGGGGTTCCAGCCCACATGCTTAATGTAAAGTGATCTATACCGAGATCCAAAATGCGTTTAATTTTCTCCTCAGTGCACATTCGCACAAAGTTTGTATTAACGTATAGGGTCATATTCAAATCTTTAATAGTTTGCCAGACATCAAAAATTTGTGGATGCATAGTGGGATCACCTCCACCAGCCATATAAATTTCTTTTGTGCCAATTGCCGCCATATCTTTCAAAGAGCGCTGTACAACATCTACAGGGATAGTGTCACGCTTAGAAGCTGGATCAATCAGCAAATCCTCTAACATCGGCGAATTGGACCAACAAGCCACACAATCGTTGTTGCACAAATTTGTCACATCAAGCTGAACCAACTGCGGTCCAATGAATGAATCAGTTTTCGATTTTATACCAGCCATTCGCTTGTAATCATCAAGTGTACTGATTAATTTTGTCGTGGGAGTGTCTTCGAAACTAACCGATCTGGATTTAGCGAAGAAAAATTTCTTTAAGTTTTCTGCCTTCAAAAATACGAAACGCTGAGCCAGCTTTTTTTTTTGACCTATTCCTAGGTGATAAGCTTTTATGAGATTGTCCGCTGTTACTGTCCAATTAAAACGGTCTAAAGACCTTTGCCGAGCGTTGTGCTGCAATTCCTTCTTTAGATTCCCATCTCGAAGAATCCGTAGTACTCCACTGGCCAGGGCTCTAGAGTCGCCAGGTCTTACCAGTAAGCCCGCCTTACCATGATCGAGCATCTCACTGACCTCTCCAACTTCTGAAGCCACTATTGCTCTGCCCGCTGCCATATACTCACAAATTTTTAACGGCGATTTAGTTCGCACTTGAGGAGTATCATCGAAAGCTGCTACACAGACGTCGCTCACCTTTAAGAAATACGGTACCTTGTCGTGGGGCACAGACCCGGTAAAAATTACATCGTCTTGCAAACCTAACTCTTCGGCCTCTCGCATTAGATCGAGAAAATTAGAGCCGTTACCCACAACGAAGAAAGTCGCGATCAAGCCTTCATCTTTTAAGGTCTTGGCCATTTGTA
>CAZRWM010000180.1:0-3335 GCA_964603885.1 uncultured bacterium
TAAATCAGGAACGAGTATTCTTCAAGCAGTCTCGGGTGGGTCAGTTTGGGAAAGTTTTTTCTATAATTAAATTTTGTAGTATGAAGCCGACACGCTCCGATAAAAGCTTTGTTAAATCTGATGGAATAGATGATGAAAGGCTCACTAAATACGGGTGGTTGTTACGCAGAACTTCTATCGATGAATTGCCGCAATTATGGAATGTTCTTAAGGGAGAAATGAGTCTAGTAGGCCCACGACCGGAGCTAGTTGAGATAGTGGCTGAGAATTATGATTCAATACATTGGAAACGTTCGCTACTTAAGCCAGGTTTGACTGGTCTATGGCAAATATGTGGTAGACGACAACCAATCCATGACCATTTGAAATACGATTTTTTCTATCTTAAAAATCGCGGAATACTTTTTGATCTTTATATTTTGGTACGAACTATACCGGCTATTATGAAGCGTGGAGAAGTGACGTAGTAGCTTACCTGGAAGACTTACTCTGTTGTTTGCGTTCGGATATTTTTTCTTCGGCTTTTTCTTTCAGAAATGATAAAGTCTTCTCTCTTTCTTCGTGTTCTTTCTCCATCCATGAAATCGTTTCTTCTCTCGAGCGAGATACTATTTCTGCCAAATTCTCAACTTCTAACTCTTGAATACCCTGAGCAGTCCGATATTTAATTACCGCACTTTCAAAAGATGTCATGAAGAGAAACTGCAGTCCACCCGGTGAATCATATTCGATACCCGTTTGTCCCCCAAGAAATCCATCTTCGATAGGTTTCTTTAATGGGATAGCATCATAGCGACCCTCCTGAGTAAATCTTGGAATCGTTTCATAGTCTAAAGTGTAGCTGGTTCCCTCAGTGTCATTTAAGATTAATTGACAGAGTGTTAGGTCTTCATCGGTTTCATTAAGTATATCTGCAGTTAGATCAAGACGTGTTGAAGTGTTGAAGCGTTTATCCAAGATAGAATAGGCTACGAGGTATGCTAATTCGGGTTTAGACGCACCTTGAGGGGCGCAACAGCCGGCCATTAACAACAAGCTTATACATATAAACCAGGCAAAATATTTCGCCACAAAAATACCTCCTTTATGAATTCATCGACGATACTGGGTTCTGGTTTGACATTCTTGAGGTAGTTTGACAGTTAGTATGAGCCCTTCTATAATGCTCAGTTCCATGAATTATGCCGAGCTACAGCGTCTGCAGGTAATGCTGGGAGATAATACCACATTGCTAGCGGTCAGTAAAACATTCCACTCTGCGCACCTGCGAGAGGTCCATAACCTTGGATTGTGCAATTTTGGGGAAAATAGAGTTCAAGAATTGAAAGTTAAGCAGCAAGAGCTCAGTGATCTTGATATTGATTGGCATTTTATTGGTCGACTGCAATCAAATAAGGTGGCTCAACTTGTAGGTAAAGTAAAACTTATTCATTCTGTTGATCGAATGAAAATATGGGAAATTCTTAAAATGGAATGTATTCGTAAGCAAGTGGTGCAAAGCTGTTTGATCCAGGTAAATATCTCTCAAGAACCAGCAAAAGGTGGGGTAGATATTCAAAAATTAGACGATTTTTTAGAAAAGATCGACGAAGAGGGGCAACAATTTTGTAAAATAAAAGGGTTGATGTGTATTGGCTCATCGATTAGTCTTGTTGGTGAGGCAAAGGTAAGATCGGAATTCCAGTGCATGCAAAATTTGTTCAACAAGTTTAAGAATAAGGGATTTAAGCACATTAAAATGGAAGTTTTGTCCATGGGAATGTCGGCAGATTACAAGCTGGCAATTGAGTATGGGAGTACACTAGTTCGGTTGGGTTCTCTTGTATTTGGTTCCCGTAGATAGGAGAATTAATATGTCCGCTGAGATTAATCAGATCATACAATTGTTGTTTAGCTGTCTTTACATGATCATTTTTGCCCGTTTCATTCTTAGTTGGGTTCCTAGTTCACCAGGGGATGCGATTCATGACTTTACGGCTTTTGTCAATGAAATCACAGATCCTCTTTGTCTTCCATTCCAGAAGCTTATTCCTCCTTTGGGTGGCTTAGATTTTTCACTCATTTTCGTACTGATTGGGATTCAAATGTTTGAAAGTGTTGTGATGTCTTCATTGGGGGGCTGATGGGTATTCGATTAAAGCCTATAGATATTCAAAATATGGTTTTTCCTAAGAAGAAATTTGGTGGTCTAGACGAGGCTGCGGTTAAAGAGTTTTTGATCACAGTCACCCGTGATTATGAAGCTTTAGAAAGAGACCACCGGAAAGCTTCAGAAGAGCTAAAATTAGTCCGAGACAAATTAGGAGAAAATGCATCCTTGGAACATGCTTTAAAAGACGCATTGCTGTCAGCACAAAAGGCCACCGGGCAGATTCGTCATCAAGCACAGCGTGAGAGTGTATTAATGCTGAAAGAGTCCGAATTGAAGGCCGAAAAAATGCTCGACGATGCTCGCCTAGAATTAAAGGCTCTTACGGATGATATTCGTAGTTACAAGGCTATTAAACGTAAATTAAAAACCGACTTACAAATTTTGATACAATCTTACTCTGATCTACTCAACGAGGATGCGGGTAAAGCAAAGTGACGATTAGTTTGTACTTGTTTGAGTGTCTAATTGTTTAACTAGTCGTGAAAAATGAGCTTTAAATTTAGACTGTTTGTCTAAAGACTCAAGGGGAGCTAATCGCATATTTTCGAGTCGACTCATGAAGATTTTCTCAGCTTTAGAGTAATTCCTATTTCGAGCTAACTCCTTTAATTCAGTGATAAAAGATTTTTTATCTGATTTTTTACTAAGAGATCGAGCATGAGGCTTGGACGTACTATGTTCGGATTTTATGGCGGTTAAGAGTTTTCTACCCTCATCAAGTTTCATTGGATATTTATCCATTGATTTTGCTCTAGGGTTATTCGATCTCGAAAGATTTTTTTTCTTTTTTTCGGCCTTTTCGAGTAAAGCGAGTCTACTCACAGTTTTTTTGCGCTTTCTATTTTCTATCTTTTTTCTTTTAGAATTAGTTTGAGATTTAACTCTACGAGAAATTACTGTGTCCAAATTCTTTTTATTCTCTTTTTCTTCAACAATTTCACGTGCGAACTTACCTAGTTGTGGAGCAATTATCATCAAGGAAATCAGAAGTAGGTTTAATGGAGTAAGAGCAATAGGTAGGCGCATACTTCTGATGTCGGTGTTTTAAATACAAAAGATTAGTATTTAATGCTTATAATGTACTGTAAATTTAACTGGCCTGCGTAGATTGCATTGGAATAAGAGTATAAACAAGCTATACTCGACCGTCTCAAAAATCAGCGAAAGGACTACTGATGAGTGA
>CAZRWM010000181.1:0-3327 GCA_964603885.1 uncultured bacterium
TTGAGGACAGTGAAATGAGCTTTCCGCAGGGTATTTATGTTGATAAAGGCGGAGATGTTTATGTTTGTGACTGGGGTAATAATAGAGTCAAAAAATTTAGTCTTTCATTTTTTCGAAAAGCCTTAAATTTTTACAAGGATTTTGAGTTTAAGAAAGCGATTGAAAATTTCAAGAAATGCGATCCCTCTAACAGTAAATATCAACTGGTTGAGTTTTACCTTGCCATGTGTCATTATTATTTGGGTCAGCTAGCGGCTTCCTTCGAGGCCAAACTCGAGCAATTTAGGCTCGCATTCGGATATCTGCAAGGTCTAAAACTTAAGAGTGAAATTGGAAAATTCCGCAACGATGAAATACGCGATTTGTCACTGTACTATTTATCACGAGTTCGCAGTTATCAATGATAAGTCTTTTGGACTCGGGAGGGTTTTAGCACTATGAAAAGAATACGTTTGGGAGATGCACTCGTAGATAAGGGTCTTATTACGCAGGAACAACTTCAAGAGGCTTTAACTAAAGGAAAGCTTTCCGGTAAGCGAGTAGGAAGTATTCTGGTGGAGATGTCGTTGGTTACTGAACAAGAAATTGTTCGCGTTTTAGCTGAACAGCTTAACGTTCCTCAAATTGATTTGAGTCATTATTTGATAGAGCCATCCACCGTCCGATTAATTCCCGAAAATGTCGCTCGGCGTCATCAATTAATACCTATCAACAAAGTTGGGAATAAGTTGACGGTAGCAATGGTAGACCCTTTGAATATTGTTGCTATAGACGACGTCGCTTTAATGACAGGTATGATAGTTAAACCTGTTATAGTCACTGGTAAAGACCTAAAGACAGCTTTAGATGAGGCCTATGGGGACGCCAGTAAAGCTGATAGCTTAATGGATGAAATTGGTGATATCGGACAAGCTTCAGAAGAGGACTTGCAGGAGGAGTTGTCGGGGGAATTAGGTGAGAATGATGCCCCAATCATAAAACTGGTGAATCTTATCATCTCACAGGCAGTACAAAGAGGAGTATCTGACATTCATATCGAGCCTTTTGAAAAAGAACTGCGGGTTCGCTATCGACTTGACGGTGTTCTTACTGTCGATGTTAAGCCTCCGAAAAAAGCACAAGCAGCAATAACTTCTCGCCTTAAAATTATGTCTGATCTAGATATTGCTGAGAAGCGACTGCCTCAAGATGGTCGCATAAAAATAAAAGTAAGTAACAAAACTGTAGATTTAAGAGTATCCACTCTTCCTTGTACTTGGGGAGAGAAGATCGTGATGCGTATTTTGGATCAAAGTTCTTTGAAGGTAGATTTAGGAGCCCTCGGTTTTGAGCCGGCAACTTATGAACGTTTCAAAGAAGGCATCATGCATCCCTACGGAATAATTTTGATAACGGGTCCCACTGGTTCAGGTAAAACTACTACTCTGTATTCTGCTCTTACTGCATTAAATCAGCCAACTACTAATGTAATGACGGCAGAGGACCCCGTAGAGTATCAGTTAGACGGAGTAAATCAAGTACAATGTCGTCCTGATATAGGACTAACGTTTGCAGCGGCACTGCGCTCTTTTTTACGACAGGATCCAGATATCATAATGGTTGGGGAGATTCGCGACTTTGAAACTGCTGAAATTGCCATAAAAGCATCGATGACGGGACACTTAGTTCTTTCGACTCTGCACACCAATGATGCACCTGGAACCATCGGAAGATTGCTCAACATGGGTGTTGAGGCTTTTATGGTGACTTCTTCAGTTGTACTTATTCAGGCGCAACGTCTGGTGAGAACTATTTGTAAGGATTGTAAGACGGAGTATCGCGCAAAGAGAGAAGTTAAGGAGCAATTCTCTATATCAGAAGAGCTCTTAGCTCACTTAGATTTAAAGCACGTAGATGCCAACAATTTTAGGTTATACAAGGGTGCAGGTTGTGATAGTTGCGGTGGCTCTGGATACAAAGGACGTATTGGAATTTACGAAGTAATGGTCATGACTGAAAATATGAAAACTCTCATTCTCAGAGGCGGTAGTGTGTCAGATATTACTGTATTGGCTCGCAAAGAGGGTATGCTTACATTAAGAGAGTCTGCTTTAAGAAAATCTTTAATTGGTATGACGACTCTGGATGAAGTCGTTAGAGTCACCGCCGGTGGGCATTAATGCCGGTACTGTTTCAGCTAGTTTTCAGTAAATAGATTAGCATCTGTGGCCGAAATTGTTGTCGGTAGGATTCCATTATGAAAGGTAATCTTTATGTTTGTTCTTAACGACTTGCTCAATCTCGTTGTCGATAACGAGGCCTCCGACTTACATTTGACTGTCGGTACTCCTCCTGTCATTCGAGTAGATGGTGAGCTCGTCGCTACCGACTTGGATGTTCTGACCCCGATGGATACTCGAAGTTTGGTTTATAACATGTTAACTAGTGAGCAGCAAAAAGAGTTCGAAGAGAACTTGGAACTGGACTTGTCATACAGCGTTCATGGGTTTGGTCGCTTTAGAGTAAACGTTTATCGTCAGAGAGGATGCATAGCTGCGGCTTTCAGAATAATCCCTTCCAACATTCCAGACCTCGAAGAGCTAGGCGTTCAGAGTGTGTGCACAAAATTTGCTGAAATGCACAAAGGGTTGGTGTTAGTCACAGGACCAACTGGATCAGGTAAATCGACTACCTTGGCAGCTCTTATCGATATGATCAATAAGAATCATGCCAAGCATATAATTACAATTGAAGATCCAATCGAATACCTTCATTTTCATAAGAAATCGATCGTAAATCAGAGGGAATTACATGTCGATACAGTTAGTTTTCAAGATTCATTACGACACGTTTTGAGGCAGGATCCAGATGTAGTACTAGTTGGTGAGATGCGTGATCTGGAAACGATTAGCGCCGGTATGACGCTTGCTGAGACGGGACATCTTGTCTTTGGTAGTCTGCATACAACTGACGCAGCACAGACCATTAATCGTATTGTGGATATGTTCCCACCACATCAACAAAGCCAAGTCACGACGCAGCTCTCATTCGTTTTACGTGGTGTTGTAGCTCAACAATTGATTCCTATGGCTTCTGGCAAAGGTCGTATAGTAGCTCAGGAGATTTTATTAGTTAATTCTGCAGTACAAAATATTATTAGAGAACATAAAATTCAGCAGATGTATACAATTATGCAGACTGGTCAAAACATGGGTATGACTACTTTTGAGAACTCGCTTAAGAATCTTTATCAGAAAGGTGAGATTACTTACGATGACGCGATGCGACACTCTATGAAGCAGGATGAATTGGCGAGAATGCTTAAAGAATGATTAGAAATATGGAACT
>CAZRWM010000182.1:0-1412 GCA_964603885.1 uncultured bacterium
CTTTGCAGGCTATAATTTAGTATTAACTGCAAACACAACGGGTACCAGTAGCCGAATATCAATTTCTGCCAACTCCCCTGCTCAGTCGATTCTCGGTATTTCTTCAGGTGCCTTTGTGGGATCAGGCGGCACTGCCGCTATATTAACTGGATCTACTGACATAAGTTCAGGCGCAACATTCACCGGTACATCGGTTGTAAGAATTCGTGTGGCTGATGGCGATTTCAATACTAACCAGCAAGATGGCGCCGGTAATACAGTGGGTAATGGTAGCACAAGTACTGATATAACTTTTAATCAAGGATCGGCTGTAACATCTACATCGATCGTAAGCTCGTTTAATAGCTACTTTACTAGTAATAATGTAAAAGTTACTGCTTCGGTTAATTCAAGTGGTAACTTATTACTAACATCTTCGGAAACCGGGACAGATAGTAAAGTTTCCATATTTGCCGTAGGTGGCGCTTCACTCTCCGCAATTGGACTCTCCTCTGGAAACTCAAATACTGGTAGTGGAGGCAACTCAGCGACGGTGACAGGCAGTACTGCTGAGTCAGCACAAACTGTCGGTTTCCAGCTGACCAGATCTCTACGATTCAATCTTACTGATCAAAATGGCGCAAGTACGGGTACGATTCACTTTGGTACCGCTGGAATTAATGCATCTGCCAATGAATCTTTCACAATTAGTAAAACGGAAATCACATCCATTATGAACGCAACAACCATAAGCTCAATGGATGCCGATTTCAAATTTGATCCTGGTAATCGACTGGAATTTTTTAGTAATTCGTCAGGAGAAGGTTCTCGGATCGTATTGAGTACCGCAAATGGTACAGATTCTACGAGAGGCCTTAGCACCTTTGGAATAGATTTCAATTCTGCAGCTAGCGGTAGTGGAAAAACGAAGTTCGACCTTCAAGTTTCCGATCAGCGTATTGGTACGCCTGTTGGACCCAACGGGCAAACAATTAGATTTGATATAAATAGTGTTAGTTCAAATGCACTAGGACTGAATGGTATTGATATCTCATCAACAAGATCCGCTACTCGCAGTATGGGTAAAATAGACGATGCTATTAGCCGAGTAACTAGCGAGCGATCTAGAGTTGGCGCAGTGGAAAATCGTCTCAATCGAAGTATAAACGTGTTGACTAACACAGCGACTAATTTAGAAGCAGCAAGATCAGTTATTCGAGATGCAGATGTTGCACAGGAGACTATAGATTTCACTAAATCTCAATTATTACTACAATCTGCTACAGCACAATTAATCCAGGCAAATGGTCTAGGAAGTACAGCCCTTAGCTTATTAGAATAGAAATCGTGATAAACTAGGTCGCGTAATTCATGGGTGACCTTATGACAACTATCAGTGTATGTGCGATCTTTCGAAACGATCATGAATTCGT
>CAZRWM010000182.1:1512-3324 GCA_964603885.1 uncultured bacterium
ACCTTATGACAACTATCAGTGTATGTGCGATCTTTCGAAACGATCATGAATTCGTCGCGGAATTCGTTCAGCAATTCGATTCGATTGCAGATCAGTGGGTATTGGTCAATACCGGTTCTACTGATGGTACAGAGGCACTCCTTGGTGAACTTTTACCCGATGTTCAGATCTTTGATTTCGAATGGAACGACAACTTTTCTGAGGCTCGAAATTTTGCTTTGGAAAAAGCACAAGGTAGTTGGATTCTATTTCCCGATATAGATGAAAGAATAAGAAAAATTGACCTTGAGAGTATCAAGGAATTGCTTCCGAATATTAAAACCGAAATTGGAGCCTTCGTAAGCGATTGCATTAATACCACCTCAGTAGACTGGCGGAGTTTTAATCAGGGGATACATTCTGTTCATAAAGTAGTAAGACTCTTTCGGAATGATGCAAAAATCAGGTTTTCTAATAGGGTGCATGAGAGTATAGAACCTTCACTAAAGAGACTAAATCTACAAATATTGGCATCAAACTTTAAGGTTTTTCACCTAGGATATGCTGGCCCAAGATATACTCAGAAGATCACACGCAACCAAAAACTCATCGATGAGACTTATCAGAGCTATTTAGAAAAAGACAGAACACCTCCCCCTGACTTTTTATTTTATTATTGCCAGCACAATTGGGGAGATTCGGGCAATATTGGGGAACTGTTAAAAATAGCACTTTCTCAATCTTACGGTAAATTACGCATTTATTTTCTGGAGGCGTGCTTATGTTGGCACCAAGCCTATGGAAATGAAAAGGAGACTCGTCAGTACTTCTTAGAACTAAGTAGAGAGAACCCTGACTCAATTATCCTAACCCTAAAAGAAGCTAGAGAGGCATTTAATATTGGTAACATTCAGCGTGCCTATGAACTTTACAAAGTAGTTTATGAGAACTGTTATCAGGAAGGTTTCATACAAACATTTCGGCCCGAGGTCTTGATGAACTTAGGCGTGTTGAATGCCTGTCAAACTCAATATGCTGAAGCTATGAAGTACTGGCTAGAGTACCAAAGTACCTACGGCATGGACCATACTCTCTATTGGCAATTAGCAAAACTTTATCACCTAATCAAAGAATATAGATTTTTAGAAGAATTACTCGTTAATCCTCCGCCTGACCTTATTCGAAGTAAGCATCAAGCTGCCCGAGAGCTACTTCTGCTACTCGATTCCTACGAGTCAATTAGTGAGAGGCAATTTAAATCATGTAGGAATACTCTTCAAGAAGCTTTGAGAAACCTGTCTCCTTAACAAAAATTTGATATGCTACAGCCTTCATGCGAATTGAACACTATTTAGAAATTTTTCGAAATCGGCTTCCTGGCGCGGAGTTGATTCAAGTTTCAGGTATTGAATCTAAAGTGCTATTTTGGGAAAATTGGTTTCTAGGCTGTTACTGGCTGTATTCAGAACCTGAAAAATTACGCATACAATTCAAATTTAATTGGGACCACAAAGAACTTAAAATCTTCAAGAAAGCTGAAGCTATGGGCCTTCTGCCATTTCACTTTTATCAAAAAATATCCCAGAGGCTTGAACAAGAGTCATACAACATTATTCATTGGACTGACCCAGTTCTTCTGAGTCAATTTCTGGTCACCGATCAGAATCTGGATAAGCTATTAACTATATTTGAAAAAATTCAAACACAGAATTTAATTATTACTGAAACGGCCCTTTTAAGCTTGCGTAGTATCACCGAAACATATGCACTTACCTGTGAAGGAGAAAATAATGTCTAATGCCTTATATCAAATCCCCACTCCTAAAAATGAAC
>CAZRWM010000183.1:0-3286 GCA_964603885.1 uncultured bacterium
TGAAAGTAGTGTATAGATTAGCAAGCCTCTTTACGGTCTGGCTGACCCTAACCTTATTTTTAACGGGATGTGGGGGCGGAGGAGGCGGAACCTCCAGTGGTGGAATATTCACGCCTCCAACCCAGAATGGAGGTCTCAACCCGCCAGCTAACTCACAACCAAACAACCCAAGTCCAAATATAGCCACTGTAATCCAGGGGTCAGTTGGATTTCCTACGGGTACGAACAGATCAACCTCTACATACAGCTTATCGAGAGCTCATTTTGCCATTGCAAAAGTTGATTTATCCCAAAAAGAACGTAATCCACTCGCATCCGTTACAGTGCAACTGTGGGCTACTCGAGACGACGGAGATGGATTAGGACAAAAGAGACTTCTGCTTCTAGATGACACCATTACTGACGCCCTTGGGAATTACGAATTACAAATAATGGAATCTAAATTTGATGAACTGAGTGCTGAAACGCTGGGTTTCATAAACAGCGTGGAACAGCTATATCAATCGAACGACTACCGATTAGAAATCGTAATGACTCGACCAGCCATCAACAGAGTGCCCCCAATTGATAAGAAAGTTTTTTTCCGGCCTTCTCACAACAACCGACCGATAGGGGGGGGAAATAAAAGGCCAGACCTGACAGTGAACGCCCTAATCGATTTTAATAATGACTCAAATCTTAGTTTAGAAATTGCTAACACTCAAGAGTTAGAAGAGTGGGAAACTGAATTACGTAATCTAGCCGCCGCAAATCCGGTTAATTGGAACCCAAACGAGTGGAAGCCAGAACAGCTAGCTGAAAGGCTAATTCTTAAAGAAAACGTTGATATAGATGGTAACGGAATACCAAACGAAACCGCACCTCTAGTTCTTTTCGAAAAACCAATAATTGAGAATAACATCCCGAAAATAGAAAACCGACGCATCGTTCGAGTATTCGAATTGGATGCCGATAACGACGGGAAATTTGCAGAGAGTGACGACCTTGTGTCCGCTACGGTCTTCGGTGGTCAGGCCAATGCTGGGGTTCAAGTTGCAAGTTTTGTAGATCTTGAATCAGACGGAAATATCAACGAACCTACGGAGCTGGATAACATCGACACAAAGTTCCCATTGATAGAATTTGTAACACCGTCAATGGATGATACAGTTATTGATAATCTAGAAATAACAGTGCGCTTTTGTGACTGCGAAGGTTTTGTAAACGGTCAAGCTACTGGTGTTGACCTCGGTTATGATATAAGCACACTAAAAGTTTGGTTCAATAAGCGAGTAGAATTTTTAAGCCCTTCAAGGTTTAGTTTGCTGCCTGGCTCTGATATTGCCCAACCCTATTTTTCTAAAATAAGTGATGGGGGTACATCAGGGACGGCTAGTTTTACTCTACAAAATGTAAACTTTGCATTCGGACTTGATAGCTTTAATCACTCCATTTATGCATCAGTCAAAGATTTTGCTGGTAATGAAACAACTGCTGCCGTTAATTTCGTAATTAATGGCCCGCCTCAGATTCAGGCTGCCAATGAATATATAGTGTCAGAAGGCGACTCCACATTCTCAACCAACATCCTGATACGAGATGTAGACCCATTAGATGTGAGTATTCGCATGATTTCAGGAGGAACTGTCCCTCCTTGGATCTACCTGAACTCCTCAGCAACAGCTATTGAAGGAACTACCTTGCCTCAGCTGACCCCGGTCGATGGAGTTATCAGCATTAACCTAAATGTAATTCCTGGTAACGATTTTGGTTTAGAAGGTAACCAGGTTTTAATTCTTGAAGCAAAAGATGCCAAGACCACAATTACAAAGCCAATCACTGTTAGACCTCAGAAAAGTAATACTCCATCAGATTTTAAAGGGATTTGTTGGGTCAATGACCGTACATTTTTGCCGCATCCATTTAGCACCAGTCCTCAAAATGTTTGTACAGTCATCGGCACTTCACAAGAACAATTGTTCTGCAGAACTAATAGTACTACCCCACTTTCAATACCCGAAAATGAACTGTCTAAATTCATCATGTGTGGAACAGAAAGAGACTCGGAAGATCAAATTTTCTTCACCTACCGCAGTATCGTACCAGAAAGCGGCACAACCTCTTCGGACCCACCACAATTCAATGAAGAATTTTATTTCAAAACGCCAGCTCCAATTGAATACTACGAGAACCCCGATGTTGGATCTATTCTACCGACTACTGCGAGAACGAGAAGTTCGATATCAGCCTTTGAATGGCAACCTCTAGGTAATGCGTACCCTAACCAAAATTTATTTACTTTTCGTGCAACAGACGGAAAAGGAACAGAAACTTGTATAGACCCAGCATGTCAACCTAGTGAAGATATGTCTATAGTCTTGTCTGTCACTACTGTACAGGATCCACCGGAAATCATCAGTGTGAGTACTCAAGGGCTACGAACTGGAGAGTTTCCTGGTGTTAATACCTACGCTCGACTAAACATAATAAACGTTGAAAATAACGGAGATTATTTTGAGGAATTTAGGAGTGGTGGAAATTCGAGGGTATTATTCAAAGCTCAACAAGGTCAACCAATACAAATAGAGTTTACAGCTACAGATGATGAGACTCCTACCGGGGCAATTGACCCTACTCTCATAATGGTTCAGTCACCTACATGGATGAGTTCGACCAACATTTCTCCCCGCGATAATTATCGATTACGACTTGTAGGTACACCTCTCAAGGAAGATGCTCTATTGACACAAAGCTTTAAAATTCAGACCGTCGATCCAACTAACTCATCGAATCCTACAACGTATACATTCCAGATAGAAATTTTAGATCAGAATGATAAGCCGTTTTTTAACCCGCTTAACGCCGAGGCAAACATTTCTTCTCCGATAAATACATCTAGCAGCAATTCGCAAGAACTTGTGACAATCTCTATCGATGCTACGGAGGATGTAACGGTAGAGTTTTTTGTACACGCCTATGACATTGATCCAATACAAAGCCCCTATTACAATCCAGAGAGTTTCAATTTCCTTTATGATAATTTGACTTTCGACCTTTTGGCGAGCTCGCCTGATCCCATTGAACCTCTAACCCATACACCCGGCTCGACCTACCGCAGTGCACGCATTCGTTGGCAACCCAAATCAGAAGATACTAACGAAAGTCAGCCTGCCGGTGTTGCTGTGACTAAAGAAAACAAACTGATAGCAATCGTTACGGCTAATTGCCCCGCTGATCTCGAATTAATTGAAAACTGTCAACAACAAAGTAACTTAATCGACTTTCGGATTAATGTTTTATCAGTAGA
>CAZRWM010000184.1:0-3278 GCA_964603885.1 uncultured bacterium
TTTTCAAGAAAATTTTCGACAGTCTGTTTAGTATCATTGTGTAAATCATCTGCTAAAGTATTGGGTTCCTTGAAATATGTTTCGGGACCCGTAATGTAATACTTAGCTAAGTCCGTTTGATCAGATGAGGTCGTGATTTGCAATGAAGTCATGCCTTCAGTCGTAACTAATGTATTGTGATTAGATGATGTTACAAGTAAGACGTCACCATCATAAAGCGTTTCGGGACCGTATTTCCCAAGAGACATAGCGTCGATGTTGAAGTTTTTAACTTTATACGGATCAGATATATTATTAGTATTTATGTTGTTACGATCAGGCTCTTCACCTTTGAAGAGTCTAAAAGAGCTATTGAGTGAATACTTATGGTTAGCATAGTTTGATACGAGTAATCGATAGCTACCATTGCTCTCTACCATTTGCAAATCTACAGGGTGAAATACATTACCCAGGATGTCACTACGCGCATGGCCACTTCCAGCTACAGCATAGGTGTTAGAGCTGCCTCTAACGTCTTGATCACCGATGTTCACAAGTACTTTATTGTTTACTGTCTTATAAGTATCAGTTGTCTCACTTGATTCTCTGGATGATAAGGTATTAAAATTTTTATCACCGGTATACAAGAGTTCTATAGTGTTTCCAAAAGTATTGGCTATGTAAAAATAGCTACTACTTGTAGGGTTGGTATGTTGTATAGCCTTATAAGGGCGATTAAGATGCTTACCATCGGCAATAGTATATGTTGTGGTTGACCATGTTTGATCATACAACTTGTCATCTACGAGATCGCTAATGTCAACCGCTTTGATCTTACTATTACTAGTATCTGCTACTAACAAGTAATGGTCGCCTTTGTAAAATCCAATAGATAAACCAGTGGGCGTGTTCAATAACGATTCAGTATTATTACCATTAGTATCTCCAGCCTTACCTTGCTGACCGCTAACTATTCCAATTAATTCTGTCATTTGGCTAGTGTATTTGTATGCATGAATACTATGATAATCTCTGTTAGTCACAAAAATTAGTGCGGTATCAGTATTTACATAGGTTGATGCAATTCCAGCTGGGATAGATAGTAAGTCTTGATCTTCGTCCGTACTCCCTATTAAAGTAGTAGTCTTACCATTTAGTACTGTAAAAGGTACGGGGCTTGAAAAGGATGTAAAGCCAACAGAAACGAAACCACTAGCAGCATCCTCAGGCACCGTAAATGTGCCTTTACCACGTATTCCCAAGTTGTAAACTTCAGTTACTGCAGAAATAGAGCCATCTGAACGAATGAACTTAACATTCAACTGATTAGGCGTAGAAACAATACCACCACCGGAGATTGCAACCTCCTCACCGACATATTGTATGTTGGGAACCATATTATTAATTATTGGAGCAAGTTTTAAGTTAAATGCATTTCCGATTGGATTTGGAGTTATCCCATCATAAAGTGTTAGGTTTAGACCTGGGAAGGGGCCTCGTTCGATCCATGTATCATCCGGTGTCCAAACCAGTGTTGCTTTACTCAGACGGCCTTTTTCGGGAGTAGGGTCGTCTATAACAGCTAGTCCTTGGGTACAAATGTGATTATCTGGGAGGTTGCCATTTACGATGGTTTCTCCCTCACCTGTGAAACTAAGAATTCCTCGGTTATTTAAGACATTGAACCCACCTACCACATCAATCGGAATAGGGCTAGGGTACTTGCCAAAATTGTCTAACACAGTGTTGTCATAAAATGCGGTCGTATCCAGACAAAAGAATACTGTCTGGTTATCAATGTCCCTGGCAAAAAAATCTTTGGAGTAAACTTGGTCAACGTAAGCGATCTCTGTACCCCCCTGATTTTCATCAGCGTTTAGAATAGGAGCATCATTTACGTTGGTTACATTAAAATCAATTGTTATTGATGTGGCCTCACTGATTCCGTCGCTCGCTAGGATAGTAAATCTATTATTCTGGCCATTTGAGACGGCAAAGGCTGCACCATTATCGGGTGTCCAGAGAAGATCGATTTCTTTGATAGCCTTACCATCTTCTATGCGTACTGAATTTTGTTTCTCAGTCAAAGTTGCTATAGCTTGTGAATTCGGATTAGCCGTAGACTCTCTTGATTTGTCGGTGTTTGCAAAATAAAAGTCTAAACGAGCTAAATCAGTTTCGTCTTCGTCAGTCAGTTTGAGTACGGTCCGGAAAAATGCGGCTCCCTGTAAAGCGTCATAGGTACTGATCGGATTGTCGTTCAAGTCTCTGGTATATTCTAGTAGCGGTATTTCATTTTCTTTATTTATCGTGAGTAAATATCTTTGTGGATCAGATTCTAATGTTTCACCATCCAATTCTGCTGCAACCCTTATTTCTACGATGTGGACCCCTGATTCGTCGACTCCTGTGTCCTTATTAAACTCAGGGGTCCAATTCACTAGGTTCGTATTTTGAGGGACTAACATATTTACAGGTCCCCGGATAAGTCTCACAACGAAGGCTTGCGCATCAGATTGTACCTCATAGCTGTAAGGTGTAAGAACTCTACCTACTTGGGTGGGAATAGATGTGATAATTGGAGGTTGTTTGTTCGTGAATTGTAATTTAACAGTTTGTGGAGTGGAGAACTGTCCTTGAGCATCCTGAACTCTGACCTGAAACTCTTGTGTCTGATCTGGTAAAGGAGTGATTGTAAGCTGACCAGTATTTTGATCAATTTCTACATTTGTAGGTTTACTGACAAAAGAAAACGTTATTGAGTCATTTTCTGGGTCACTAGCATATAGTTGAGTAGTGTAAATAGAAGCTCGATTAACATACAAAGGCTCCGCTACAGGCTCCAGTTCAGGAGGATTATTTTGTTCCGCCACATCCAAGGAAAATGAATTACTATCCGATGCACCACTAGTATCCGATACCGAGACCTTCACTAAGTAATTTCCGGCTGCATCGGCGTTCGGTATGAGTATTAAATTCCCTTGATTATTGATTGTTGCGCTAAGGGCTACAGATGCGTCTACTGAATAACTTAATACGTCCCCAGCATCGGGATCAGAGGTTATAAATGAATACAAATAGGGTTCTTTTTCATTGATATTTAAGGTGCCACTAATTTTATTGGTAATAACAGGAGCGTTGTTGACATTTTTGACTGTCAGCTCGAATAACTGAGAGCTCTGTTCGTCACTGGCCGTGTCCTTGACCACTACAATAAGAGTGTTGGGCCCAACATCTGAGTTACTGGGTGTCCAGTTAAGTGTTCCAAAAGCGGTTAAATTTAATCCATTAGGAAGAGG
>CAZRWM010000185.1:0-3163 GCA_964603885.1 uncultured bacterium
ATAGAATCTAAATTTAAGCTTGCATCTTGATTTATTGTAAAACTAGAGATCGCGGAGCGATGAGCACTATGACTTTTATCACCAATGTTCTTGATGTTGTAGATCATTGATCGATAGCCAACTACAAGATTTTCATATCGTAATGACTCTGTGACGAATTGAGCCCTGTAAACAGAATTCATAGAACTGACAGTGGGGTTCGCTAGAAGTATATTTGAGGTGTAGGAAGTTAAATTCCCAAAATCACCAGACTCCACGAGAAATGGACTCTCAAGGAATGGGTCTTTGATCTGCCCTGATGTGGAATCAATAGTTCTATGATGGCTTGGACTATATTCGGCAATTCCAACAGTTCGTGGTTTGAAGAAGCCTTTCTTATAAGACCCCACATTTGACTTATTGCGTAGTATGGTTGCAGACTCGCCTCTATTATTTACTGTAACAAGATCTAATACAGCATCGGCAGCCGCAGCATGTGTGCGTGTGGCCAAAGCAAAGACACTTATAGGTGAGTTGTCTACCGAGTAGAAAATTGGATCCTCAAAAGTTACTGGATCTACGGTTTTAGCGTAAATTATGCTTACATTATCACTAATTTTGTTTGCGACTGCTATATCTAACATCCCATCGTTGTTTAAGTCAGCCACGGTTAGTCCTCGTGGTCCACGACCCACTGATAGAGTTTTTGATGGGTAATCCGGATGGTTGAACGAGAAACTATCTGCAGTTTCATCGGAGATTGGTACGCCTCCATTATAATAAATGGTGATAGAGTTCTTACCGAAATTTGAGACGACTAAATCTGTGGTGAAAATGTTGTCTCTATCCCGTCGTTGGTCGAGATCACCGAACGCTATTCCACCAGTTCTTTCAGTGGGATAAAATCGAGGTTGTTGATCAAAAGTTAAAGCAGAGCTTGAATTCGAAAAGATATTAGTAAGAATTCCATTCTTTGAATCAAGCGTTACAATATCACTGATACCGTCACGATTTAGATCTACATGCTCTAAAATTATGGGATCACTGGTTAGTCCAAAGGCACGGGTTGATCGGAAAATCGTTGAAGAAGTCAATGGTAGTGCAGTAAGTACCGAGGCATCTTTAGTAGGATTAGATTGAAAACCTATAATACCTTTGGTGCTTATTTCGGTTGACGCTAGTCCAATATGGGAATACTCCCCGGGTGCATGAGCACCATAATGATAGCGATCCCAGACTGCATAGCCCGGTCTGGTTTCTGCTGTCTGAGCTGTGTTGCGACCTGTGAAAATATTATCAGTTTGAATGACTGCGTCACCAAATCGATTTCCAACATCTCCGACTTCAAAGCTTACGCCGAGTTTGAACCATCTGCCAGGGCTTTCCTCTTCAGAATTGAAATGTTCAAAAACTGTTGTAGAGCTCGCACCAGAATTTGTAACCACGATGTCTACGATGTGAGCAGCTGTGCTCAGTGGATCTGCAGATTTAGATTTCACTACATTTACACGCACAGGGTCTGGTAGGGTATTTAGGACTTGTACATTTTCATTGGAAGGCGGATTAAAAAGTAGAAGCCTGTTTCCTGAACCTTTAGTAATAATTAATTTTCTCTCTGTAGGATGCAACGATATAAGATCTGTAATTCCATCTCCAGTTACATCGTAGAGTAGAAAGTCTGACGAACTTGCAACGTTATTTCCAACTGTATCTTTTATTTGGAATACATTTTGAGCAAAATCTACCGGGGTAGGTGCCCCATAAAGTGACTGGGTAATATCATCCTCGAAGTCAATAAACTGAAACTTGCCTTCTGAATCAATATAGAAGAGTGAATCTCTCTTTCTTACGTCTGGTGGCTCTTCGGCATATTCCTGTGGTGATAGCTCATCTTTAGTTTGTAGTTGTGTGAGCTCTGTGCCTGTCCTAATAAATGGCTCACCACATTGTGGGGTTACAACGGTTGGGATGGGAATATCTACAGAAATCAATTTGGGGCCAGACTGTACGATTTTCAAAGATAATGTTTTCGTAATTTGGCCCGGAGTTGGCTCATAAGTGAGTACTAGCTGTTCTAGATTCTTCAAAGGCTCCCTCAGCTGAGCAAAGGTTGGTGTAGTTTCTGAAGTCAGCTCATGGGATAAGGTAATATCGTCAAAGCTAGCGGGATTATCGGGATCACTTGCACAAGTTGACGCATCAACAGACCCGAACTTACAAGATTGTTCGAGATGGTGCATAGAGAAGGAGCCTATGCATACGTTTTCTGGATTATTATCATCTTGCAATTCCAGTACCGCATATGGCCAGTTGACATCAAAAGAGGTTTGTGGAGTTACAAAAGAAACGGTATGACCAACCGGCTGATTTCCTGGTACTGTTGAGCAAAGTGCCGTAGTGCCAACTGAGTCACAAGAAGCAGCCGTACAGCAACGATCCACACCATTCAGTGCTTGGGCACGGTCAATATGGAAATTTAGATCTTGCAAACCAGTAGTAGAATTCCCCTGGGCTGTTCCAGTACCTGCATTACCGTCTCCATCATATGTCCATCCATGTCCTTCTACAATAATATAGTGTTTCGTGAATGGCACAACGATTACCATATCATCACCTAATATAATTGTCTCACTAGTGGTTGTAACCTCTTTTCTTAATTGAGGTATTAATCTACCGAATGCAACCTTATTGACACCGCGCATACACTGAATCGCCGCGCAGTCGTCGCTAATGGCAGCAGAACCAAATTTCCAATAATTTTGCATATCGAAGGATAGAGGTGCCTCTGGAAAACTTCCCGCCGTTCCAGGAAAGACAAACACTTCACCTAAGTCAGGAATTGGCAACCACAAATCAGCAATACCGTCGCGATTAGTGTCATAATATGTTGGCTCTCCAGGTGTTCTATCACCGATTTCTGAAGGTAATGTAGTAATTAGAGCGCCAGATATCGAGTAAAACGCCTTGCTGTCTATCGGTGTTATAGCAACTTCCTTCGTATCAAATTTAATGTATGTTGTTGCTCTAGCCGTGACTTCATTTGGATTAGAAATGAATCCGGATGCAACTACTGATGTTGAGAAATCTAACTCGTAAGTCTGATATAAGGTTCGTTGACGACTCGGTGTTTTTTCAAGAAAATTTTCGACAGTCTGTTTAGTATCATTGTGTAAATCATCTGCTA
>CAZRWM010000186.1:0-3162 GCA_964603885.1 uncultured bacterium
GAAGAAATTTATTCATGGACCAATAGTCCAGAAAGTGCACCGGACAAAGCATGTAAAATAGTGATCGAATTCAAGGACGGGGACCCAATTCGAGTCACTAATCTGGAAGATGGGACTGAGAAATCTGATCCATTAGAATTATTTGAATATCTAAATCAGCTTGGTAGTGTACATGGGATCGGTCGCTTAGATATGGTTGAGAACCGATTTGTGGGAATTAAGGCGAGGGGTGTGTATGAAACCCCTGGCGGTGCTATTCTTCACATGGCTCATCTAGATATTGAAGGTATTGCGATGGATCGCGAGGTAATGCGACTTCGAGATATGCTATCAGCCAAAGTCAGCGAACTCATCTATTATGGATTTTGGTTTAGTCCTGAAATGGATTTTTTAATGTCAGCGATATCACAAAGTCAGGAGTATATTGATGGAAAAGTCACCCTGAAACTATATAAAGGTAATGCTTATCCTGTAGCCAGAGAGAGTAGTAGTTCCTTATATGACCCTGATATTGTCTCAATGGATATAGAGGGTGGTTATGATCAAACCGATTCTGAAGGTTTCATAAAGGTTAACGCTTTGAGATTAATGGCGCATCGCAGAATTATTCGACAAAAATCAGAGGAAAATTCTAATGAGTAAATCAAATCCCATGTGGGGTGGCCGATTTGATTGTTCTCCAAATAAGATTATGGAGGATATTAACGCTTCGATATCTTTTGATAAGCGTTTGGCCGAGCAAGATATCTTGGCTAGTAAAGTTCATTGTTCGATGCTTGCAAAGCAGAAAATCATTTCTGATGATGAGGCTAGAATAATTGTTGAGGGCTTAGATTCCGTATTAGCAGAAATTAGCAGTGGTAAATTTGTTTTCAAGAAAGAGTTAGAAGATATTCATATGAATATTGAATCCAGATTGAATGAATTGATTGGCTCGGTTGCTGGAAAACTTCACACCGCTAGGTCACGCAATGATCAAGTAGCCACCGATTTCAAACTGTGGGTACGAGACGCAATTGATTTATTGCTTGAAGATCTAGATGAGTATAAAAAGGTTTTAATCACTAGAGCTGAGCAAGAAATTGAAACCATAATGCCAGGATTCACTCACCTTCAGAATGCTCAACCAGTAAGTCTTGGTCACCATCTATTAGCCTACGTGGAAATGGTGGTACGAGATAGATCTCGTTTAATTGATTGCAGAAAGAGACTCAATCAGTGCCCTCTTGGATCAGCTGCTTTAGCTGGGACAGTTTATCCCATTGATAGAAAATTTTGTTCTGATGAACTTGGTTTCGATGAGCCTACCAAGAACTCATTAGATGCAGTTTCGGATCGAGATTTTGCCTTGGAATTTCTGGCTTGTTTGCAAATATATGGAATGCATCTTTCAAGGTTGGCAGAAGAATTTGTAATTTGGAGCTCTTATCAATTTCAATTCATTCAATTAGGAGATGATTTCACAACGGGCTCCTCGATCATGCCTCAGAAGAAGAATCCCGACGCAGCCGAACTTATTAGAGCAAAGTCTGGAAGGATTTTAGCTTCGTTTAATAGCTTGAGTGTGACTATGAAGTCACTTCCTTTGGCATACAGCAAAGATATGCAAGAAGATAAAGAAGTTGTTTTTGATGCATTTGATCAACTTTGTCTCTGTGTACGAGCTATGACAGGAATGTTGCGTGGAGTGAAATTTAATAGTCAGCGTATGTTGGAGGCGGCTACAGTTGGTTTCCCAACAGCTACAGACTTGGCAGACTATCTCGTTCAGAAAATGAATATTCCATTTCGGGAGGCTCATCACTGCGCGGCCAAGATAGTTCATATTGCCGAACAAAATGGAGTGGTACTTGAGGACTTGAGTATTTCTCAAATGCGAGAAGTAGTACCTGAAATCGACGAGGAAGTTTTGTCATTACTTTCACTACGATCGTCGATGAATAGAAGAGATAGCTATGGTGGTACGTCTCCTAGGCAAGTGCATGTACAGATTGAGAGACTTAAAAGTGAACAATAAAAGAACCTGCTATTTTACAGGCTATCTTAATTGCTTAGATGCAGATAATGTATGAAGGTCCCCGGTGAAACAAAACTTAGATTGTGGCTATCCAACGATATAAGCTTGGCAGATTTAGATCAAAAGTTTTTGTTAAGCAAAGTTGAGGGTTCATTCCATAAATATTCGATTGTTGCACAAGGAGTTAAAACAATAACTTTAAGAGAATATTTGAAACAATCAAAGAAGTTTGAAACGGTGGTAGTTCTGTTTGCGGGATATAATATAGAAAGATATAAATCCAATTTATGGAAGCATTTGTTTTTTTTCTTTGGGCCTATTTACGGTATGAACATAGAAGGACACCTGTTCAAGATACCTCGTGTAAAGGTAGCAGTTTTAATTTTGTGGCAAGAAGTTTTGCGTATTACGTTTAGGATTATTGGAAAATTATATGAACTGGTTGTGTTTGGGAAGTCTACAATACCACCACGCTAAGCAAGGTCTTCCCACGAAGAGAGGAATGCTAGTTGACTTTAAGCGATCATTAGAGTTCAACGGACTTGGAGCACACAGTTTTGCGCTATCAATCTTAAATCAAAAGGTAACCGAGCTTCGGGTGGTTCCTTGCTCGGGAATGCTATTTCAAAGAAACTATTGGAGTCTACTGCAAAGTATTGAGAGAGAACTTCCAATTCTTAAAAGTAAACGTTTGAATGATGGCTTTAGTAGAGTTAGTAAAAAGATTTTAGAGGATTCGTACGATTGTTTTTTCACTCGTGAAATTTGGGATTATTCCATTGAGTTTCTTGAGATAGTAAAATCAGCTATACCGATCAGGATAGTTTGGTTGAGTTCGAGTCCTGGGCGAGTACCGTATACCGAAATATGGGATAAGTTAAAGTATTTTACACACATATTTTTGATTGATAACGAAGGTGTTGAGTTACTTCAAAGTAAAGGTTACAACGCTTACTATCTTCCTTTTGCATTAGCAGATTATACTGCAGTGAGATTTCATAGAACCAAAAAGTATTCTCTAGCCTTTCTAGGAACACTGTACCCTAATAGAATGGGTTTGCTACGTGCTTTGAAAAGATTCAATTTGAATTTTTTTGCACCAAATTTTATGACTGGTACTCAAATTATGTACCCTGATCTTGTGT
>CAZRWM010000187.1:0-3155 GCA_964603885.1 uncultured bacterium
GCACCCGTACGCTTTGCTGCGTTCACGATCTCCTGTGCAGATTGATCCAGGATTCGATGATCGAATGTTTTCAAATAAATTTTAATTTTTCGTTTCATTGTTTTAGCCTCTCGACTAGTTCACAGACTCGCCTTGAGTCTAGAATTTATCATTGAATATCTAGGCGCTAGCGGTACCCCGCACTTTATTAACTATTTCCTCAGTAATCGTTTTTGGAACTTCTTCGTAGTGATCAAACACCATGGTAAATTGTGCACGACCCTGACTTAGAGAACGCAGAGACGTAGCATATCCAAAAGTTTCAGCAAGCGGCACGTACCCAGTCACTAATTGTGATCCCCCACGAGCTTCCATCTTCTCTATACGACCACGACGAGAATTAAAATCACCAATTATATCGCCCATATATTCTTCAGGCGTATCAATTTCCATCTTCATGATAGGCTCAAGAATGTAAGGCTGAGCTTTACGCATTCCTTCCTTCATGGCCATTGATGCAGCAATTTTGAATGCCATTTCATTAGAGTCAACATCGTGGTAAGAACCGAAATGCAGCGTAACTTTCACGTTGTTTACAGGATAACCTGCTAAAACCCCACTATCTAATGTCTCACGACAGCCTTTTTCCACTGCAGGTATATACTCTCGAGGAATAACACCACCAACGATGGCGTTTTTGAACAGAAATCCTTCACCTGATTCGTCCTCTTCGGATTCAAGCTTCTCAATAATCATGTTTACATGACCATAATTACCTCGACCACCAGATTGCTTGATATACTTTCCTTCCTGATCAACCTTGCCTTTTATACCTTCTCTATATGCTACCTGAGGAGCACCAACATTCACTTCGACCTTGAATTCTCTAAGAAGACGGTCAACTATCACCTCAAGATGAAGCTCGCCCATTCCGGATAGAATTGTTTGACCGGTCTCATGATCAGTCTTGATCTGTAATGAAGGATCTTCCTCAAGAAGTTTACGTAAAGCTGTAGTCATCTTCTCACGATCGTCTTTAGTTTTCGGTTCAATAGATAGATCGATCACGGGATCAGGAAACTCCATTCGCTCCAAAATAACTGGCTTATCGGGATCACATAATGTATCGCCAGTCGCTGTATCTTTAAGACCTACAACCGCACCGATATTACCGGCAGTGATGGAGGAAATTTCTTCCCGAGAGTTAGCATGCATTTGCAATAAGCGCCCAATTCGCTCCTTCTTGCCTTTGGTTGAATTGCTGGTGTAAGAACCAGACTCTACTTGACCAGAATACACCCTGATAAAAGTCAATCTACCAACGTAAGGGTCGGTCATGATCTTGAATGCAAGCGCTGAAAAAGGCTCCTTGACGTCTGCCTTGCGTGCAACTTCTTCCTCAGAATCCGGATCAATCCCTTTGATGGCTGGAACATCCAGGGGGCTAGGCAATAAGCTCACTACCGCATCCAGCATAGTTTGAACGCCTTTGTTCTTGAATGCTGTTCCGCAGGTCACAGGATGTATTTGACAAGCAATTGTCGCATCTCTCAGAGCAGCTCGAATCCTTTCCTCGGGAATATCTTGATCCTCAAGAACCATTTCCATTAGCTCTTCGTCAAAATCGGCAACAGACTCTAGCATCCCCTCGCGATACAAAGCTGCATCGTCCGCCATGTCAGACCTTATTTCACGCTCTTCAAAAGAGGCGCCTAGCTCTTCTCCAGTCCAAACAACTTCCTTCATCGATATGAGATCAATAATACCCTCAAATCTATCCTCTGCCCCAATTGGAATCTGTATAGGGACTGGTCTCGCGCCCAGGCGTTCTTTCATCATATCCACGACATTAAAAAAATCAGATCCCACTCGATCCATTTTGTTGACGAAGGCCATTCGTGGCACACCATACTTCTCGGCTTGGCGCCATACACATTCGGATTGGGGCTGTACTCCTCCAACGGCACAAAAAACGGCCACAGAACCGTCTAGAACCTTTAGAGAGCGCTCCACTTCGATTGTAAAATCAACGTGACCGGGTGTATCAATGATATTGATTTTGTGCCCGTCCCAGCTACAAGTTGTAGCAGCAGAGGTAATCGTAATCCCTCGCTCTTGCTCCTGAGCCATCCAGTCCATGGTTGCATTACCATCATGGACCTCACCAATTTTATAGTTCACTCCAGTGTAGAATAATATTCGCTCGGTCGTCGTAGTTTTACCCGCATCAATATGCGCCATAATTCCAATGTTTCTAACTTTATTTAAATCTTCAGCAGCCATGATTTCCTCTAGAAACGGAAGTGAGCAAAAGCTCGGTTCGCCTCAGCCATCTTGTGAACGTTTTCTCGTTTTTTCATCGTCGCGCCAACACCTTTGCTAGCATCTTGAAGCTCGGCCGCTAGTCTCAAATCAAAAGACTTTTCTTTCCTCTTTCGCGCTTCTGAGACTAACCATCGAATAGCTAGAGACGTCTGCCTATCCCACCTTACTCGCACCGGTACCTGATAATTGGAACCGCCGACTCTTCGGGACTTAACCTCATTCAGAGGCTTTACATTTTTTATAGCCTGCTCAAAAACTGCGAAACCATTGTGCTCGGGAGCGGTTTCTGACAACCTCTCGATAGCCTGATAAAACAATTTGGTTGCGGTTGTCTTCTTACCATCCAGCATAATTCCATTGATGAATCGTGTAGCCAAAACGCTTTTGTATACTGGATCGGGTGACAGTTTGCGACGTTCTGCTCTTCTTCTGCGTGACATAATTACCTCTTACTTATCCTTAGGCCTTTTGGCACCATACTTTGAACGACCTCGCATACGTTTGGCAACAGCGGCTGTATCCAAAGCACCTCTTACAATGTGGTAACGAACACCAGGAAGATCTTTAACCCTTCCTCCTCGAACTAAAACCACACTGTGCTCCTGTAAGTTATGACCCTCACCTGGGATGTACGCCGTTACCTCTTGACCAGTGGTCAATCGTACTCTTGCTACTTTTCTCAGTGCAGAATTCGGCTTCTTAGGCGTGGTCGTGTAAACTCTTACACAAACCCCACGACGCTGCGGACATTTCATCAATGCCGCCGACTTCGTCTTCTTAAATATTTTTTTGCGTCCTTTGCGAACCAGCTGGTTAATAGTTGGCACGTTATCTCCTCTATCTTCTCTAAA
>CAZRWM010000188.1:0-3080 GCA_964603885.1 uncultured bacterium
GACATCATTTTTTACGAAGGTAATTACATTATCAAGATAGATGACGATCTTTATCAAGATTCTGAAGCCTATATTCAAAACAATGCAACCGCGATTTCAAACTCGACGCACACTGACAATAAACTGATCGCACACTTAGTGAAGAACCCTGGAGTTGCCAGTGATAATCTGTATATTTTTTCTCAAACCAAGGTTAAGAGAATTAGTGATAGCAATAATAACGGAAATTTCAGTTTCATAGACAGCAGCACAACATTCGACGATATTAAAGATTTGGATTTCTTTCGCTCAGCAAGCACTGCAATTCCAAGTGATGGAATTATTTTAGAGGGTACAAATGCCTACCAAATTGTTGACAATCTTGGCGACGAGAAAACCGCCGATAAAATTCTTTTAGTAACTGCTGAACAAAAACAATTTCCAAGCGATGACGCTAATTATACAAATTGGCGTAACTATCAATACAAGTATGTAAACACAAACGCTACGTTTGATAATTCAACTTGCGATGCCGGTTCTTCTTTGGCCGCTCCTCACTCCAAAGCAGAACTAGACAGAATAGCTCCTCTCATAAGTAATGATACATGGCTTAATTACACTCCAAATAATGGCGAATGGGAGATTAATGACGGAACACGCAAAGATTACAGTCCCACAAATAACCCCGATTCAGATAATGAAAGATTCGAAATTTCGTCAGGCGGGGTAGTTTCAGCTGCCAATAAAAATAGTCCTAGGCATCAAGTTTGTAAGAAACCACTCACTGAGTGGCCCGCAAGGCGTATGCATGATGCATTAGTTTTCAATAGTAAAATATTCGTGTTACCCGGTAATACGGGAGGTAACAATCGAATTAATGGTGTCTGGTACTCAGATAATAATGCCGCGAACTGGGAGGTATATGATAATACGGCGAGTGAAGAATACGTTACAATTCATCTACGCTCAGATAATCCTGATGGAGACCAAATCTGGTATAACGGGTCTGGTAAAGATCATATCGGCATCGGCCCTGCTCAAACTCAAAGTCAACCAATCCATGATACATCCCAAACAAAATTTGGTAATAGTTCAGTAAAGTTTGATTCTCAAAATCAGTCTCCAGAGTACATAGAGTATGCAGATTCTGATATTTGGGATGATCTGGGCACGAATGACTGGACAATTGATGTTTGGCTGAGACCCGCCAATCTTAGCGGTGAAAAGGCTATTATTGGAAGGTTTACCAATACAGACATCTATTGGGCTCTGGTATGGGAGGACCGCAGATACTTTAAGCTCTACTCCAAAGGTGGTTCAAACAGTAACGCTGTAAATCTTAATTGGGACCTTGGTTCTCAAAAAGAAATAGCTTGGTATCACGTGGCATTAGTTAAAAAAACCAATGTGAACAGCAATGATGAATACAAACTCTTTTTTGATGGAAATCTTGTCAGTACAGAGACCGGTGAAGTGGAGTTTCCTACCGGGCTAGATTCAAAAATTAACATCGGTAAAGCGCAATTCGTAAATGGAAGTGGCAGTAATACGACTGAATACTGGGATGGCTATATGGAAGAAGCTCGTTTAACAATTGGAAAGCGTCGTTGGACTAATGATTTCAACCCACCGAAAGCTTTAACATACGGTATGTTTACACCTCGTTCAGACTACGCTTCTGTTGTTTTTAATAACCGCATTTGGGTATTTGGTGGCTTCGATGGTACACAACAGAATGACATCTGGTCATCCTCTGATGGCAAAGAATGGAGGCAAGAAGGTAATGGCGAATGGTCACCACGGGAGCAGCACAAGGCTGTAGTTTTTGATGATCCAGACAATAGTAATACGACCACAATATTTCTTTATGGTGGTTATGATGGAACCAATAGTCTAAATGAAGTCTGGTCTTCAACAGATGGGGTAAATTGGACTCAAGAGAATGTTGGCGGCTCTCATTGGAGCGCAAGACAAAATCATCAAGCTGTGGTTCATGATGGAAAAGTTTACGTAATGGGAGGTAAAAGTAATTCGTTGAATAATGAAATCTGGAAATCAGAAAATGGCCACAGCTTCACTCAAGTAAATGCGTCGGGCCATTGGGCTGCGCGACACGGCTTTGCCGCGGTTTCTTATGATAATAAAATTTATGTTATTGCAGGCGAAACAGATAACAATTCGCTAAAGAAAGATATCTGGAGCAGTTCTGATGGTAGCAACTGGACCAATCATGGTGATCAAGCCTTCGCTGCCCGCAAGAATTTCGCAGCTCTGGTATTCGACTCTGGTCGAAGTTCTGAAATATGGGTTTTGGGAGGTGAAGTCGGTGCTGCTGGAGGCGGAACCACTGTGAGTAACGAAACTTGGCATGGTAATTTTGAAGACTTTACGATTAAACAATTTGAAGATCGTAAGTACTTTGATGATGCAGACCAGCCTTATACATTTATAAGTTATTATTATGATAACGATCGTTCAGGAACTTATTTAAGTCATTATAAAGCTAGTAACTCCAGTTACAGTAAAGGCGCTACCGAGGAAGTCACAGATGCTGATGGGGCAAGATTTCTGTACTGTGCCAGTAAAACGGTTTGCTATGTCTCAGACAGTTCTGGTGATATTCATCGATATAAAGCTGATGCTGACAATACGGATGCGGTCTGGACGCTGAGTAAAAATCTTTCAGATTCCTATGGTGGAGTAAACCTCACTGATAAAGAAATTGTTCATATGACATCAACCACCAAGAGTGGTGAAACACAATATCTATATGCTCTTGCCAAAAGTGGGGAGCTGTTTAGAATTCTATTGAACGCCGATGGCGATATTGATGCCAGTACAAATTTCGATCAAATCCCTTTGGGTCAAACACCCAGTCAGAACTACGAATTACATAAAGCTCGTATTAAATTAACAGATGGTGGTAATGATGAGATAATTGTCACCGGGCTCGAGAAACACGTTCTTCTGATTAGAAAAAGCAAGTCTGGTAAGTACGCCTGCTGCCGAGCTGGTTTAGATTAATTTTACATTTATCTACAAAACTGGAAAACTCATAAATTGGAGTTTAACCTCACTTTTTTCTCGCGACTTAGAGGGGT
>CAZRWM010000189.1:0-3077 GCA_964603885.1 uncultured bacterium
TGGGGTAGAAGCTGATTTAACTCAGTAGCTCTTATTTCATCTGATGCGGCAAAACCAACATGCGTATTTATCGGAAGTTTAGACTGATAAATCAAGCTTAATGAATCCATCCAAGACTGACACGGCGAAGGAAAGCTTGCGGGAGAAAAAACATGAATCTCCGCCGATGGTGGACTTTCCATCCTCGCTTAGCTTCCGATTAACTCGTTTACTTTTTTGATTAAAACTTCATTCTTGAATGGTTTTTTAAGAAGTCCATTGGCTCCAATCTCAAAGTAAACTTGATCATCCTCTTCAATATTTGCGGATATAATTAAAACCTTGACTTCATCGAATCTCTTATTTGCCCGTATAAACTTCAACACTGATATTCCATCCAAACCAGGAATTTTCAGATCAAGAGTAATTACAGACGGCATATGCTTGTGTAGTAAAGCACCAGCCTCAAATCCACTTGATGCAGTGATCACAGAGTAATCCGCACTTTCCAGCGTTAATTTAATTATCTTGCTTATCAAAGGCTCATCCTCAACAACTAACACATAGTCTGAAACTTGTCGCAATTCATCGGGAATGGGTAGATCAAACTCGGATAAAAACGACAGGAAATCATCGATAGTTACTCGATGATCCCCTCGACCCGGTAGCTTGTGAGCCTTGATATGACCCTTCTGAATCCATCTCAAGACCGTTTGAAAATTTACCCCTAAATATTTAGCCATTTCACCAGTAGTCAAAGCACGTTTATCTTTTTTCATCTTACCCGCTAATAAATTTACTTAATCCAAATGCGATACAATTCTACTTCTCCTACTATTATTCATCAAGGTTACTGATTTATGTATAATATAGAGTTTTAATTAGCTGCTTTCAATCGAGGTTATAATGTCAGAAAAACTTATTATCAAGGCTATTGCCGGTGAAGCTTTTCGATCTCCTGTTTGGATGATGAGACAAGCTGGTAGACATCTACCGGAGTATAGGCGCTTGAAGCAGAAATTCAGCTTCTTAGAGCTATGTAAAACACCTCTAGCTGCTGCTGAAGCAAGTCTTCAACCTCTTGATCGCTACGATATGGATGGTGTAATTTGCTTTAGTGATATTCTAGTTCCTTTACAGGCAATGGGAATGGATTTAGATTTCTGCCCTGGTCCTGTTTTCTCAAACCCAATTCAAAGTATAGAAGATTTTAGAAAACTTGAATGTCCACCTCGCCCAATAGAAGAAAAAGTACCTCATATCATGCAAACCTTAAATATCTTAAAAAATGAATTAAAAGGTTCGCGAAAGACACTATTGGGATTTACGGGTGCACCTTTTACACTAGCTACTTACGCAATAGAGGGTAAAACTTCTAAAAATTTTGAAATGGTAAGAGCTTGGGCGTATGAGAACTCAAAAGAATTTCACGAGATTCTGAATGGTTTAGCCGACTTAGTATCCGAATATATTTTGGCACAGCAAAGAGCAGGAGCTGAGATCGTACAGCTTTTTGATACCTGGGCCGGCCAGCTCAGTCTAGACGACTATCGTATTTTTGCGCACCCCTACACATGTAAGATCATCAAAACTGCGAAAGCACATAATCTACCTATTGTGCTGTATATAAATGGTGGCAGTCATTTAATTTCTGCAATGGTTGAATCGAGGCCCGATGTAATTTCTGTAGACTGGAGATTACATATACGTGAGTATCTAAAATTAGTACCTGATGATATCGCTATTCAAGGTAACCTTGACCCCGGTTGTCTATTCGCACCGGTAGACGTTGTAATTCAAAAAACTGAAGAGATTTTGGAAGCGACAAAGCATCGAGCTAATCACATTCTAAACTTGGGCCATGGTATTTTACCTACCACGCCAATTCCACAAGTTAGGGCGTTCGTTAGTACAGCATTAGAGTCTTCCAAAAATAAGCCTTAAAGTTTAAACTTATCTAGTCAAGCACTTTATGCTCCTTCTAAATCAGAATAAACATTTCATTGACTCAGAAATAATAGCTTACGCTCCACACTCCCTCTTCTGGGGTCAGTGGGACTCATGATCTTGATAACGTTTTGATAAGCCTGTTTTAATCTATCAAGATCTTGAATTTCTTGATATGCCTCAGCTAATTTTAATCGGGCTTCGACGTTCGTGGGCTTCTTTGCTATAAGATGTCTTAGTGCCTGGATACCTTGCTGTAGATACTGTGACTTTTTTGGAATATTTACTGGTATCGTTCCGTATTGAACGAACGCGAATGCTAATTGCATAAATGCAACCTGATCCTCAGGATTAGATTTGACAAGTTTCTGTAAACGAGGAATTCTAAATTCTAACGCTTGCTTCTGAAAAGAAATCTTTCGCTGCCTATTATTAGTAGCTTCAGAAGCCTTCAATAGGTATTCCTCTGACCTAATACCAAGTAGAGAAATGAACTGATCCTCATTTAACGAAGATTTCATTTCACTCTCAAATAATACTTTTAATTTTATACGATTTCTTTTGAATAGTTCCTGAGACAAATCATAAGCTGATAGTCTGTTTTCTAGCATGTAGGAATAGACTCTCAAAAATTCTTCATATTTCATATCGGGCCATAATCCCTTGGAATGTCTCCCTTCAGATATAAATTTTTGATACCGCTTTTTTAAGTTCATGGAAAGATTTTCTTTTTTCGTTTTGCTATGCAACTGATGGTACAGTCCGCCTATTCTTACTAATGTGTCTTCAGCCTTAGGACTACGTTTTTCAAGTTGAATAAAGGATTCTAAAGCCCCGAGATAATTACCTTTAGACTGATCAATAACAGCTAGACCTAAGTACGTTGTAGGTGTGCGTCCATCCTTCAATCTAACGGCTCTACCTAACATCGCTAACGCATCTTCATGCTCTCCTCGCAAAGCCTTTAAATAACCTAAGTTAGATAACGACTGCGCATAAATTGGATTCAAATCTATAGCTTTACGGTAAAAATCTTCTGATTTTTGAGCCAACATTTTCTTCTCGGCAAGTGACCTACCGGCTCTCTGTGATTCTTTATAGAAACACAGAGCTATATTATGAAAATTAGCCGGATCAGTAAAATTGTGCGT
>CAZRWM010000190.1:0-3019 GCA_964603885.1 uncultured bacterium
ATGCAGGTGAATTTATATTTATTGACTCTGATCAAGGGCCGCCAGCATCTCCATTCATAAATACCTTCACTTGTCAGGGCTTGGCAACTTGCATAGATTCTCCATTTTTACGTGAGACCCCGCGAGCTGAATTAGATCCTCTTACAAATCGTTTTCGTTATCGAGTAGTATTCAATCGCCGTGATATTTTCAATGCTATGAATTCTCTAGGTAGCGGTGTTCCGTTAACTTTTTCTTTCGCAGGATTTGTGCAAAATAATCCGGCTCTGTGGACAGACCAAGCAGGGAATTTGGGGTTGCCGGGAGCAAACTCTAAGTTAGAATCGAATGCTTTTGTTGACTCATTTTTAATCCCTGTCAGATTCACAAATTCGGTTGATCCGGAGCAGACCATAAAAACTACCGGTACTGGGGCCTATGCTATTTCCGTAACGGGTGTCAATCCTACTCAGCCTCAAACCATCTATCCGGATGATGTGGCTAATCATCCATATGGTAGTCCTATTTATCCCTCCGTAGATCCGTATCCTGCAAAGTATCCGTATGCTCCAAGCTTGGCTCCCGGTTTTTATCAGACTTACTCATATAACTTTAGTAATATGATCGATGGTGACTATGAAATTTGGGTAGCTTCTGATGATGTGGTAGCTCCTATAACCCAAAATGGCCAAAGTCCTGGTGCTGTAAATGCCTCGAATCAACGGATTAGAGGAACGACAACCGTTATTTCAATAATCAAAGATGGTGTACCTCCTAACTCCTTTTCGGTACAGCTAGTTCCCACTAGTCGTTACTTAATTATTGGTGATCAGGTCGAACCTCCGTTACCTTATACGGAGTTTCAAGGTGAAATTTTTCAAGTCAGAGGAACTTTTTCGGACGAGCGAGATGATGGCTTAACAATGACTTTTGATCTCACTAGGGATGATGGCACTGTGCTTGTACGTCCAGGTAAGAATGGTCACTATGAACAGGTGAATACGATAGCCGATTTTTACAGCAGTTTTTTTGATTTTACAACTGAAGATCCCGATACCAGTGCCTCGCCTCAAAATCCCCACCCTGCAACAGGTGGACAAAGAGGATATCAGATGACTATATATCCTATCGATCCGCAGGAAAACGTGTCTGAAACTACCCAAGCAGTATACATCATAAAAGACCTTGTAGCCCCTCAGGACCCAGTATTTGCATCTCCACCAACGAGTACTGTAGTGACCTCGACTTTTGCCTCTATATTGGTAAGTAGCTTTAATTTAGATTTACCAGCGGTACCTTACTTGGACTTACGAGAACATGGTCTAGTAAATATGAATCTGAGTATTATTGACAGTGCGGGTAGGGCTACACAATTCAGCACGGCGGGGCGTTCCTTCATTGTCTCTGGAGCATCCTCATCATCCAAATTAGACGATAATTTAGCATGGAACAAATTAGCGGGACCATTTGGGGGTAATGGTGTTTCAGGCGTAGATTTTTTTGGTGACGTTCCTCAAAGATATGAGTTCAGTCAGCGATTTAATTTGGAAGAGTTTGTGGAGGGGCCAATCACTTTAATAGCAGAACTAGTTGATCAGGTTGGTAATTCATCGAATACTACTTCAATTACGATTATAAAAAACTCAACAGGTCCCTCAGTAGTTTTTAATGATGCTGATCGGCAAAATTCTGGGCCAGACAACAATTACCCTATTCCCAATTTTACCGGTGCTGATGATGATAATTTTATAGTGAGTATGATTTCTCCAGAATTGACAGTAGATTTTGGATCTGCGGGATTGTCGCCATCGATTCCTGACCCTGGTAATGAGGATTTTCTTTATGTCGAAGGTTTGGCAATTGATGCCGTGACAACTATCGATAGAGTCGAGGTGAGATCAGCTCATGTTCCTGCCGTAAATGCGACTTTGCAAAGTATTGGATTTACAGTTACAACCTTCAATGCAAACCTCGATATTACTAATTTGCTCGAAGGCGTCAGAGAGGTAGTAAGTTTTCAGGCATTCGATGACAGCAATATTCCCGGAAACTCTAATTCAATAAGTATTTATCGAGATACTTCTCCTGCTGATCCTCCTATTGTCGTTAGTCCTACAAAATTACCGAGCGATTCGATACTCAGAGTGTATTCTGCAAGTGATCGTATAATGCTTTCCGGTAGATTGAGTGCCAAGGACAGTAGGATATTAACGATTACATCCGGAGAGGTTTTACGGAGTAAAGTGATAGCTCTGACTCCTCCGGAAAACCCCAGTGCTTTCTCCACTGGTGACCAGATACCTCGAATACCGAAAAGTTCTCCACAGTTGATACCACGCTTGGATTCTTTTAACTCCTCTCTACCACAATCGGATATTGACGCTCATTATGATTATTTAGTCGCGGATGAATCGGGTTCGTGGATTTTTGAGCTCAACATTGGAAATATACCTGTGAGCTACACTGTTCCAACTACTATATACTTGCAGGCTATCGATCAATTTGAAAATACGGACCCTGATATTTCAGTGACACCCGTTGAAGTATTCTATTTCCCTGATGGTGGTTTACTGCAGAGTTTGAGCATCTTAAATTTTAGAGGTACAAGTCAAACAGTGGAAATTTATCCACCAATTAGTTTGCCACCAAGTATCTTGGAAACTCTTTTTGTGAATATTGAGACAGTTAAGTTTGAACTTAGAACATTAATTCCTATGATTGAGGCACCCAATTTATCGTTGAGTCAATTTCTAGCAGAAACCAGAGAAGCTGCTCTACTGAGCTCGGTTGATCAAATACAGGGGCAAACTGTTTTTGAATACACATATTCGGTATTACCTACTCCCGGTAGGTACGATGGAAGAGCATTTGCAAAAGTTCACGGTGGTCGCGATTTATTCGGTAATTCAATTCGTGAACAGATGATTTCGACTGCTTTTTATGTCGATAGCTTGGCTCCCAATATTGTTACTACTGAACCACAATTTGTACCTAGAGAAATACAGCCTCTCTTCGACCCTCCTCAAGGTAGTCGTATCAA
>CAZRWM010000191.1:0-3016 GCA_964603885.1 uncultured bacterium
TGAATGTTCCTAATGAAATTATTAATCGCCCTGGTAGATTGACTAATACGGAATTAATGTGTGTACGAAAAACTGTTGAAGAAGGTTACAAGATAGTTTCATCAAAAGATCTTTTTGATCTTGAGAGTATTGGTAAAATAATTTTTTGTCATATGGAAAATTTCGATGGGTCCGGTTATCCGAGAGGTTTGAAAAAACAGCAAATTCCGCGGCTTAGCAGAATACTAGGGGTTGCAAATGCTTATGATGCCATGACCAGCCCCAGACCATACCAGATATCACTTAGTCATGAACAGGCACTTGAGGAACTTAAGCGTTGCGCAGGGCTTGAATTTGATAGTGATAAAGCACGCAACAATAAAAATTGTGAACAATTTGATCCGATTATTGTTGAAAAATTTGTCCAATTTCAGACGCAATGGTCTTAGTTATCAGTTTCTGGATAAACGCTACTGTAAGTCATTATTAAAGGATAATGGTCGGACGGTTTTCGTTTTACTAAATCATAACTTTGATCAATACAGAGCCCTAATATTTTCTTTCTGGAAATCCAAGGAGAGCGAAAAATATAATCGATTCTATTGTAAAAAGTTCCTAAATAGCGTCTTTTGCCTCCGGCCTTTACAAACTTTTTGTGTGTATAGGTATAGGCATCAACATTATGGTCTTTTTCATAATCTACGAAGACATCGTATAGTAAAATTGTGTTGTCGCTGTCATAATCATAGACGTATTTACTTTCACCTGTAATCATTTCTATGGTGGGTGATGGATTCACATCGTTAAAATCACCCAGAACGAACATTTTTTTATTCTGAGTGAGGACCTCTTCAATTTTAGTTCTTAATGTATTTGCCTGCGCTATTCTTTTTAAGTCTGCTCCCCAGCCCCCTAATTGGCTTTTCAGATGAGTTACTAAAAAAACAATTTTCTCTTCGGTAGATTGGACCTCAAGCTCAACCTCTAAAATTCCTTTGGATAATGTTCTCTGAGAAACAATTACATTACCATCATCATCTTTTAAATCTGCAGCAAAATCTAGATTGTTTTTTAATGTAGAACTTTGTGTAAGTTTTTCCGAATTGTATAGCAAGGCAACATCTTGGCCAGTATAAGAATCCATACTATCAAAGTGCAGTATTTCCATTGGCCTATCCAAGAAAGTTAACAAATCTTCTAGAACTCCACGATTTTCCACCTCTTGTAATGCAAGCACGTCTGGTTTATTACGGTTGATAACCTCAGCGGCGCCGGCTAGCTTTGCTTCGTAGTCACCTGGTTTGTATTTTTGATCATATTCGACGTTGGGATCATCTTCGCGGTCAAATAACCAGTAGGCATTAAATGTCATAATTTGTAAGACATTTGGTGACTCTAGGTCACTGTGTAGCTGACTAAATTTGCAATGGTCTTGAGCAATTGCAAGTGTGCAAGAGACGACCATCAAAAGCAAATAGAGTAAAAATTTCATTTTTGTGCCTTTACTAGGAATCAAATATTAAATCTTGGTCCTAAAATACTAAGATTAAATCTGCTTGTGTCAAGGGTTGATAAGAACACAACGAAATCCTATATTTTCTGCTGCGTATTCAGGTGGAACTGCACGCCGAAAACTGGCCCTTTGTAGTCTTGGGAATACTATTTTATAGTCTGCTCCCTTATATATTTTCGCATTACCTTCGTTGAATGCAGGATTATTTAGTTTTCGTTTTTTTCTTTGTATTTTATCTAAAGTAATTGGGCTTGGGTTTGAATCTTGTAAGTTTGTTGAATCCCGTGTCCATTCACTCACATTGCCAGATAAGTGATATATTCCAAATTGACCTAAGTCCCATACCCGATTTGGGTCAGCGTCGGCGATCGAGGTGCTTTTATATTTTGAAGGGACAGGGAAGCTTTTGGCAGTGGGATATGATATGTAAGACAGTTGAATTCCGCCTAGATTTTTTTCAACTAGTTTAGTACCCCATATATACTCGGTATTGAATTCGCCACGAACAGCGTACTCCCATTGAGCTTCGGTGGGTAAATCTCCGTTGACCCACTGACAAAATTTTCTGGCTTGAAACCAATTAACCATAGTTTGAGGTAATGATGAACTAGTTTTGTAACTGGGCTTTTGAGAGATAGCTTCACAATGATTGGCTTCGACACACTTTTTGTACTGTGCACGACTTACTTCAAATGTATCCATAATAAAGCCTGGAACTGTAACATCTAATAGCGGTTTTTCGTGGTCAGGGAGTAATGGATTATTGGTTCCCATGAAAAAGTTTCCACCTTTAATTCTAATCATCGCACCACCGTCAATTTGACGGATAGAAATCTTTTTCTTTCGTTCAATATAATCTGTGGTGTCCGAAGTCAAGGTAGCACTTACTGAGACGAGCAAAACAAGCATGAAATTAGCGGGCTTCATTATGGTGGAGTATAGCACAGTCGATTAATACAAAATTTTCATACTTTCTTTATATTTTGTAATGATCTGTCGATTAATACGAGGAGCTAAGGAGACATTTCATGAAAGTTTTTTATTTATTTTTAAATTTATGTATTTTCAGTCAGTGCTTTGCTGCAATTCACCATGATAAGAAGGCTTTAGTACACTTTGAAATGGGAAATTATTTTTTACAAGGTGGTGATTGGGATAATGCAATAAAGTACTACAACCAAGCTCGAGGAAAACTTGGGATGGACCAATTAGAGGTGGTTCTTTGTCGTAACATGGCTAATGCTTTTATGATGAAAGACGATCAATTGAGCACTGAAAAATTATTGGGCGCATGCATTGCGAAGTTTGATTATAAAAAAATTCAAGAATGGGCTTCGTTACGAGAGATTTTCAAAGTATATGCACAAATACAAGCAGATCGAGTAAATCCAGGGATACTTGATAAGAAGCGTAAAATGGCCAAGGCACGAATGCAGGCAATTCAAAAAAATAGAAAACAAGTTTTACCTCCTAGCAAGTCTGAAGGTCCTAAACTCGGTTTTAAGTAATGCATTACAATCCCCT
>CAZRWM010000192.1:0-2983 GCA_964603885.1 uncultured bacterium
TTTTGAGGCTGACCTGTCACTGAAGATAAAGGATCAAGACTACAGGAATCTAGCTCGCTACTAAAGCCCGTAACTGAGTAGTTGACGTCATTTTGATCACCAGACATTCCATCTGGAACCTGAGTAATATTTCTTAGATTATCTACCGTTAAAGTTTCTGATTTAACAACACTCACGACATATGGATTGGGATTAAAATAAGGCGCCTCAACCAACTTAAATTCATAGGAAGTATATAAAATCTCAGATTCATGCCCGAAACTATCGACGGACGTGATTTTAAGATAGTACGTCGTATCAGTAGTGAGTTCACTCGAGATCAAATAATCGGTAACATAATTAGTACCATCAGCTGATTGAAGAGGATAAGTAGAGCCTAGCGGCTGACCATTACTTTTTTGAATTGGCTCCACGAATACGGTTGAGAGAGTCGAGGTACCTGCATCAATCGCATTTACACTTAACTCTAACAATGAATTCAATTCTAGTAGAGAGGTACCGTTATCTTTTATATCTGGATCGGTAGAGAAAAATTGTTGAACCGGACCTGCATTATCAATTGTAAAAATAGCAGTTCCACCATCTCCATCGTCGATAGCTTCCCGCTTAATTCCATCTTCATCCTCAGCCTCAATAACTACACCATAAACCGTAGAATTTAGTGGGTCCTCATAGCCTAATGATTCTGAAAATGGAATGAATGTGGCCTGATATTTACCAGTACTTAAGTTAAAATCCATTCCTAAAAAATTTTCGTCAGCAGTAGGTAAGAGTAATTCAGGTGCATCTATTTTGAATATCTTAAACCCTACACGAAGAATGTCTGCGTTAGCCCCAGAATTTAATTTAACTTCAAGACGGAATGTAGATTCACGGTCTCCGACATTGGTCCCGGGAGGATCCCCAAGTCCTGGATCTGCTCTTAAGACTTTGATAAAACTTGAACCCGAATCTAAATTCCATTTTGGGTCTCCTACCACCCCGCTAGTTCCAGTTGTACCTCCAATACTCTCATACGAACCTATACTGGACGCCGTAATAACATATGAGTTTCGATCCGATGCGTAGGTCAGGCTTTTTTTAGTCCACGATAGAGTACTCAAATCTATGTTTGCTGTATTTTGAGAAGTTGTCGTTGGAAAGCCTGGTCCTGCTGGCGCAAAATCGAAGCCGGCGACTAAAGAATTTAAGTCAGTTTGCGCCGTCGTATCATTTTCATTCCTTGCAACAGAGAAAACATCGACTACTTTCGCATCTGCATCTGTCAGAATAATTGTGAACCTATGTCCTGGCACAGGACTCAATGAGTGCGTCAGTTCTGGGGTTGCCGGAGAGCTTAAATAATATCCATCATGAGTAAAATGCGCATCATTAGTGAACTTATTACCAAAGCAAGTTCTGGGAACTGCGTAGCTGGGCTCTAAATGATCAAATGCATCCTTGAGGTAGTAGACATCGTTATTTGCAGACTCACTTTTGAGCCCCCTGATATAACCTTCTACGACAGGGTCTTCAAGATCACTGTCAAAGCCCCCTGAAACGAAATTATTGAGGTAACCCAAAAGTAGCCGGTCATAGCTCTCTGTACCAAGGTTTGAAGAATAATTTGCACCAGCATTTGGATAAGTATGCTTCGATTTGGGAGTAACCGTACCACCAGATGTATTCCTCAAAATATGCTTTTCCTCACGTTGCTGCGAAGAAGTACCTTGAAATCTGTTCTTACCTTGTATATGCGGATTTTCAAAAATAACCAAATGCTGATTGGCATCCACAATTACTGATCCACCACCGGCAACGTTAATTGTATTGGACTGTATATTGTAGTTACCACTTGAATCATTCGATGCAACACCACAAAGATCATAGTCATAAACTACATTGGGAGAAGAACTAGTTCCGGTGACTCTCAATGTCGAGTCTGCTGAAAAATCATAAGGTTCAGTTATATACCAAATAGTCCATCCGCTAATATCTATTTGCGAATTACTGCCATTACGCAACTCCAGAACGAGATCCACCTCAGCCGAATGCTTCCATGTCCCCGCACCAACTCCTTGGGCTGGCAATGCTGCATAGTTACCGTCATCATCCATAATTATTTCAGTAATTACTATTTTTCCGCGATCCGGTGATTCCTCGAGCACCGTTGCTGGCAAATTCACGGTAGCTGTTACTACCGCATTACAAAGAAAAAATAAAAATGCTAAATGAAGAATCCGCATAATGTGTTAAGAAAAGTGAATATCTTGGTGCGTTCCGACGAAATCATTCTACTGGATTTGGTATCAAACTTGCAGCCTTAGTTGTTACATTTAATAAAGAAAAGTTAATCAAACTTCTTCGATTTCCAAATGATACCCACGAAGGGTCTCAATCAAACAAAGCTTATTAACAGATTTCGATGAAATAAAACCAATCTGAAAACGCCGATTTCCTCTAAACTTCTTAATCCGAACCTGATGCAATCTCTTTGCATCAAAACTCTTCAAAAATTGCGGATAATTTTTCTGCAAAACTGCTAACCAAAAATCTCTAAAACGACTTGCTTCCCACTCGGAGCAGACATTGCGACTTAAATAATTACCTCTTTTCTCAAATAGTTTTATTTGGAATTTAATCCAAGTTCTTAGCTCTGAATCTAAGGAGCTAAAAAAATTGGTAAACTGAATCACAGATTCAGCTATGTTTGCATCTTTCAACAGCTCATTTCGATAAAAGTTTCGCAGATAGTCTGTACACACATTAGTGCTATCATCTCGCCACGCCCATCCATTGCGTACTGCTAAATTAAATAATTCGTACTTACTGTAAGCTACGAGAGGGCGCAATAGTTGCGTCTTAAAATCAATAAATTTCAACGGCAGCAAACGTTCGTCTAATCTTCCCTGATGAGCACCTATGAAAAAAGACTCAACGAAATCGTCTTTATGATGACCTAATGCTACGAAATGATTTAATCCACAACTTTTCCAATTGCCGT
>CAZRWM010000193.1:0-2969 GCA_964603885.1 uncultured bacterium
GACCTTTGATGATGGAACGGCTCGGCCTCCTGGGATAATTCAAGTCAAGGAAATTTTAGATCCGGGTGTGGAAGCGGCCGGGGGGGATGACCCGGGTAGCAAACAAATAGTTGTTGATGCTTTTCCATCTGAGGTGATAGCAGGGTACCGCAATGAAAATTTCCCTTATCAGGTACGGCATCGATTTGGGCAGCTCCAAGCAGATGCTTTGAGTGGCGAAATCAAATTTTTTACTGAAGTAGCCCCTAATGGGCCCGTGACAATTCGGAACTTCAATTTAAGTTTAGGGATAAACTTATTTCCAAACAGTCCAAATAACCCTGCTTTAATTATTACGGATGCGCTTCCAAACGCGATTGGATTCCAAGGTGTTACTTTACGGCCGGACTCCTTTAAGGGAGCTCTTGTCAATAATTATACTAGTACGAAAATGGAGCTATCAGAAGCTGTTGATCCAGCAGCATTCACAACTACGACGGGGTTGGAATACAGACCCATTTATTATTCATTGGGCACGCAAAATCCCTATGTAAATTCCCGAGTATTGCGTGTTTTTACGCCGCAACTACCCCCAGGTATAGCGTCAGGACATTTTTTGGTGCTACGAGGGTTTGTTGACAATAACGGTTTTGAGGTCAGATTAAATAAGACTATTCGCATTTTGGAGGCCCAAATAGGCATTGGGGTTGTTGATTTATTTCTCATTGAGGATATGCCAGAGGAATTACTTATTGACTTTAAAGGTTTGTGTGAGAATTCTGACCAATGTGATGAAACGGAAGGTGCAACTGAATCACAAGACAATTTCTTCACAGCACCAGAAAACCAACTATCGGTACGTTATGAATTCGTGACAACAAATGCTCTAGATGCTGGTGTTCAATTAGATCTTAAAGTGGAGGGTGAAGTAAGTATGGCAACCAACGGACTTCAATTCAACTTGTTGACGATGGCTGCTGGCGATAGCTTAGAATATAAGGACCCTCTAACAGGGTCGATACGTTCATCTGAAATTGCCACTTTCAGTTCCGCTACAGTTGCGATTTTAACTAACGTTAACGCTCTAGTAGCTCCATTTAGTACCGACATACCTGCAGGTGTAACCGGCTTTAAGCCTATCTACCGAGGACTATTAACAGACTTTCGTACGATTACAAGTTCAAACCCGATGATGAACTTTACATCTATAGCCCATCCGCTAGATAAAATTTCTTTTTTCTCGGTTGTTCCGAACCAGGGATTGTCCTTGGTAGCTCGTGTTGCAATTGGAACTGTAACTTCGACATTTATCCAGCTTAAGAGGCGCTTGACGCTAGATCCGAATTTACAATCATTTAATCCGGAGGATTTTCAGACAAATCCATTCTATTTTCGTGTCACGAGATCCTCAGGAAATGTTGCCGTCAGAGGCACATTTAAGGATTCTCGCCCGGGACTAGATTTTACTCGAAATTTAAATTTGAACCCCGATGGTACATTACGAGGAACCGTTTTATTGGATCTTTACAAGACCTCAACTAATGTAACTGATCCGCTGTACAAACGCTTCACGCTCTTTGATATTCTATCAGTCAATCGTATCGGATTGGAATCGGGAGCCGTGGACCAAACTAACGATATTTTCAATAATTACTTCTATGAGATAAGCCAGCTTTCTCGTGATCAAGGAGGCATAATTGAAAATCATACAGGTAATGGTAGAAAAGTTGAGTTTGCTGATTGGAACAAAGATGGTGTGAAGGATATTTATGTTCTTAATAGCGCGGACAATGCCGCCGACTTAAATAGTAATGATCCTAACACCACGGCTTTAGATCAAAATTCATCTCAGATGTATTACGGAACGACTTTGTCTGGAATCAGTACAGGCACTAAATTTATCCTTCCAGAAGTAACTCCAGCAGATAATGAAAATGACCTACGTAATTTGAGATCTCTATTGACTGATCTTGCAAATCCATTTGAACCAAGGGCAGTATTGAATACGGATTTGAATGATGATCTCGAACCTGATCTTTTAATAATGAATGTCGATGAATCGGATAAGCTCTTGTTAAGCGGTGTGACAGACGCGGCTATTAACCGAGAACTTAACTCTAAAGCAGAAAATGGACTGTTGTTCGCGCCGATATTGGCGGAGAATGATGTTATAACGGGCGATGTAAATCGGGACGGAACACAAGATATTTATTATCTGGTAGGAAGAGACCCTAATGATCGTACTACAGTTAATCAAGCTGGTCCGTTGCCTGTTATATCGAACGTATTATTTTTTACTAGTGCAACAGTCGGTAGTGAAGAACCTTTGTTTACGCAAGCAGCCCTACCCATATTAGATCCTAATGTAGCTACAATGGAAGGCGGATATAGTTTATCAGGAGCTATACTGGATTATAACAACGACGGCTACGCAGACATTAATGTCATGAATAATGACCTAATTTATTTGGCGGAAATGCGCTTTGAAGGGGTTAATTCAGTGGGAAATTCAGATTTGACAATCCCACCTACTTGTGGACCTAGCGGACCAGGGTACAATAGACACATCGCTTGGACTGATGTCAACATGGATGGATGGCCTGATTACTATGTTTCGAGAGCTTCCGATGTAGGCGAAACTAATGCACTCTGTATCGCTGTTCCAGATCAAACAGAAATTGATAGTAACAACTATTTTATTGTGGATTTAATACCCAGAAACTTGGCTGGAAGAACGGACAAATTGGTGAAAATGGCGCGAATTACCATGTTGTATAACGATCAGTCATTGCAGCAAAAAGTTATGAATCAAAGCTTCGAGTATAATTATCCGTTCCCTTCGGTAGTTAAATTTTCTGTGGGTCCAATTCAAAAAGCTACTTTCATAGTTGATTGGTCTGATCAACACAGATTTAACTATGGAGAATTCTCATCGACTAATATTTCAGGTTCGCGCATAAGGTTAGAACAGCCAGGTGATTTTTATGTCT
>CAZRWM010000194.1:0-2955 GCA_964603885.1 uncultured bacterium
GGGTTCAAACTTCTGTTTGTTCAGACCTAACTCTTGATGATATTTCCAAGAGTACTACCACCGTTACTATCCAAAACAAACAAGGTGGGGGAACTAAAAATTCGGGCTTTTATATAGGGGCAATAGACTCATCTCAATCTGATTTTATGAAGCTCTATATTCATTCCTCTCTAGGTAAGAATAGAGGCGATAATTTTAAGATAACTGCAGCTGAAGCAAATGTTAGACAAGGTCCGAGTACAGATTCGCTTCGACTTGCAACCGTCCATTACGGAGCCGAATTTCGCAAAGTCAGTGAGTATAGACAATGGATGCAGGTATTAGTGCCCAACTATCTAGTAGTTCAAAAAGGCTATTGTCATTTTGATGACTGCAAACTTGAGGGTAAGCAAGTGGTTATGACTCGCAAGGCTTTTTTATATGCATTTCCCTCCGATATCAGTTTGAAGTTGAAACAATTAGATAGTGGTCAAAAGATAAAGCATGTTGTTTCATATGAGCCGTGGCGGCGAGTTGAGATCGGGCCAATGCCCACAGAAATCCAAGCCTATATTCATGCGAGCCTTGTACAAGTTAACGATGGAGTAGTTGTTGTTACCTCATCTTATGCAAGGGTACGTAAAGGTCCATCTACTAGTCATCGAGAAATGTATATTGCTAAACGTGGCGATAAGTTCATGTTCTTAAATATGAGCGATCGATGGATCCATATTGCCGTCCCAGATACTTACGCGAACGCAGTGCGACAAGAAATACAAATGGGAGAGGTAACTAATATTCATTCTGCTTTGAATCTACGATCGGGTCCGGGTACAAATAACTCTGTAATTGGCATTCTTCGTAATCGGCAGCGATTTGAAATCTTAGGTCGTCATAAAAATTGGTATAAGATTAATTATCGAGCTAGGGTTGGCTGGGTATATAAATCCTATGTAAAGTTACTAGGTAATAACCCTGATTTACCCGTTCCTGATAGCTCGAACAACAAACCCAGCAATAATCCACAACAGCCCCCTCTTCCTGCTGTCATCAATCCTCGTCCTATTCATCCAAGTAGTCATTCTAGTGTGGATACCAGCCGTTTGGGCAATAATGTTGTAACCAGAGGCAGTCATGTTGAGATTCGAGGAGTCCCTGAGTTTGCCCAGAGAGGACGTGACCCATATTCACGAGATGGTAGTAGTTGGCGACCTCATGCCTATTGTGGCCCAACTTCTATGCAAATTGTTCTTGCTTATCACGGAGTACGAAAATCACGCGATTGGATTGCCATGACTCATCCCAGTAATGGTAAGCGAATTCAAAGTAGTAGCCACCGTGGTCAGATTTATGCGAAGGGTGCCGGCGCAGCTTATGCCCCGATGGTAAACCTTGCTAAAAGGCTTGGATTTAAGGGCACTAAACAAGTTTGGACGAATAATTTGAATACTGTTAAAAATATGATTAAAGCTGGTAGACCGCAAATAATCAGTGTAGCGGGCCGCATCCGTTACAAAGGTGGCGGAAGCTGGAACTCTAATGGACATATCATGGTTATTCGTGGTTTTGATAGTGCAGGCGACGTAATCGTCAACGACCCTGCTGGCAATGGCCGGAGAAAAGTCATTCGCCGTTCAGATTTTATGCGGATCTGGCGTGGCTTTACAGTTGATATACGAAAGGACTAACCATGATCATAAAGTTACTTCTTTTGATCAGCTTTGTAGGTCTGAGTAATGCTCAGCCTATGATTCATTCCACTATCATTTCTGTAGATTTTGGCTCAGATAAGGGCTCATTAGGCTCACATGCAGAAATGATCAGTCAAGAAACCCAAGATGATTATGCACCCATGGTAGAAGGTCCAGTTAGCTTCAGAGTAAGTAAAGATCATCGTTTTCAGTTTCTGGACCCTTTCAAGCAAAAGCTTCTTATTCTTGATGCAAAAGGTAATTTGGGGGCTAGCTTAAAACTACCCAGCTTCGAAAATCGCGAAGTCGAATTTGTTGATTTTCATATCCTCAGTTCAACCAAGGTCCTCTATCTAGATAGCTTGGCTCAGGAGCTTATCCTGAGCGATTACAAGACAAATAAGCATGAGGTGGTAGCCTCATTAAAAGTAAAGGGTCGTGACCTTTATTTTGACCGACTTCAAGTCCAAGATTCTAGTGAAGTATTTTCGTTGGACCGCGTTTCTGGCAGTCTTTTTAAGATCTATCCTCAAAAAGAAATTACAGAGATCGTCAAACCACCATCTGAAGAATCTGGCTACAGTGTCACATCACTAATGGGACCCTCAAACTCTGTTTTAGGTTTCCAATCGCATGACTCTAAACCAGAGCTTATAAACTTTTATCGCCTACATCAAAAAGATGGTAAATTTGCTGCAGAACTTACTTTCGCAAACAGCCCACTGGGTGGCTATGATGCCATTGAGGTATTAAACGCAGGAGCTAAGAGCCTCGATGCTTTATTAATAAGTCATGGTGAACAACAAAACCTTTGGAGCCACTATATGGCGGTAGATAATAAGGGTAAGGTTCTTACCAATAAAAAACTGAACCTCAAAGTAATCCCCTGGTACATGACGCGATCAAGTGTCTACAAGGCGCCTTTTCTGTATCTATTAAGTCCCGCTGAAGATAAGGGAATTGAGATCCACCGAATTAATCTGTCGCGCTTGAAGCCCAAATCCTAGAAATGTCTCTAGTCGAACTTCCTTACCCAGATGTAGTAACCGGGCCCAGAAATTGCCGACTCCCATTCTGAACCTGGGTCGTAAGCTAGAGAACCCATCTTGATTATGAGTTTGTTGTCCACATTAGCTACATAAAGATTGTTGCGGGCCTCCAGAATCTGCAATTTACTCTCACGGTGAATATTCAAGCCATGACGCATTTCTGCCAATTCCCGAATTTTAGCTCGGTAGAAATCACCCCATTCGAAATAATGATCCCAGAAGATTGTGGGAGTTCC
>CAZRWM010000195.1:0-2953 GCA_964603885.1 uncultured bacterium
CGCGAATCATTTCTAACCAGTTTTTATCTGCTCCTAAATTCCGTATATTTTGGAGTCGGTTTTTACGATCCGCATACTCTCGTCTCGCGATGATTTTTTTACTCGTATATCCCACGGTAATTAAGCCCCAGATAACTAGAGCTATCAGTAATACCCACCAGTAGCGAAAGAGATATAGTTTTAATCTTATCCTCCCAACACCTTTTAGTTTTAAAAACTTAGCTTTGTCGATTTTTATTGCAGTCAAATAAACTTCGTAGCTACTATCATATTTCTTTAATGCATCTAAACATAACAGGAGATAATAGTGACTCTCTAAATCATCAGGTTCGTGACGTAACCACGAACGAAATAATGCTTCGGCTTCTTCAAATTTTTTCTGCGCAAAAGCAATGGAGGCGAGGTATCTGTCGAAGCTACTTTTCTTGTGCAGTTTGTTGTACACACGCGTGTCTAATTTTCTAAAACTCTCTTTGACTTCCTCAAGCTGACTTGGATATTTTTTGGCACGCTGCAGTTTTAATCTAGCCTTTCGGTATTTACGCTCGAAATCATCAAATATTTTGGACTCTTCAAATCGATTGCTAAAAAATTTATCTCCAGGATTATTCTCGATTAAAATCCCGTATGAGGTCGCGGCCATCACCCAGTTTTTGTCTTCGAAAGCATCGTTCGCTCTTTTAATCAGATTATCCTTTTCAATATTTCGATCAATACTAATTTCTGGGAGAGGTTCATAAACAGGCTTTAGCTCGATCTCTGATTTCTTTTGTCTCTTTTCTGTTTCCTTAGTTTTGACTGGGATTGATTTACTTTGTTTAGAGAGTAACTTACTAAAAAATTTACTATCGTTTGCTGAAGATTTTGGTACCTTATTTTCAAGTTTAGGGGAGAATTTAAGATCTATTTTGTTGTTTTCAAAACGAGCATTTTGACCCATTTCCTTGGTAATAAAAGTATCTATCAGAGCATTATCAAAAGATTCATCAAGAAGCTTTTTATTCGCTGAAGACCCAAGATCTTTTTTGGGTATAACTTCATGATTTTTAAGGTAATAGGTAGATTCATAATGTTTAAAGATTGTTGGATTTGTAGGTTCAAGACTGAGGGCTTTCCTTAGGTAAGTTAATGACTTACTCAGGTCTTTTAATCTGTAATAATAATTGGCTAAATGATCCCATCCCATTGCAAAATTGGGATGAGATTTAACTAGCCAGTCAATTTGGCGTTTGGCTATCTCAATTCGTCCAGATCTGAAGTCTAAGTATATTTGAGCGCTAATTTGTCTGGGATTTTTATTATTGGGATCATAATTTGCTTGAATGATTGTAAGTGTCTGATTAAATAATGCGGGTGCATCCTTAAAATTTTTCTTCAGTGATAATGTATTACGAAAAAACTCGAATGCTGAAACGGAATCTTTTGATAAGAAATGTATTTTTGCAATTGCATAATGAGAGGCAACATGATTTGGGTCATAAGTTAACGAACGTTCATACTGCTTTAATGCCTTTGCAAAATCACCTTTGAGAAAAAATTGCTGACCTAAAAAGTAATTCGAATTTTCTGACTGCGATATATTTGAGTTAATCGCAAAGTTTTGCGTAGGTATCAAATGGAATACGACGCAGAGAAAAACAATATAGATATGCATAACTTAGGATTCACTGCTTTCCGAATTATCTTCTTCATTATTTCGGTAGGAATTTAAATCAGTTTTCGACTTTTCGCTTTGGGCAGTAGCAATTGCAATTTTATTTTGAGCTTCTTGAAGAGTTATTGAGTTTGGGTATAGTTGTAACAGTGAATCGTAAAGTGGCTTTAAGGCGGTCAAGTTATTCATTGCCTCATAAGCCGAATAAAGAATTGGATGTAATTTTTTATCGTTGATATCAAGATTAATTACTTCTTCGCAAAGTTTAATACACTCATCAAGTTTCTTTCTCTTCAGGTAGTGTTCAGCCAATCGTATGCGGCAACGGGTATCAGATTCATTGTACTGTATCTCCATTTCCAACATTTTAAGAAGCTGTGGAGTTATAATTTTTTCTTTATCGAGATATTCTATTAAAATTTTCCGACATTCAGCATTCTCAGGGTAAATGGCATTGAATGCTTTCAAGATTGGTAGACTTTTTTTCTTGTTAATGTCAAGTTCGAGGATCTTATGGCCAGCCCATGAAATTATTTCATCGGTGATATATTCAGAATCCAAAAGTGCTAGATAAAATTTAATAGAGGAGGGGTCTATTTTCCCTTTTTGATAATGGGCACGACCCATCAAAACATTAACCTGTCGATGCTCCGGCATTACCCCTAAGACTTTGGGACCCAAATCAAGACATTGATCAAAGCGTCCAGTCTCAACCATGGCTAACATAAAGTTTGGTATGTATTTTAAGGTTTCTTTCATCGTAAAATCGATCTTGAAAAAGTCTTCGAAAATTACTGCTAGCTCTTGATAGTTACTCGAATTTAAAAGTTTATCAACTTTGGTCATATAAGCATATTTAGCTCGAATTTTACGCGTTTTATAGAGCCATATAAATAGCGTGATAAAAATCGATATTATAAGCACGACGAAAATTATAGGAACCCACTTATCCCTTTGTAATCGAGCTAATCGATTCTGAGAATCAAGAAAGTTTTTTTCAATGCCTATCAGCTTTTTATAAGTCTGCATTGCCGATTCCCGGTTATCCTCGTTTTGAGGAATCAAAGCTTCGTGTGAACGAGCGAGAAAATATAAAATTTCCCGATTATCGGTAAATACATTAAGATAAGCTTTGGCACGCGTAATAGCTTCCTCATATTTTGAGAGTCTGTAAAAACATTCGATAATGAAACTGTCCAGGTCGCTAAAATTTAAGCCGGTGTCTTTGACTTTTAAAAAGCCCGTTAGTGAGATCTGCCACTTTTCAGCTTCGAAGCTTTTAATCGCGGCCTGATATTC
>CAZRWM010000196.1:0-2907 GCA_964603885.1 uncultured bacterium
AACACAATTAATTGAGGAAAAAGCCCTCGAAAAGTTTGGTCAATGAACTTATCTATTCAATAGTTGATCTCAGACAAATAAAGCTTTTGTTTTTCTTTATTTTCTAATATTTCTAACCTTATTCTGATCGAGCTCAAATTCGCGGTATTGATTACTACAATCCTTAAGTTTGTCTCGCTTATATGTAACGAGTTTTTTGGATACCCTCATACAAATCGGATAGCCAGAAACTTCCAGATCTTTGATAATGTGATTTTTATTAGATGTATGATTCAATTCAATCCCTGTTGGAGCATCATTTAACATGTAATTTTTGCCATTATCATATTCTCTCTGCAAATTGTACTGGTTCGAACTGATTTGTAATCCATCATAAGTAATATTCGAACTATAGGTCGAGTGCAGACCAATTTCATTATTTAATAAAGTGCTTGTTTTTATCTGACTAGGATAAATATGAACTTTTTTGGCCTCGTTCTCACCATCGATATGCTTTTTCACTATTTCATTACCTTTGATACCTAAAAAATGAGATGCTGCGACAAGATTTATACTAGCAACGTACCGGATTCGTATACCCACATGATTGGCATATGCTAGATTATCTTTAATATCGCCGAATAAGGGTAGATCTTGGTGAATGTAATGGTTTGAACCATATGCTTTATACCAACGCTTCGGTTTAATATTACCAAGCTTCTTCTGAGCAGCTAATGGCATTTGTTTTAATGTGTGAGAACCTAATACAGCCTTTCCATTGGCTACATCTTTTTTTATCAAATCATCCACACCCAGCAAATACCAAGTAAAACCTGAACCATGGTTACCAGCAGCAATGTTATTTTCTACATCCACAAATGGGCTTGTCATCCAAAATCCATCGCCATGAAAACCAAGATCGGCTTTCTCCAATCGGGCTTTTGCACCTTTGGTGATATACAAACGCCGGTAGGGATAAATGATATTATTTTTTTTATCAGATAAACCCTGTCCACCAGAAGCTAAATTGCCTTTTATGGTTCCTCTCTCGTCACCAAATTCTGTTACGAATCCAGCTCCTTTAAACTCAAAGGCTATATTGTCTATAAAACTTACGTTACTTCTATGATTCACATATGACCATCCGGGACTACCCCAAATAACATTATTTTTGACTGTATAATTTTTTGTGTGACCGCAATGATGAAAATGAAGTGGGTACATCATTTTTTGATTGGTTACAGAAGTTATTTCTTGTTTATTTGTTCTTCCTAAATTCTTAAAAGTAACTCCGCTTATTATATTTTCACCACACGGTGCATTAGTATTATCCGTGGCCATAATCATTACATGGCCTCTCTCATTTATATTATTGCTTCTTGATTGAATAGTGATATTGCTAGATAAGTTTCCAACTAATGTTTTGTGTCGGTTGGGTAAATTTTTATTCCCTAGGGAGTTTTTAAGATTAACTGTGTCTTTATCAATTGTTTCAATAGATCGGATATCATTTGAAAGTGTTTCATTTCTTAAAAATCTTGTGGCAGGGAAAAGTAATTCATCATCTGAATTCCATCCCCTTACCCTTTCTGTAAATTTAACTCTTTGGTTATTTATAGACTCTATTTCTGCGATTCGTGTGATTTTTTTTCCATTGAGTATTAATTTTCCACCATGATTAATTAACCCAAGTTGATGGGTGAACATTTCAGATTTTGTGTCAAATTTATCAAGAGCAATAAAACTAATGGAGACATTTCGTTTTTTAGGGAACGTCTTTTTTTCTGATCCGATTTCTAAGCTACCCCCTTTCTCTATAATAATGGTTTGTACCTCAAGGTTTGTATCAAATCTATTCGAAAATATAAGACTACCTTGAACTGTAATATGTTTTACTTTCACATCTCCACTGATGTTGACGGTTTGATTTTGTTTAATTACAACAGAGCAACATGCGGCGGGTATGGCGTTTTTATTCCAGGTCTTTGAATCGTTCCAATTCCCATTTTTTTTATTTGATTCGAATTCAGCAGGCATAGCATGATTCATTGAAGCATGGTGTTGGGAGGACTCTGTATTCTGATCAATAATTGAATTCTTTTGGGTCCTACTTCGCTTGCGCTTTTCTCTTCGTTCTTTTTTACTAATTTTCTCCCTTTTATCCTTGCTAGACCGAGCGTCTAAGTTGTTACACATTGCTATGCAGATCGAAAATATAAAGATATTAATGAGTTTCATGAGATTCATGTTGCTCCATATTGATATATGTATTTTAAGTTATACTTTCAGATTTGAGTTTTGAAAATATAACTTCGAAATACCCCCATTGTAAATTTGACATGGCTGAAATATTTGATTCATCATATCTTACGACACTTGGCTATCTGTTTTAGAAAGTTATTATTAAACTGTAAATTCACATATTTTTCTCCCTAAATCATTTGTGTTTACAGCTTTTGTAAATACAGTTGGTTAACACTCAGGTTCTGTCTAGCAGATAAATTGAAACTTAACGATGCTATACAATACATCAGGACTAACAGTACTTATATTTTAGGGTCAGTTTCATACCTTATTTTTATTCCCCGCTTAACTCCGTGATAAATATGTAATAGATTTGGTAGCGCTATCTTTGGCAGCACCCTATATGCCTCGGATTTCTCAAATTGCCCTCTAAGAACGCTGATAAATTGAACAGTTAATTAGGTTAATTTCTTAGCCCTAACGTGTCATTTACCTGAGGGTACGAGTACCGAGTCATTTTCCGTTTAATGGTTTTGCCAACATCACGAGTATCTGTAAATTATCGTTAAATATTTTTAATCAACTTTTCAATGAATTTTATTTTTTGGTTCTTTCACACAAATACTGCCTTGAAATACTGAAGTGTATTGAGTGAAAACTGCTTTGGTGGCTTAGAGATTAATA
>CAZRWM010000197.1:0-2899 GCA_964603885.1 uncultured bacterium
CAGGTATCTTATTGGCGCAAAAATTATTTAGTTCTAGAATCCTTGATATGTTGCACGTATGAAAAAAATAAGGCATCTGATTTTTTTAGCTGGAGATCAACTCAATTTAAAGTTTCTAGATTCTTGTCAGTTTGATCCCAGTGTAGATCACATCGTGATGATTGAATCTCTGCACGAGAGCCAAATTCAACGCCAACATCGAACCAAAATTGCTTACTTCTTCATCTGCATGCGTCGATTCGCGTCAAAATTGAAACAAAATGCTGATATTACATATCTTAAACTACAAAAAGACACACTAGCAGATTGCCTTCTTCAAACTGTGTTAAAAATTCAACCTCAAAAAATAATTTTATTTAGACCAGGTGAATTGGCTTTTTACGAAAGAATAATTTCGAAGTTAGCAAACTTCAAAGTTGTAACATTAGAAAACCCTATGTTCATCAGCACCGTCGACGAATTTAAGGAATGGGCGGAAGGCAAGAAACAGTTACGTATGGAGTTTTTCTACCGCGTAATGCGCAAGAAAACAGGTTTACTAATGGATCAGGAGGGATCCCCCGTTGGTGGAAAATGGAATTACGACCACGATAATCGCAAAAAGTATAAGGGAGATCCTCCAATACCAAAGCGTCCTAGACAGAAATTATCACAGGAAGAGTTAGATCTTGTAAAAGAAATTGAACAAACTTTCCCCAGTAGCTTTGGCGAAATCAACCCTCAGACTTACCCGTTAGATGTATCTTCGGCCAGAAGCTTGTGGGATTATTTTCTTGAAAACTACATGAATTTTTTTGGTCCATACCAAGACGCGATGAAATCCCACGAGCCGTTTTTATTTCACAGCTTGATGTCGCCAGCAATAAATTTAGGAATAATTGATCCTTTACCACTATTGAAAGATGTTGAAAAGTTAGTTTTAGATGACAAAATTTCATTATCAAGCGGTGAGGGTTTCATAAGGCAAATACTTGGTTGGCGAGAATATATTAGAGGGATTTACTGGCTAAAAATGCCACAATATAAAGTCCTCAACAAATTGAAAGCTAAACGCTCCGTTCCCAGCTTTTTTTGGACAGGCGACTCGGGAATGAATTGTTTTGATCAATCGGTTAATCAGATTTCAAAATATGCTTATGCGCATCATATACAAAGATTAATGATTACTGGTAATTTTGCTCTTCTGGCGGGACTTGATGTTCAAAAAGTCTGCGATTGGTATTTAGAAGTTTTCGTCGATGCCGTAGAGTGGGTGGAGCTACCAAACACCCTTGGTATGGCACTTTTTGCAGATGGTGGTTTTCTTGGCTCTAAACCCTATGCTGCTAGCGCTAATTACATAAACAAAATGAGTGATTATTGTAGAACTTGTAAGTACAGCTATAAGAATAAAACAGGTGATGATGCCTGCCCTTTTAATTATTTATACTGGAACTTCATAGATCAGCATCGCGAATTACTAGCCTCAAATCCGAGGATGTCTATGATTTACAGACAATTAGATAAAATGGACGAGGGCACCTTAAATTCACTTAGAGAGCAAAGTAAAAATTATCTAGATACTATCGAATCTCATCCAGCACTTCACTAAAATCTGTGTCCTAGATCGAAATACAACGAATAGGTTCCTTCACGATTATGATACACACCTATTTTTGCTGAGCCATAACGGGCTTTATAGCCCAATTCGAAACCTGCTGCTTGCTTCATTTTCGAGTATTCATATAAGTCTGATTTATTATCGGTAGCGAGCCCTGCATTAATTAAAGCCCTAAAATACAAATCTGGGGCGATTTCATTTTGATAACCAAGCAACAGACTTTGTGAATAATTTCCTCTTGAAGAGAGTCTTTTATAACCAAGAAATGAAGTATGATCCCACAAAAATTTAGACTGTCCACCCAGGTATGTTTTTGCATGCAAACTAACAACTGGACCCTCTGCTCGAGATTCTTTATATATTCCAAAAATACTACTGTTCGTATTTAATTTATTATATCTGGCAAACTTAAAACTTTGTCTCGAAAAGTCACTTACATCATTCATATCTTCATGCGCATACTCATAGTCTAAATAAAACAGAGTACCCTCTGTTGGAAATGTACTCACATCTAAACTATCATAGTGAAAGCCAGCAAAAATCTGCCATAAATCCTCTTGTGATTGTAAGTCTAAATGAGGAAATCCGTCCTTCAAATGAATTTGTCTTCCTCTTATTCCCAAAAGCCATCTACGATTATTGTTTGCCGAAGTCTGTAGAGAAAATTCCCCCATATACTCATGAAAGTCTACTGGAGCCAAATTATCAGCATGTGAAACATCAAACTCTCGAATTTTAATTAGATTATGCAGGCTGGTGTGTTTGGTTATTTTTTTATTTAGAATGAATATATTATGACTTTCTAATTCGTTCCACTGCCCCAACTTAATATCTAATTCGCTTTTCAGTGTCTTTAAACCGACTAATCTTAATCTTGTGTTGATTAGCATCGAGAGTCGTTCGTCGCTGTTATAGTTTAAACCAATATTTAAGTCGCGCGATTCTTTTGGTCTTAATTTAAGAACAAGATGATGCCCATGCACTTCGTAGCTCACCCAATCAAATACATCAGTCCCATAAACACGGTCTACAATTTCCTCAATTTGATCCTGAGTCATGGTTAAAGGGTATTTATTACCAAATTCTTTTTCTATATACCTAGTTAAGTCTTTATCAAGTCCTTCAATGGTAATTTGCTCTATACGAATAGGTTTAGACCATTCCTCTGTATCGATACGATTAATAGATTTGCTGACCTTAATACCTTTATTCGCGAGTATCTCTTTTATTTGTGGAAGTTTTTGTCTAGCTGCTGTTTCGCCCAATTTAATTAATGAATCAAAATCTGAAAATTGACCG
>CAZRWM010000198.1:0-2893 GCA_964603885.1 uncultured bacterium
CAAAACTCAATCGCTGGTAAAGTCCACTCACTTCGAGGTCAAACTGTGCACACCAGCTCATAACTTCCCAGTTTCCAAAATGACTAGTAAGAAGAATTACCCCTTGTCCTTCTCTACGAAGTTTTTGAAAAATTTCCATACCCTCAAAGCGTAACCATTTCTTTAAGGTGGTAGCAAAATAAGGTAAGCAAAAAGTTTCTAATACTGAACATCCAAAATGTTGAAAACATTTTCTAGCTAATCTTCTGGAGTTTCTTTCTGGAAAGGCAATTTGCATATTTCTGATAGTTATCTTTCGGCGCCGGCTCATCAGGATAAAGGCTATATCACCTACGCGATGTCCCAACCAAATTTGTAAGCCTCGGGGAAGTATGGAAATTATTCGACCCGGAAGGAAAAATAAGATTTTTTTCATACACTCACACTTACCACGACTATTTAATCCTTGCAACCATATAGAGAATCTTTTGAACTCGTGGCTTACTAAGATTAAAATGCAGCATTATGAGAATCATTTATTTTGTTATAGGTCAAATAACTGCACTTTTTATTATTGGTTGTGGGGCTCCAACAGGTACGGGCTTAGACTCCGTTTCGCAGAGTGATAGTAATAAAACTCTTGAAATTCAAGAGGTTTTAGCAGTAGACGATATCTTAATTAATTCAAACCTCAAAATAGGTAGTGGCATTCAAAATGGTAGTCTTAGTGGTATTTTGAATGTTGGCACGCTGGTTACAGGGACAGATGGTAAGATTAGCCCCTTTTCCGTTTCACTTAGTTCGAACACCAGTATTGTTTTCTTTGAAGTATCTGGTGGGCAGAATGGATTGGGAGGTCCTAGTTTAAATAGCTCGAGTCGATTTTTTGGTGTACTGGAATTAGACTCGGGAAATGTTAACCAAATCCAGCCTAGAATTAATATTAATCCTTTCAGCAGTATAGTAAGTTATGCAAAATCACAGAGTCCGGGCAGAAAAGTGGCCGATTTAACCCTAAGTGCTGTTAGCCCCTTTTTTACAGCGACTGCGACTGCTGGCATTGACATTAATTCCATCCAATATTCCGGACAGTCCTCTGAAACTATAGAATCAAATGGTGATGGTATTTTGTTTCAGCTCATGAATGAAATGATACGGGTGGCTTCAGGAGGTCAAGCGGGGGATTCTGTAGTCGATAAAATTGCGAATTTTTGTAAACAGATCGAGGGTCAGGTTTCCAGGGGTCAGGATATCTTTAGTGCTAAAGGAACGGTCTTTCAAGATTTGAGTAACGTGTCTGAAATACTATCTACTTCCCCTAATTCTTTTGGTGATTTTTTTGGAAGGGCTATGTCTGCATTAAGCACAAGTAATGCTTCTTTTAAGCCCGCATCTTTTGCGGTGGAAGTTCATCAATCTTCTAACATTCTTATAGATTCACAAGTGTATTTAGATTCTTATTCTGCAGAGATTAATAATGTTTCAAGTGGTGTGGCCCAGATTACGTCATCACAGGGAGTCGGGTTGATCTTGACTTCTATACCTTCCACAGTTCGCTTCGATCTAAGTCAAAATCGTTTTGAGGCGCCCGCGCAAGGTGTTTTAAGTATTAAAGTCCAAAGAGCAATTGATGATATGATCGAGGCCACTGTGAATCCTGTACAGATTGATTCTAGATCTCCATTTACGATGGTATTCCCTCAAGGCGCTCTCATACAAGGTTTAAGGCAGTCCCCCGATGGAAGTATATTGAATGTGACGACTATTAATCAGTCTGCAGATCGATTTATTTCTTCTACCGGTTATATGGAAATTCCTCTTGGGGAACTCATAGCTAAGGGAGAGGCGGCTTCAGGTACCATTTTTCCGGATTCCAAGGGGTATAATTTGCTGATCGAGGTAAGATTGCGAGATATTCCTGAGATCAGGGTTCAGGGTTTCGATGATTTAATTGATACCTTCACAATACCATCCTTACAAATTAGTCCATAATTAATATTTTTTTGTATACTCTATTTGCTATTACTAAATTCAAAAACACTTTAATCTACATAAATTTTGTCTTAGTCCGATAGCCAGAGCGTGAATGTAAGAAAAATAAATTTACTGATATTTTTGTCTACTTTTTTATGTGTAGCTAAGTACGAAGCGTTTTTGGATTTGATAGGAGATGCTCCTACCGCCCTACTATTGCCTAAAGGGCAGCTTGAGACTAGTCTTAAATACTTTAAAGTAAATGATAGTTTAGACTTTTTTGATGTTAAAGAATCTTTGAGTATTAATTCTGAAACTGCTGGTGATATGGATGGAATCGGCTTTGGACTTCGTTTTGGCGTTAATAAAAAAGTAACCTTGTTAGCAGACCGGTTTCAGCGTAATTACAACTTCGGACGCGGTGTTCTAAATGTAAAAACAGATTTTATTGGGCTTAGAGGCCCGATATCAAGATTCAATAAAGGTCGTAATCAGTATGCGTATCAATTAAATTATCGTAGAAATACTGGCTCCGGAATCAATAAACGCTTTTCAAATATAACTTTCAATAATGCCGTTTTTAATTTTGACCCTGCTGCTGAAATTCAATTCGGAGGAGTTGGCGATCGAGAGTTAGGATTTCAGCTCATTGCAACGCGTCAGCTTCGACCAAAGCTATTATTTTCAGCTTTTGCCGAATTTAGCGAGGCAGAAATTATTTCTCAACTTACGAGCAGTCTCCCAATAAGCGAGCTGCAGGATATATTAAATGTTTTATCTTATTCACAATCTAAAAAAGATTTAGGGTATGGTTTTCACTACAAAATGGATTCCAAAAATATGTTACAAATAGATTATCACTACCTCTTATTAAAGCGTGATAAGGATGTATCTGATCCGGTACGAGTGAATGAAATTGTAAATGCAAGTTTTCAGCAAA
>CAZRWM010000199.1:0-2878 GCA_964603885.1 uncultured bacterium
TATTTTTTGTAAGTGATACCTCGCGTTTATATGCAGCCATGCAGAGCGGACTTTTCCACTCTAATTCTAATGGTACTTCCTGGTCATCCAAACTTACTGATGAGCCGAACATATTAGAGATTTCGCAGCCTTCAGGGCAACCCGAGACTTTGTTCATACTAACTGATAATAACTTTTTGAGGTCTACTAGTTTAAGCTCTGACTTGACTAGTTCTCTCACGACGATTACTTCAGATACTTTGAGCACAGGAGATGTCAATGCAATTGCTTTTGGAACAACCGCTGGAGTCATTTTTGCAGCATCCGCCTCCGGTATATTCGAAAGTACAGATAACGGAAGTTCTTGGAATAAAAGTCACCAAGCTACTGGTGCTGGTTTTCCTGATTCCAACTACACAGCAATATCAGCTGTCACAGATAATTCTAATAGAATAATAATTGGTTCGAATGCCTCGCTGCATAAAATTTTAAACATTAATTCTGACCCTTATTCACAAAATGATTTGACGAGTATTTTTCCGGCTAAGGTCTCTTATGTATCATCCAGAAACAGTGATTTAAGTACCGTTTGGGCTTTAACAGAAATGTGGATTTATGAGTATAACGTAGCTAGCGATAATTGGTTACTTATCAGCCCAGCTACTCCTATCTCGACCTATACCTTTGTGGAGCCACATCCGATTAAAGATGACCTGTTTGTGGGTAGTGAAACCACAGGAGTATCCACCATGGACTACAGCGGTACAAAGAGTACTTTGTCGCTACCAATTACCACAAGCAATACTCATGTCACTAGTGTTGCTTTTCATCCAATTAATTCGGATGTTGTGCTGGTTGGAACCGAACATTATGGTTTATTTCAAACTAGTGATGGGGGATCAAATTTTGCTACTTCTTCGAATGGACTTGGTATTGTTACCGTCACAGCGATTGTAGGAGATACCTCAAATGTTATTGTGGCTACTACAACTGGCGTGGCGCATTCATCGGGAGCAGATTGGAGCAATTTGATTTTTATCGACTCGAGTTGTAGTGTGAATTCTGCTTCTCAAATCAATATAGTTAGTGATTCTAATGGGTTGTATTTAGTTGCTGAGGGTGACTTGTATCGTGCAGCGAATGACTGTACGAGTATAACTAACCTTACCAGTCCTGATTTTGCGCCTAGTGTTTTAAGTTCTTTGATAATTACCTCTAGTAATGCATTGAATCATTTAATTTACATAGGTACTGAGCAAGGTCTTTATCGCTCTCGGGATGGCGGCACTTCCTTCACTGCAGTGGATGACACTGTAAAGCTAAATACTCATAGTATAACTCTCATTGAGAACACCGACGAAACGCATAAGATTTTGATCGGTACAGATGCCGGTTCATACATACTTTCTGACATCAAATTAGATTAGTTTTAGAATTTGCTTGCCTTATATAGTTGGACTCTGTTAAGAATCTGCAATTCACTTTGTTTAGCAGATTTAGGAGCGTTCATGAGTGTGGAAGACAATCTAAGTCATGATTTGGCAGAAGCGAGATTCCGTCAGCTGGAAGTTCCCCACATGCGCGTGCATTTGGACATCAGTGATAAGAAGGCCAATACCTTTGAGGGCTGGGTTGAGCTTCAGATAAATATCAAAAATCCTTGGGTAAAATTCTTACTGGATTGCATCAGTCATAAGGTTCATAAAGTAGAGCTTGATGGCGAAGAGGTGGCTTTCGTTCATGATAACCACAAGATCGCTATCTTTGCTGATGGCTTGACTGGTAGTCATACTCTTCGTGTGGAATTTACAAACTGCTACGATAAAACAGGAGTTGGGTTACACCGTTATATTAGTCCAGGTAGCAAACATACCTATTTGTACACCGACTTAGAGCCTTTCGAGTGTCATAAGGTATTCCCATGTTTCAATCAACCAGATATAAAATCGATCATTGAGTTGACTGTTACGGGTCCTGCAGATTGGGAGATTGCGAGTAATTCGATACCTCTTAAATCCGCTATAGTAGGTGATAAAAAGAATGTTCACTTTAATCCTACAAAGCCCCTACCCGCCTATTTATTTGCTCTGATTGCTGGTGAATATATGGTAATTGAAGACTCTAAATCTCGGATACCAATGAAGATCTACTGTCGCCAGAGTATGCTGGAGTATTTAGATTCAAACACATTGTTTGAAATATCTAGACAATCGATGGATTTCTACGAGAAGCACTTTGAGATTGATTACCCTTTTGATAAATATGACCAGGTGTTCGTCCCCGAGTACACAGCAGGTGCTATGGAAAACGCAGGTTTGGTTGTATTCACTGAAGACTATTTATTTCGTCATAAGCCAACTCGAGCTGAACAAATGGACTATTACAATACTGTGGTTCATGAGATGGCGCACATGTGGTACGGAAATTTAATCACAATGAAGTGGTGGGGAGATCTATGGCTAAAGGAATCAGTGGCTACCTTCTATGGTTATTATGCTTTGACTCAAGCTAGTGAATTTAAGGAGTCCATGCTGCATTTTACACAGGAGGTAAAAGGTCGAGCTCTTAAGGCAGACCAGTACTCTTCTACTCATCCGATTGTGACCCCCTGTCCTGATACCAATGTAGCCTTTCAAAACTTTGATTCAATTACCTATGAAAAAGCAGCGAGTATGATTCAGCAACTGATTTTCATAATGGGTTTTGAGCAGTTTAGAAAAGGTCTTGTTAGGTTATTGAAAAATTATTCCTACAGTAATTTTGATCACAATGATTTTCTTGATGTGATGCAGGATTTTAGCCCTATATGCCTCAAAGAATGGGCTAATAAATGGCTTCACACAGCACATGTAAATACCTTGGTGCTTGAGCGTAATGAAGATGGTCAAGTCTACTTAAA
>CAZRWM010000200.1:0-2854 GCA_964603885.1 uncultured bacterium
AGTGCCTTGCCATAAAATATTTCCACTCACAGGTTTTTGGAAACCCGCAAGGGTTCTCAGTAAGGTAGATTTACCAACTCCATTAGGCCCCAATAGACAGACCAGTTGGCCAGCCTCCCAATTAAAATTCAATGAATCATCGTGTAAATTACAATTACCGTAGCCGACGACAAGTTCCTTAGCCTCCAGTAGTTTCATCGTTGTCCTTTACGATTACTCTTGAGAATAGCAATCATAACAATTGGGGCTCCAAGAGTTGCCGTTACTGCATTAAGCGGAAGTTTGATCTGGGAACTCGGCCAGTGAGATATTAGATCACTTAGTAGGCAGAAAGTAGCACCACTGATAACACAGGCCGGTATAAGAATGAAATGATTTTGTGTTCGGAATATCGCACGACACAGATGAGGTACGGCAATTCCCAGAAAACCAATAGGGCCACAAAACACAGTTACAACTGCTGCGAGTGCACTACTGAGTAATATAAGTAGCATTCTTACCCGTTCCAAAGAGATACCAAGACTTAAAGCCATTTGGGGTCCCATTAAGAAAGCATTCAGTGTTTTACAAAAAGGTAAACTGAAAAATATTGGTAAACCAATGCCTATTGCAAATAATAATAATTGTTCTTTTGGAACTCTCCCGAAGCTACCAAAAGACCAAATTAGAAACGATTCTAGTTCTGCTGTATTGCTAAAGTAAACTAGCAAACTGACAATGCCACCGGTAACGGTTCCTAGCAGGAAGCCTATTAGTAATAGAACGGTAGGATCACTAATATAACGACTGAATATTATAATCACAGAGAATACTGCAATAGAGCCTATGGCAGCAAATACTAGCTGACCACTTATATTGCTAAAAATGACAAATCCGAATAATGTCCAGAGAGCTACCCCCAGACTTGCACCAGAGCTAATTCCCAAAACATAAGGGCCAGCTAATGGATTACGAAATAAAGTCTGCATTAGCAGACCCGATATAGCTAGAGCGGCACCAGCTAATATCGCCGTAAGGATTCGAGGAATGCGAACTTCCTCAAGGATTATTGCCCAGGTATCTTTGCTAGTTTCACCCATCAGAAAGTATGATTTTATTTCTGATAGAGGTATGTCAACGGAACCGAATCTCAAATCTAATATCAATAAAATTGCAAACAGTAGAGCAAGTATCAAAAAACAAATAGTATTGCGCATGTTAATTTAGTAGAGGATGAAACCATTCTAATTTCTTCTTTGCAAGAAGTTGAGGATGTAAAACCTTTATGAGATCGGACAATAGTAGATGTGGGTTACATAATCCTCTCGAAAAATAGTCATTAGTTCTTCGTTCTAATTCCGCTTTGGTATTATTAAAAATTCGATTAGTTTTAAATGCCTTAAACAGTGCGAAACGAGGATCCTCTTTAAGTAGAGATGATTTGTGAGTATGCTGTCCGGGATTAATCCAGAAATCAGCTTGTAAGCCAGATTCTATTACTGATTCGAGACTTAACTTCAGATTAAAACTACCAGTAGTTTTATCAAAAATATATCTCCCACCCGCATCTCTAATCAAATGAGCCATGAAATTATTACCTGCTGGAACAAACCATGTACTACCATAGGGAACATTTACTAAAACGGACGGTTTGGTAAGTTGCTTAGATGCCATGGCAGATAAACTTAAATACCTATCCCGCATTGCATTAAACTGGGAGTTTGCCAGTTCTGTCTTATCGAAAAGTATCCCAAATAACTTGATCCATTCTGCATACGCCAAAGGCGAGGATTCCAAATACTCATTGATGTAAACTATTTTTATTCCTGTCTTGGAAATATTCCTCATTTGATTTTCAATACCTGCAAAGTGATATCCAAAAATTACCTCTGGTCTTAAATCCAGAATGGTTTCAGTGTTAAGATTTTGTATCATTCCCAGTTCTTTAAGAGTACCTTGCCTATATTTTTGTATAACTGAGGTGTTACTTAAATCTTTAATTCTCGAAACCGCTACCATTTGGTCGATAGTGTCTAATTTTTCGAGATGGCTGATATGAGTAGCCGAAAGGCTTGCATATGAGTCAATTGGAATTGCGAGCTGCTGAGGAGTCGTTTTAATTTCTCGCGGAATAAGCTCGATCGTTACTGGTTTCTCATTTCTGAGCTTAATTTTAAGTTTTAATTTATTTTCATTACAACTGAGATTAAAGCCTTGCGCATACTTAGGTACCCCCTTGCAAAGTCTTGCCTTCCAAGACTCATATTCCATTTTTAATGCGTTAGCAGCTGGCCAGTTAAAGCCGCATAAGAAAATTGATTGTACGAATAATAATCGCTTCCAAAAATCTAGCATGATTATTGGCTTATTTTAGCAATCATCAGATAATCTCGGCCAGGTACTTCAAGAATATTCGAATCTACACTTGGCATATTACTGATTTTAGTCCAAACTTCAGCTCCACGTACGACCACATGCCAATTACCTTGTGGAGAATTTGCCTTGAATGTAGCTTCGGAAGCATTCACTATAATAAGCACTTCCTGGTAGCTATCAATGAAGCCCTCGGAGCGAAGCAAAAACATGGCGACTTGTGGAGGTACGGTTACGTCGTACCACTCTTGAATCCACTTTAAATTATTCTCAACTAGACTCCGTTCAGACATTCGAAATATTCGGTGCTGAAGACGAAGTTTTATGAGTTTTCTATGGAATTCAAATAATTTCTTCCGTTTCTTTTTATCGTCCCAAGTAATTTGATTGATCTCGTCTGATGCATTGTAACTATTATGGTTATGATGCTTACTTCGTCCAAACTCTTGGCCGTTATGAATTAAAGGTATTCCTTGTGAGGTCAGTAAAAGAAGAGCAGACA
>CAZRWM010000201.1:0-2806 GCA_964603885.1 uncultured bacterium
ATAGGTTTATATAGAGATCCAGAAACCTTGAAACCTATTGAATATTACAGTAAACTTCCGGCCTCTTTGGAGGGTAAGTACGTAATTCTAGTCGACCCTATGCTCGCAACGGGACATTCATCGGGCGCAGCAGTAGAAATTTTGAAGCAGAGTGGTGCGAATAAAATCGTTTTGGCAAGTATTATAGCTTCTCCGGAGGGGATCGAATTTATGCAGAAAACGCATCCGGATGTGAGACTGTATTCTGCAGCACTTGATGAAAAACTTAACGAACATGGCTATATTTTACCTGGCTTAGGTGATGCTGGAGACCGTATCTTTGGAACGAAATAACAGGAGTAAACAATGACTAAACCGACTTTTTTCTCATCTGAGTCAGTAACCGAGGGTCACCCCGATAAAATGGCGGATCAAATATCAGATGCAATACTGGACGAGATTATGGCGTCTGACCCAAATGCTCGTGTAGCTTGTGAAACTGCCGTTACAACTGGAATGGTCCTGGTAATGGGTGAAATTTCATGTGATTGCTATGTAGATGTTCCTAAGGTTGTTCGTAATGCTGTTAGGGAAATTGGATATACTGACGCAGCCTATGGTCTAGATTTTAAGAGTTGTGCTGTGCTGTCCTCTATCGACGAGCAATCTCCTGACATCTCTCAAGGGGTTAGCGAATCAATTGAAATTCGTGAGCGAGGTGGGAGCGAGTATGATCAAACAGGTGCTGGAGATCAGGGTATGATGTTTGGCTTTGCTTGTGATGAGACGCCTGAGCTCATGCCCATACCAATAATGTTGGCTCATCAATTGACGAAGCGATTAACCGAAGTACGTAAGCGAGGTTCATTGGCTTATTTGAGACCAGACGGTAAATCTCAAGTAACTATTCAATACGATGGTTTTAAGCCGGTAAGAGTTGAAAACGTTGTAATTTCTACACAGCATGATGAGCATGTGACTCTCGAGACTATTTCTGAAGATCTAAAGCGACAAGTAATCCAACCTGTTATCCCAGCTGAATTTTTAGATGAAAATACCAAAATATACATTAATCCCACGGGTCGGTTTGTAATCGGCGGGCCTCACGGAGATGCAGGCCTGACAGGTCGGAAAATTATTGTGGATACATACGGTGGTATGGGTAGACATGGCGGAGGAGCATTTTCAGGTAAAGATTGTACCAAGGTTGATAGATCTGCTGCTTATGCTTGTCGACATATAGCTAAGAATTTGGTGGCTGCTGGATTTGCAAGTCGTGTGGAGGTCCAGGTTGCGTACGCAATTGGAGTCTCAAAGCCCATGTCAATATATGTTGAGACTTTTGGCACGGGTAAAATCGAGGATGCTAAAATTGCAGATATTGTGGAGAAGGAATTTGATATGAGACCTGCAGCGATTATCGATCGCTTAAGATTACGAAGGCCCATATATAAGCAAACTGCAGCTTATGGTCATTTTGGCCGCGAGGATCTTGACTTGCCATGGGAGGCATTAGATAAAGTCGAAGATTTGAAAAGATATATCTAGGTGGCGAAATTACCACGCAATCTAGCGCTTTAATGATCAAAAAGCCCCTTTTTTGAATTGGGGCTTTTTTCTTTACTGCTCAGATAACCTAATAAGCTTATAGAGCCAAGAGGTTTATTACAAAAAGTTCTATTTTTATGGGTTTAATGTAACTCTTTTGAATAAATCATGTTATTTGGCCATTTCTATGCATGAATCCTGATTCAAAGTGGCCGAATTTACTCTATGAACTTATTTTGGATACATCGGGAGCAACTAGTAAATGTTCACCTTAATCAGACATCAGGTTGTACAAGCGCTATTATTTTTTATCTGTCTAAGTGCTACTGTTGATGCGCACAACACATGGTGGGGTCCTACCGGTTTAATACAAGTTCCCACTACTACAATTACTAGGCCAAACGAGACTTCAGTTTCAACCTATGCCAGTATTGGTGGAGGAGATTCCTATTTCGGATGGAATTTCAACATGGCCTTTTCCGACTATCTGGAGCTTTCGGTAGCAGATACAGTGGGATGGGATCAGAGGTCAGGTTCATCAACATTGCTTTCTATGAAATATGTACCACTTGAAAATATTGCGTTTGGGGGGTTATTTGACACTAACGATAATTACCAACATACCCTCTATGCGATGATTGGATCTCCCCAGAACTCAGTTTACATTGGTATGGGCGCTAATTTTGGTAATGGAGACGCCAATAAAGCCTTATTAGGAAATTATTCAAAGCGAGCAGACAACATGGAAACTTTGTTCGTTATGGCTGGCGCTCGTTGGGATCTCTCGAAGTACTATCCTTCGCTTGAGGGAATGATTGAATATAACGGAGATACAATGTCAGTGGGATTTGGTTACATACCGGAGACAAACTGGGATGTACAGTTAGATTATATGACCTCGGGAGATCTGCTGCCTGATAATCAGCTTGTTCTTTCGGTAGGAACTAAGTTTTAAGGGGATGATTATGAAGAGTAAAAATTTCATTCTATATTTTTTGGGATTCGTATTAAGTTTAACTACAGCCCAAGTTGAGAGCTATGATTTTCGTAATTTCAAGAGATCAACAAAACCTGCTGATGCGCAGCGGTATGTCAAACCTCATAATCGAGGGGCTTCAAAAAGGGATAATGTTGTAAACAATGGAAGAGTTTCTCCTAAGCTTGATCGGGGGAAATTAGCAGTTGATAAGAATAATTCCTTTAGAGATCGACGTGGTCTGATGCCTCACCACAGAAATGTTAATGACGATAAGCCAATTGATAAGATGTTTCAAGCCCG
>CAZRWM010000202.1:0-2771 GCA_964603885.1 uncultured bacterium
AATCGGAATTCAATTACTCCAACTTCAAAGAATTTGTAAAGCATTGGTGTTTGCACCAAAAACTACTTTTTTCGAAGCCAGAGAAATATGAAAATTTTGAGGAATCAAAGGATCTTAGGATACATCCAGCTCCCACTGAAATACTGCCTGTAGTCGCAGATTCATTAATCACTCAACGTGTAAATTATGCCGAGCTGCATGTTTCTCCCATCGATGGTTGTTTTATGACCTATGGTAAAGACTTGACTAGATTTCGCGAGTTTTATCTTCAAATAGTCAGGTCTTGGCAGCTAGCCTGTAAGCGCTGGAATCAGCAAAATTGTAAACGATTAACGATTCAGTTGATACTGGACTTGGTGCGTAATTACCCACCCGAAATTCTTGATTTCCAGATCGACTGTATAAGCTCTTTACAGGGAGAAATAGATCAATTTGTAGCTGTTGGTTTGGGCGGTGGTAATGATTCAAAATCACTACTAGAATTCAAATCAAGCTTTATAAAAACTCGAGATATGGGTTTAGGGCTTGTGGTTCACGCTGGTGAACATTTACCACTTAAAATAGCAAGTAGAGAAATTGGCGAAGCATTGGAAATTGGCGTTGATCGTATAGGACATGGTATTCATGGCTTTCAAGACCATATAAATCAACTGATTGATCAGGGAGTGACTCTTGAGGTATGCCCTACTAGTAATTTGATGACAGGCTCAGTCCAAGATATTAAGGATCACCCTCTGAATAAACTCATAAAAAGTAAAGTGAAGTTTGTTGTTGGCAGTGATGATCCAGTATATTTTGGGAGTACTTTCTGGAATGAAATACAGCTTGTTAGCGAGATTGCTTATGGTGGCTCAGAGAGAGATCAAAAGAAAGGGATTCAAAGTCTCATCACTACAGCCATCGAAACTAGTTATGCCGACGACCTCTTAAAAAGAAATTTACTTAAAAATATGCATGGAGTATTGATTTAATGGAAACAGTAAAAATAGACTCAGTGGAAGTACAGTTAGCTAACCCGATGACATCCTTTAGTAGCTGGGTTGGTCAGGATGAGGTGTCTCGACAGCTTCAAGCAGCTTGGTATACCAGTGGTGAAGTCGACGACTTGCCTATGAACCCCAGATTAGTTGGTAAGCCGGGGGTTGGTAAGACAACTTTGGCGTGCGCGGTAGCACAAAAGATGGGACTCGAAATTTATCTTTTTCAGGCTACGATGGATACCAGACCTGAAGATCTAATCATAACTCCGGTCATTGATGAAAATCAGAAAATCAAATATGTAGCCAGTTCACTGGTAACAGCAATGATTAAAGGCGGAGTTTGTATTCTTGATGAAGGCAATCGCATGAGTGAGAAAGCATGGGCCTCCTTAGCACCATTACTTGACCATCGTCGTTATGTTGAGTCTGTAGTGGCGGGAGTTACTGTTAAGGCACAAAGCCAGTTCAGATTTTGTACTACAATGAATGAAGACTCCTCTACTTATGAGATTCCTGAGTATATATTCTCTAGAATTCAACCAGGAGTATTTATTGATTTTCCTTCTGAAAACGAAGAGAGACAGATTCTGAAACATATCGTGCCCTTTGTTCCCGATCAACTACTCGATTATGTGGTTGAATTTTTACAGGCAGCTCATAAACGTGATGAGTTAATCACAGTGCGCGATGGAATTAATATTTCCAGATACGCTTTTAAGCTAGTTCAGAATGGCTTGCTGGATTACCGCGAAGCATTTGAACGGAGTACGGAAATGATAATAAAAACGGGCTCTTCCGATTAGAGGAGTCTGAATTTTATGGATTGGCGTCTCCCGAGATGGAAAAACGTTACTTTGATTCCGGTATTTCATTACCGGATGGAATTCGCTGCGTTCACGCATGAAAGTTTGCAAAAAATATCACCTGATACCATTTGCCTTGAGCTTCCTCAAAGTGTCAAGCAAGGCTTCTGTCAGGCTGTTAAGCGCTTACCCTTACTGAGCGTATTGCTTTATCCTGATCGAAAATCGGAACAAGTTTATTTGCCAATTGAACCATGTGATCCTATGGTGGAGGCTGCACGCTGCGCAAGAGAGAACAAGATTCCTCTTCATTTCATTGATCTCGATGTAGAACAAATGCCTACTGAGCTCGAAAATATTCCCGATACCTATGCTTTGGGTGGCATGGACCCCATGCAATACGTTGATCAGTATGTGCAGAGCCTGGGTGAACAAAATGAAATTCATAGTCGTCGCGAAAAATATATGGCTTACAAAATTCAGCAATTACAGAGGCAGTCACCAAAGTCTAAAATAGCTTTGGTTTGTGGGGCCTCACATTACAAAGGTATCCTTAATTATCTGAAGACAGATCAGGTGATTCCATTAGGTTTCTTTAGGCGTCAGAACGCTAAGGTTTTTCATCTGCATGCGGATTCATCACGAACTTGTTTAGCCGAATCGGGTTTTACTAGTACAGCTTATGAAATTTGGCGATGCTTGCGTCAGGGTTTCAAACCTGAAGTACATTTCAAAGAGTTTTTCTGTTTGCCTGAACCTAATTCAGATGATCAAATTAAACGATCTGCCTCTAGTAAGTCCAATGTTATTCAATTTCCAGGGTCCAAAAAAGTGCCTGATGAAACCGACAATCCACTGACTGAGGAGTTCAATGATTCGCAGCTTTTAAGCATGGATTCTATTCGAAAAATGTTGAGTCTTTTTGAAGAGGCTAAGCGACCTAAGCCAAAACCAATCAAATCAGAAAAAGAACAAATGCTCGATTATT
>CAZRWM010000203.1:0-2768 GCA_964603885.1 uncultured bacterium
ATAACACCCAGTATCGCTTTATAGTCTTGGACATTTAAGTCACAGAATGATGCACTTGAAAGGGTGTAGCATGTGGGATGCGTATCAAAGCCATATTCCTTTATTTCGTCGCAGCTCACAGATTCATTTCCATAATTCCCGAGAAGGAACTTTCTGAGGCTATTGATCAGGCACTTCATTGTAGAAACACGCCATTTATTGCCTTTTTCGGTAAATTCGTTTCGACTCGCGTCGAAGGCGCGACAATACTTTCCACCATAGCCGACCGCGTACCCGGATTCGCCACAAGGGTATCTTTCTTCTAAAACATTCTCATAAAAATTACACTCTCGTGCTACTGACTCATAATCATTAGTATGATCGGAGAAGATTTCGGTATCCGTAGCCATGACATTCCAAATCGAACACAAGAGAAGTGAAATTTTAATAATTTTTTTGATTGATCCAAACATAAGCAACCTCGATTAAAGTCAAAACATTTGGCGTTACATTAATCATAAGAAATACTTCGTGAAGAGGTTGAATGATGAAGTTTAAAAAGTTTTAAATGATTTTGAGTGCGTACAGCAGGCCTTTAATCTAATAGTTTAAGTGGTTTGATTGATTCTAAATCATCTCATAATCATAAAAACGAATTGAAAATTATTTGCTTCTGTTTTGGTATATAGTAGATGTTCGCTATGTTTGCTAAGATTCTTCTCTAAATAATGGGAGCACACATGAAAAACTATCTTTTAACCATGATTCTTATAACTGTAGAAATTACAGCTTCGACCATGATGATCACACCACAGACGCCAAATCCAGAGGATGGAAAAGTTGTTATGGGAGGATTTGGTCAAACTGAAACAGGTTATCAAACACCTGAAATCAAGTTATTTAAGCAGTTAAGTGCTGAACGTCAGCAAACTTGTTTACGCTCAACGGCTGTGAAGTTGGCAACCGATAAAACAAGCTCCTTTCTCGCAACTAAAACCGAAATAGAGACCTATTTCCAACAGCTTAAAACTTTAGTAGATCAATACTCCAGAACACCTCAATTCTGTCTTCAAATGCCGAGTCCTTCATTGATAGTTAGTATAAATCAGAAGGCAGCCAAAGCTTTTCGTGCTGGAAATACGTCGGCTTTTGAAGCTTGGTATAAACGATTTGAAATTGATTCGGTAGAAATTTTCAGTGCTCTCGATGCCCTTACGATTAAGTTTGCTAAACCATACGCTCTAAAACGACTTAAAGAAGAAATTTCAAAGCATCCTGATGTTGAATATGTCGAGAATAATGCTGTGTTTGGTGGAGGGCCCGATTCTATCCAAATGAAAGGGCCTGGCATTTTTGTTTTTCAGGAGGGCTGGGGAGATTGTATGGCAGGCTGCATCCATGGCAGGCGCATTACTGTTCAGATGAATGGTAAAAAGGTAGAGGAAATCGAAAATAGGCAGTGGTAGCAGCTGAGCCCATTTTCAGGTTCTACTCAATTTGCTGGTAGTTGTTTTCTTAAACAGCATCCAGGCTAGGAAGAAGAAAGTAGTTAAACCAATTGCTGCAAAAATAGCTGGTTTTGGATCTTGGACACTACTGACCGAACCAGCATAGGTGGCGATCAGCGCATAAGGTACAGAACTCAATAGCCAAAGCGGTAGAAAACGGTGAAAAGGCATCTTAGTTATTCCCGCAAGACATGCCGAGACCTCAGGTAAAACTGGAGTAGCTCGTGATAGCAGTATTATGATTGGTCCGTGCTTCTGAAAAGTTTGCATAGCCTCCTCGCGCTCTGAAGCATCTGATATCAGCGAGTAGAGTAACTTATCGCCGTACTTACAGCTCAGGAAATATCCACACATCCCGGCTAGTAAAACTCCTATTATTGCTGCAGTGAATGCGTAAAATGGTCCCAAAAAATACCCGGCGAGCAGCATTATAGAGAGTGTTGGTACAGCCATAAATAAATCACAAAATAGTAGTCCTGCCACTATCAGGGCTACATATATCGGATTAGTACTTTTGGCGATTGTCATCCAAAGTTCGATTTTTTCAAGCGTTAAAACTCCAGTAAACTTAAATAACACAAGCATGCCCGTAAAGAAGATAAATAAGATTAAGGCTATTTTGATCAACGATTTCATATATGTAGGTACCTGACTTCGATACGTTAGTTTTTAGGAATACCAGCTGCTCACCATTCTCAGAAAGGACTGTTTGATTCCCAAGGAATTATCGTCCGGTAGTTTTTTCCATTGGAGTAATAAGAAGTGGCAATGATGTCCCCGTTACTGTTGTATCTATTCCATTCTCCATGTTCTTTTCCATTCCTAAAAAATCCGCTTTCCTTTAGCTGCCCATTCTTGTCATAGTACTTCCATTCCCCCATGGACTTTCCAGTTTCCTGACTCTTGAAGCCAGTTATCTGTGGCTTTCCGTTCTCATACAATTTTTTGTAGGGTACGGATTTTTCTTGTTCTTGTGCTTGAAAACAACCAGATAAAAACAAGGTTACCAGGCAAACTAAGGACCGAAAAAATTTCATGCTTCTACTGTATTAAACATTATTGATCTGAGCAACTGATTCTCAAGAATTGAACTTAGATGATCATGTTCAAAGTCTTTTGTTGTTATAAGTTTTTTACTACGTTATTTATTCTAATGTGGAGTATTTTTTTTCTTCCTCGCCATTCGGGGTGTGGCTCCTTCAGAAATCAGTCAATCAACTTTATTATTTGCTTTTAACCAAGGTTTTTATAACCTTTTTCTTGCTGTAGGCTTAGCGGTAG
>CAZRWM010000204.1:0-2760 GCA_964603885.1 uncultured bacterium
TTGTACCTAGAGAAATACAGCCTCTCTTCGACCCTCCTCAAGGTAGTCGTATCAACTATCAGGGTGTTACTGTAAGCGTAAGATTTTCAGATCAATTAACAAGTAACGGTAGCTCTGAACGATCGGGTGTGGATACGTCGGCATCCTTCCTTAAAATATTCGGTCCTCTGTCTGCAGCGCCTGAATCAGAGTTAAACATTCAGTTAACGAGTACCATTCCAGGTTTCGATTTTAGTTTTATGGTGATGGAGCCAATGACGGATGGTGTGTATCGCTTGATGTTAGAGGCTGCAGATAAGGTAGAAAATCGCCATCGATTTTACTCAAATATCGTCTTTGATGAAACTCCTATTGCAGGTCCATTATTGATCACGAATCCATCAAATCAATCGATGATTTCTGCTTTACCTATGAGTGGTTTGACGCAGTTTATTGATCTCAAAGTTGAGCGTGTAGACGCGGATGCTTCAGTGACAAGTTTCGATTTACGGAGTCCTCAAGGACAGTTATTGCAACTTGGCTCAAAAATTATCTTAAATCAAAATTTAATTAGACGAAATTTGATTAATTCTTTACCCAACGATGGTACTGCTGATGGAAATTACACTATTGAGATAAACGCTGTTGATCTGGCTGGAAATATTGTGAATAAAAATCATGAATTTCTTTTGGATACTACTCCACCAGTAAATGGCGATTTTTTTCCAGCTACCAACACTTGTAACTCGTCAGACCTTAGTATTTTTGAGCTGTTAGTTCGAGACGCTCCAGGTCGCCAAGATGTAGTTATATCGACCGCTGGCATAGACGAGAGAAGTAAGTTACAGCTTAAGATGTTGGAACCATCATACCCTCGGAGCGAACGTTCTACTGGTGATATTTTCGTCGGTGAAAGTCAGTTACTTGAAGTAGGAGTAACGAGTTCCGAAGACTTACTAAAGCTTGCTTTTATACATTCTTCGGGAGCGCAAATCACCCCATTACGTCAAGGAGGAGAGGATGATGGTAGTTTAGGTTTGTTTGCTGAGGTTTATGATTCTGTAGGCAATATTCACACTACATCGAGTACTTTTTATTATGATTCCCAGGTTCCCTCGGTTCAGATTCAAAGTTTTAGTGATTTTCAACTAATTGGTGTAACTGCCGGCTTTGATCTAAATATTGGCGGAGTTATATCTGATGAAGGTCCCTGTCATTTCAACGTTGATGGACAGGCGTATAACAATGTTACGACGCTAACATTATCCGTTTTCAATTACGATGTCGACGTTGAATCGGTCACAGGGGTATTAATTCCCACTATGGCCGTGGAGGAATTAGAGATCATCGAGCCTAGCAACTTTTCTTATCATTCAGCGCAGGCGAATTGGAACTTTAGTACTTTTATTAGTTTTCAAGGATCTTTATTAAACCAGTATTATAAGTTGAATTTAGAAGTCGCAGACCAAGGCGGAAATTCGAGTAAAGTGAGCCGTATTTTTCAATTACTAGATCATAATATGGCGACACCCAGTATCATTCAGCCACCTCTTGTCTCAGAATTAGATGGTCAAATCACGACTTATCGTACAGGTAATAAAATTTTGACAGTAAAATGGCAGAATATTACCGGAATAGAGCAGATTGAAATTGAGGTATATCGTCCTAAACTGTCTTCGAGTATTCCCATTCATGTGGTTACTTATCCGGCGATACAGCAAATATCGGATCCATTGAGCTTGAATATGGATTTAATTACCTCTCAGAGCAGCTTGATTGAGGTTACTGGACTTGAGCTTTTTAGATATAGGATTCGTGGGCTAGACGAGTCGGGGCGAGCTAGTCTTTGGAGTCAATTTTATGAGCTTGAGGTTGATGGTCGATCGCTACAAATCGAGCAAATTCTTATTCATCAGATTACGGGGATATCTGATTTGTCAGCGTCTGGAGCTTTTCTTGCAACTCCAGAGTTCGAGCTCGAGGTAATTTTTAATAAGAGATTTGAGCGAAGTTCTGCGGGTACTGCAAATTTACGAATTCCCGACTGGGACGATACGATATCACTGGAATCACAAATCAAGACTACTCTTACAACAGACCGACTATATCTTTCGGGAAGTATACCACTTCGCCCAGCAGAAGATTTCCCGAGAGATCGTTTAAAATTGCACATCAGTGGATTCTTAGACTTAGTTAATCAATCCATGCAGGTTTTCGATCAAAGTTTTGCTGTAGATTTCGGGCCAGATGCCCGAATCCAAATTTTTAGTAATCCGGTAGCTGACGAGGAACTAGTTTCTGTAATTCGATTGATTTCCCATTTGGGGCAATTAGAGCCAATTTTAATCAGGCGTTCGGGGGGTAAAGTTGTAAGCCCCGTAATTTCAATACGAAAAGGTTCCCAATCCAAATCCTTGAATCCATTACCACTAAATGAAGTAACGTCAGAGATGATAGAAGGCAAGGTAGCCTCAAGCTTCTCCGTACCGCTTCAAGTAGGCGTTTCCGATATTGGCTTTTATTTTCTGATGATAAATTATGAGGATCAATTTGGTAGGTTTATTGCCAAAGAGAAAGAAATTTCACTTGGTAAGTTAAGATCCTCTCAGAGCTTCAATTTAGGTAGTCGATCAGGTGCAAGTTTGAGCCTTAGTTCGGTGCGCTCAGAAAATGAATTACACGGTCTGGTTTCTATAGTTGAACCTGCGGATTCGATCGAGGTGACATCAGGAGCATGGAGATTTCACACCTCTTTTGACTGGTTAGCATCAAGCGATAGTC
>CAZRWM010000205.1:0-2757 GCA_964603885.1 uncultured bacterium
AGCCATTCGCATCGAAAAACATACCCTTGTCGCGTAAGATCACCTCACTAAGATCCCGGGGAAAACCAAAAGTATCATAAAGCTTGAAAATTACTTCAGCCGAAAGCTCTGCTGATTTATTGACTTTCGCTCTGTCCACCTCCGACTCTAGCATTTCAAGACCCTTATGAACAGTGCGTAAAAAACTCGATTCCTCACGCCGTATACTTTCCTGGATTGACGTTGTTTTGTTATCAAAAATTGGATGCGCTTCTCCGAGAAGATCAACAACTTGAGGAACTAGTTCGTAGAGGACTGGATCTTTTAAACCAAGTTGATAACTGTAACGAATAGCCCGTCTTAAGATTCTGCGAAGTACATAGCCACGCCCCAGATTAGAGGGTAATATTCCATCTGCAATTAAAAGACTGGCACAACGAATATGATCAGCAATTACCTGACAAGCTACAAGCTGTTGCTCATTATTCAACTCTGTTTTTCCTATAAGATTTCGCATGGAGTCAACCAAGCCAACTAACAAATCAGTCTCGTAGTTGCTAGTCTTACCTTGCAGAATAGAGGCGATCCGTTCCAATCCCATACCAGTATCAATACTTGGTTTAGGTAATTCTACTCGCGAACCATCAGCCTTTGTTTCATATTGCATAAATACGAGATTGTAGAACTCTAGAAAACGATCTCCCGAACCATTGACGACATCTTCTGGACCAGTTCCCAAGTCTTCTCCCATATCATAATGAATTTCACTACAAGGACCACAAGGACCTGTCTCACCCATTGCCCAAAAATTATCCTTATCTCCGAATCGTAAAATACGATCAGTTTTAACGCCGACTCTCTTCCATAACTCAAAAGCCTCGTCATCCTCAGAGTAAATAGATACCCATAAGCGAGAAACATCCAAGCCATATATTTTCGTACTTAACTCCCATGCCCAAGCAATAGCATCTGACTTAAAGTAATCACCAAAACTAAAATTACCCAACATTTCGAACATTGTCTGATGCCGCCGCGTGTAACCCACTTCCTCAAGATCATTATGCTTTCCACCAGCTCTTACGCATCGCTGACTACTTGTTGCACGCGTATAACCTCTATTTACATTACCAGTAAATACATCCTTAAAGGGGACCATACCCGCGTTTGTGAAAAGAAGAGTTGGATCATCTAAAGGAATTAAGGAGGCCGATTCAACTCGTTGGTGACCTCTCTCCTCAAAATAATTTAAAAATGTTTCACGAACCTGCTTGCTAAGCATAATTTCCTCCATCGATCGCGGTGGGTGGGAGTATACCCTGAAGCTCAGGCCCCATCAATGCCCAGAATCAATCAAAGCGACGGTTGATATAAAACGAATTAAAGCCTGCTTTATTAGCCGAAGACTTTAGCTTGGGATAAATTTTCACCAAGAATGGTCTTATGGAATTAGCCTTCTCTTGACCATAATGATCGCTAAAGAGTAGACGAGCTTCAAAGTAGTATAAGTTATCACGCATACTCGCCAGCTTAGATATTCTCTGTCCATCGTAGTCATAAGGAATCATCTGAAAATTCAGAACATTGTCTAAGTTTACGCCCCTACGCCCATTCGACCCCGAGGATGGCTCTTCTACGACCCTTAAAATCTTCCTTCTATTGAAGTCGTATAAATATGTGACGACTTGTTTATCAAATTCATCTACGAAGCGATCAAACTTTACCTCAACCACTCTGGAATCTTTTTCCGGCTCGAAACTATTTAAGACTCGAAACTGAATGATTTCGTCCATAGACTGCATATCTTGTCGAAACCACATTAAAAAACGCCTTATGTTTGATTGCTTATCTACGCGCGATATTTGCTGCGCCTGCTCACGACGTTCGGCCTTAAATTTATAAATTGTCACTCCCATCACGATTATCACTAAACTAATAACGACTGTAATCTCGACAAGAGTAAAAGCCCGGGTTCGCATCAATTTTGCTCCAAACTAAATCGATTAAACTGAGGCTTTGGATTAAAATTTTCGTCATGAACGACAGCTTGAAAATCTAGTTTTTGATCAATGAAAGTGCTGGAGCTTAATTTATCTTTCCAGTAGATAAACACACGAACCTTTATCCTCTTCCGAAGATTTTCGAAATTTTTATCGGAAGCAGATGGATTTTTCTCAGGAAAGTAGGATATGTAGGTAAAGCGATGAAATAAAGTGCCTCCGTCCTTATAAATCGACGGCTCACTAATATCAGGACGCTCAGGATAATTTTCAAATGGACCTCGGATAAAACGTGCGGCATCAGGACGATTTATTCTATCTTGACTGTTCGCAGGTAGACCTAAAAGTAAATTTTCCAACTGAAAATACGGCAAACTCTTCAATTCTTCCATTTTTGACATAGCCAATGTGGTCGCCGTAATATCATTACTAGAACGATAAACGGCTCGATTTGAATACATCATCATAAATAACATTGGTACAAGTAATACGGAGAGAATTGCTGTGGCCGTTAAAACTTCTACCAAACTCATTCCACGACTATTCATTGCCAAGCTTCTCCCGCAAAGCCTCAATCAACTCATCGACTACTTTTTGAAAACTAGCATTCGTATATTCACTCTTTATCGTACGTAGATATGACATAACAGCTTTATCAATATCCTCTCGATCGCCGACTTTAATATAGGTATGCAACAACCCTTTGAGCATCATAACGTAATCCGTAAATTCATAATTTTCATGCATACCCAGCGCACCGGAAATATGTAACCTAGCTTTT
>CAZRWM010000206.1:0-2735 GCA_964603885.1 uncultured bacterium
ATGGTCGTGAGATGGTAGTGCCCTTGAGAGCTAATCTTACAGTATACCCAAGACCAATAAATATGCTTCTCCGAATCGATGTTCCTCAGGGCTGATTTTTGCATACCCATGGTTTGAATCTTTGAGAAGATAATGCCGGTTGAAAATAATTTTAATTCGTCTTTTGTATTCTATATTTCTTGAATTCGGTCTCCGGTTTTGCTAATTATATGCTTATGCAAGCGCGGATTACTAAAGTCTTAATTCTACTTATCGGTTTCATTGTATTCGCAGTCCCCTGTGATGCCCTAAGTGCACGATTTGTTTCGAATTTTGCGGAAAGTGAATTATGGTTGGTTGTGCAATGGGAGAGTACAAACGATGTTATCGTTGTAAATCCAGTTTTTGATGAGGAACATCCGCTGTTTAGAATTAGAGCCTTTGAAACTTTACAGCAGCAGAAGGGGCAAATAATACAACACAGACGTGGTTATGTTCTCGACGAACTTTGGGATTATATACCAAAATCTTCGGTTAAAATTATAAACTCGGGTAGAGTCCAGGAACTAAGTATTCCCGCATTGCAACTAAAAAGACAGAATACCTTTTGGATTTATGACATCTCAGTGATTCTACTCATTTGCAGTTTGTGTTTAATCTTATTTTGCCTCTGGAATAGTTCGAAATCAAACTCATCGAGCTCAGAACCTGGATTTAGTAGAGAAACGGCAGTACAGGCTGCCAAGCACAACAACTGGTCTCTTTTGTTTGAGATTTTGTCTACAAACGCTCCTTGGAGGTCTGAATTGGGTGATTTACCATGGGAGCAATGGCACCAGCAATGGCGATTTGCGTCACGTGAACCCACTGATAGAGACCGTCAACTGATTATTAAATTACTACAGCAATCTCGGCATGACGAATTGCGCGATACAACAATAAGTGAAGAAGAAAAAGTTTTAAGCGAAGTTTTGGAAAAATGACAAGGAGTGAAGTCCATGAGCTTTGATTTAGATCAAATCACTGCTAAAGTGCAGGAAAAGCATAATCAAATTGATAAGGTTTATGATCAAATATCTAAACAGGTGGTTGGCCAACGCTACATGATTGAGCGCTTAATTATGGGCCTATTAGCAGGTGGGCATATATTGTTGGAGGGTGTTCCGGGATTAGCTAAAACTACCACTGTTAATGCTTTGGCCAGCTGTTTAAGTGCTAAATTCAAAAGAATTCAGTTCACGCCTGATTTATTACCAGCTGATTTGATTGGCACGCAGATCTATTCGCCTAAGGACGGAGACTTTTACATAAAGAAAGGTCCCGTCTTTGCCAATATTGTACTGGCAGATGAAATCAATCGTGCACCCGCTAAAGTTCAGTCAGCCCTTCTGGAGGCCATGCAAGAACGACAGGTAACTATCGGCGATGAAAGTTTCAAGTTAGACCAACCATTTCTCGTGCTCGCTACGCAGAATCCTGTGGAGCAAGAGGGAACCTACCCACTTCCAGAAGCTCAAGTAGACAGATTTATGCTTAAGATCAAAGTAGGTTACCCCAGCAAAGAGGAGGAGTTGGAGGTTATGAACAAGGTTGCATACGGGACAAGTCAGTCGATTGATCCGGTACTTCATGCCGAAGACATTTTTGCCATGCGTGAGGTCATCGACAAGATCCATGTGGATGAAAAAATCAACAAGTATATTGTAGATTTAATCTTCGCAACGCGCTATCCACAGCAGTATGGTATTGAGGATTTAGATGGCTTAATTGAGTATGGAGCATCACCTCGAGCGTCTATATACTTAAATAAGCTGGCTCGCGTTTATGCATTTCTGCAGGGTCGGGGGTATGTAATACCGAATGATATTAAATCTATTGGTATGGACGTACTGCGTCATCGAGTGCTTGTAACATTTGAGGCAGAGGCCGAAGAGAAAACCTCCGAAGATATCGTGGAGCGGATTTTTGATTCAGTAAAAGTTCCTTAGGGAGATTTGAGTGGCTACAATTCCCAAAGAAATTTTGAAAAAGGTCCGTCAAATAGAGATTCAGACACGTCGTCTGGTCAATGATCTACTGGCCGGAGAGTATCATTCAACCTTCAAGGGCATGGGTATGGAGTTCTCTGAAGTAAGAGAATATGTTCCCGGAGATGATATTAGAACTATTGATTGGAACGTCACTGCTCGAATGAACAAGCCTTTCGTAAAACAATTTGTAGAAGAGCGTGAATTAACTGTAATCCTGTTAGTTGATATCTCAGCTAGTGGGCAGTATTCTTCTCAGAGGCAGACAAAGAATGAGATAGCAGCTGAATTAAGTGCTTTGTTGGCACTTTCGGCAATTCATAATAATGATAAGGTCGGATTAATTTTATTTACCGATCGCGTAGAGAAATTTATTGCCCCCAAAAAAGGAAAAACTCATGTTCTCAGAGTAATCCGAGAAGTGTTATCGTTCAATCCAGAGGGTCGTGAAACCAAGTTGGAGGTTGGTCTCGATTATCTGAATAAGGCAGTTCGAAGGAAGGCCGTGGTTTTTTTGATCAGTGATTTTATAAATGAGGGGTACGAAAAGTTGATGAAAGTGGTTGCTCGACGACATGATTTGATATGCATCAACTTGATGGATCAAAGGGAGTCAGAATTACCAAATTTGGGTCTACTTAATCTGCGTGACGCAGAGACTGGTGAGGAGTTACTGGTTGATACTGCAGATTCTAAAGTTCGCCAGGCACTCAGAATCTTGGCAGAAAG
>CAZRWM010000207.1:0-2732 GCA_964603885.1 uncultured bacterium
ACTTACGATTGAGTTGATCCAATTGATTTATCTGACGAACAATCATAGGTAAACTTCTCAGAAAAGCATCAAATAGGTCATGATTTTTTAATTCAGAGGGTATAGCCACAATGTTGTAAGGTTCATTCTCAAGAAATGGATAAAAATGCAACCCAGCAACAAACTCCCCAGATTCAACCTTTTTATCTAGATGCGGATGAACCACTTCTCCTAAATTCCCATCATGGGTGTAAATTTTTCTAGGCGAAATATAAGGTAAGTATAGAAGAAAAGGTGCGAAATCAAACATTTCATCTAGTATATCCAACCATAGATAGAAGAATGAATCCGCTTGAGAACTAGAACTTAGAAGATTCATTGTTTGATTAAGAAATTGTAAATTCAAGGTTTTTGGAGTACGAATATCATCCATGGGGACTCCTCCTTAATAGGTGACTCGTTAAAATCCTCAGCGCCATAATTTACTTGCAAGCGCAGGTCTTTGAAAAGCTCCAATAATTCATATAAAGAATACATTTGATAATGAATCCAACGAGTACTGAAACTACTTGTCGTATGATTAATGTTTATCAGCTTTTGTGAAAAAATAGCACTTTCTGGATCGTAATGACGAGCAGTAAATAATATTTTCTGTTCATTTATGTCAGAGTATTCCCATTCACCATAAGAATGCATAGATTGAATGGCATCGATTGTTGGTAAATCGATGTATATTTTACCTTTTCGCTTCAGTATTTTTTTACATCGTTTTAATAAATCTACTAGCTTAGATTTTTCACAAAAGCAAATTTGACCGTAACCTAGTAAAATCGAACCGAACTGTCCTTTGACAGGCAGCTCGTGATAGTTAGCACAAATACTAGGTACCTGATTTCCACGCAAACTTATCAAACTTTTATCTAGTGCGTAGCCTTTAATTTTTTCTGAAAGGGGTGCAGCTAATCGCTCTCTTCCACTTCCTAGGTCTAGAAATGGTCCTTCACTTAAATGATTTTGTATGAAATCTGACTCATCTTCGATGTTGTAGAAGCCATCTCTACTAGATTCAAAAAATCTATCGACGAATTCATAATCGCTCCACTCATCGGTTTGATGTAAATTGATCGATTGATTCGGCTCCTCTATGAGTTCATCTAAAAAATTTTTTAGTTGATTCATACTGCTCCTTGATTTTTGGATGATTCTAGCAATTTTCCTAAAACTCTTTTTCGTGCAGCTTCCAATTGATTCTGTTTATATTCTGCGTGAGATCCTAACCCTTTTTGGTTAACTAAAAATGTTTGTTTATCCATAATTTGAATTTCAAAAGGGAAAAAGAATTTAATTTCACGTTTAAGACTCGATAAAATCTGATCAAGTTCCTGAAGACTATGCGGAGGAATGTGATCCAAAAACATATGTTGTCTCAAATCCATCATTTGAATGTAGGTAGGGTTAGCAAAACGAACAAGATGTCTACACGTAAATTGAATTGAGCGAAAGTGGTCAAGAGAATAAGGGTTATCGGGTAGCGGCTGATCAATAAGAAGTTCTTCATAGTTGTATTCTGAATATATTTTTTTATCTAAATCGTCCTGGTTTAGATTCCCCGAACTGACTTGTCTTAAAATACGATTTATATATTTCTGACAGGCTTCAATGTCCAGCAATGTATTTCTAGAACGAGATGGTGTGATATTTGCAAATATAAAAATTTTGCTATTAAGTAAATAGTTAAAAATTTTTAATACATCTAGCAAATTCTCTGTGACCATACGAACACCAATATGATCAAAGATTCGAGTGGCTGTATTTTCCGGTTTTTGCAAAAGTTTTATCAGTTTTGACTTCCAATCTTTTTCTCGTTTCACTTCGAAATAATAAAGTGGAATGAATTTTGATGGATCTTTGCCAAAATAAATATGATTGTTCTCATCAATATATAGATGTCCGTGAAATCGCTCGAAAATTTGACTTCTTGCCTCTTGGAAATGGTCATATAAAAAGTCATTTTCAAGGTGCAGAATAGTATGAAGCACTTTCAATATCGCACATGACCAAAGTTGAACTTCTTTATTTCTAGTCCGCGGATTTGTCCAATATAATACCTGTCTAAGATCATTACTTTGTTTAACTTCAGGATGTATGCACAGTGGTTCTGAAAAATCATCGATCAACGATTCCTCTACGAAATTTAAGGCTTTTTTGTAACTTTGCAACAGGATGTTACGATCATTTTGAGCCTGCCAATCGTATCCATAATAGCGTATGGTTTCCTCTGCATCATTGATTGATCGTATATGCATCCAACGACTATCTACAACCGATTTTCCAGCAAAAGCGTCTTTAATCAAAGTCCATGGATATCTATACTGATTTGATGTAGATCGCATTTTGCTTATTATACTCATAAATCATTACTGGTGCTAAAGTCTAGCGCAGCGTAAAATTTCTCTATGGTAACCACTAACACACTTGTAAAAGGATTGCGTTTCTTAATACAGAAAGATGCTTTAAAGCATATTTTTTACGCTTGGTTTCCCATTACTTTCTTACTTTTTGTTGTAGAGATTATCTTTGCTTGGGAACTACAGGAGTTTGCTTTAAGGATAACAAATAATAATTTTCCCTCACGAGATACAATTTTATTCAGTGGCTTAAGTTTAGGCTTATTAGTGCTTTTAAGAGCATTATTTCAGTTTTTTCATCATGTTTTATTAGCACGTATACGAGAAAATACTACTGCGATATTG
>CAZRWM010000208.1:0-2717 GCA_964603885.1 uncultured bacterium
TCCAAAGTTTTCGGCAGCTTTTGTTAGGCCCGTTATAGATCTGACAATTTTTTTAATTAACAGAAAGTTTTTGTTGACCATCATCGTTTTGATTACTCGGCCATTAGTACAACAAAAAGTATGATTTGTGATAGATTATGTATATCTTTTGTTATGCGATTTGCCATTACTTCTATTTTCTGTGTACAAATACTTTTCCTTGGATTCCAGGCCTTAACGGTCAAGCTAGAATTCACTCCTCAGTTTATTCCCTACTATGTGGTATTAACTCAAACTGACGTCATTCAACGTCAAAATGAGGATTTACAGCACTTTAGACAATGGGGTGACCCAGATGGAAATAGTTACGAACGTCTTGAGGCGATGCGACAGGAACAACTGAATCAGATACGAGCAACGCGTGAAATACACCCAGGAATAAGATCTCACGTATCTGAGGATAAGTTATTAGCTCTACCACCAAAAACACTAAATCACGCGATCGAGCTCTTCAAGCTTTGCTATGTCAACTTTAGCCCCCAAATTGGAGTGCTGTGGTTTAGAACTGAATTAAGCGTCCCTACTTGGCTTAGAATCATTTACTGGATACCTTCACTACTCATCCCTATATTTATTCTCGCTCAACTTAGACAGTTACTCTTTAAACCCAGAAATGAGTTTGAAAAGTTTCTATATTTGCAAAATAGTAACCCTAAAAAAGCCTACGCTCTATGGAAGTTACAAGGTATTGAGTCTCAATTTAAGCTTCAAAAACGAAAATGGAAGCAAAATTGGTTAAAAGCTCTCATCAATTTAAAACAGATGGAAGACGCTCTGCGATGGGGAACATATCTACTGAATGATGACAGAAAAGATAAGAAGTTTCGAAAATTCTTCTGTGAAAAGATTCTAATTCCGTTGAATATCACCGATTTAAAGTATGCTTGGATTCTTAAATGGTACCTGGAGATCACGGAGAATAGTAAGCTGGCAGAGGAACTTTGGGTCAAAGCTTTGAAAAACCAGAAAATTGAAAAATTAGAACCTGAGGTTTATCAAATGCTTAAAACAATTGAAAAAATTATCCCGTGCGATGAGATTTCAGAATTTGCAAATCATCACAAGCTAATCCTTCAAGGACCAGACGGCGACTCCTCCCTAACGGCACCCGCTTGTAAAACGAACTAGACTAAGGCCTATCAAACAATACCCAAAAGCCGAAGTTGAACTTCTTGGTTCCTAAAATAATTGTAGCTCAATTCAGCAATCAAACCTTTAGAGCTCGAAAGCTGATCTTGCAAATGACCCAAGCGAAACCCGATACCCCGATATTTAGCGCTTAGAACTCCCTTTATCAAAAATGAGAGATCGCGACCTCCAGGCCCAACTCGCTTTGCACTTAATATTTCAAAATCTACTATCTTAAATACTGGTCGCGGAAATTTTTCTCCATATGGCCCCAAATCCTCCAAGGATGAAACCAAATTTTCGGTTATATCCCGGCAAGAAATACTGTCATGATAGACCCTAATGGATTGCGCGTGCTCATAAGTTAGTTTGAGCTTTTCAAATTGCTCAATAAAATCCTGAAGATTTTTACGATCCAGCATGCAGCCGGCAGCTTCAGCATGGCCACCAAAACGCGATAAACAACCTTTTAGAGCCTCTAAATTACTAAACCAGTTGAACCCAGCTAGGGCCCTGGCTGAACCACTTAATTGACCACTCGGATCATCACCAAGAACGAGAGCAGCGATAAGCCGGTCTTCAGACTCAAGAAAATAGCTGGCTAGAAGACCGAATAAACCTTTCTCCGTGCTTTGAGAATTAACAATCAAAATTCGCCCATCCTGCACGTAATACTTCAAGAGCTTGCTACTTTCTTTTAATCTCGCAAGTCGAGATTTTCTTTCCGAATTCAAAAAATCTAGATAGCGTCCTTTTTCAATTACGTCTTCAGGCCTTACTGATGTTAAAAAATCGAAAGCATGCTTACCCGTCTCCAGTCTTGAAGCCGCATTAATTCTTGGTGCCATTTGAAAACCGATGTGCTCTGCAGTAAAAGGTTCATTCAATTCAATATTTCGTAATTTCTTTGACCAGTACTTGTTAATAAACGGCAATCGCGATTGTGCCATATTTTTTAAGCCCCAATTCACAAGAACTCTATTTTCACCCACCAACGGCATTACATCTGCAACAGTCCCTATTGCAACATAGTCAATACAACTTTCAACTGTAGAACGATATTCATTGGAACCTTCGCCGAATCGAAAACTAAGTAATGCTTGAATAAATTTATAAGCAACGCCAGCACCACTGAGGTGTTCAAATGGATAAGTTCCTAAACGAGGGTTAATAACCGCCTCAGCCTTTAATAGATCATTTTTTCCCATGTGATGGTCTGTGATGATCACATCCATTCCAAGTTCTTTTGCATGATCAACTTCAGAATGATCTCCCATACCACAATCTGCTGTTATAACAAGCTGGACACCTTCCCCGTGGAATTTATTGATGGCCCCTAAATTTAAGCCATGACCTTCGGTAAAGCGGTTAGGAATATACACTCCAGGTTTGCTGTTTGAACCTGCTTTACGAATACCCCAATATAAAATACTGGCACCTGTAACCCCATCTACGTCAAAGTCGCCATAAATCATTATCTTAGAACCTGCATCTATATGGGCTGCGACTGTTTCTACAGCTTTCTGCATTCCGTCTAGTAGAAAAGGGTC
>CAZRWM010000209.1:0-2695 GCA_964603885.1 uncultured bacterium
GGTAAACGTAGATCAAAAATTTTATTACCGTGTAATATTAATTTCTCAGTAGAATAGATTAGAAATATGAGTTCGTTAAATTCGGAAGAAAATCTATCTTTCTGCTCTAATAAGCGTTCTGTTATAAGACTGTATCGATGATATAAATCTCGATAGGGCAAATTCAATGTACTTGCATCTAGTATTTGGTGATTTTGTCGTTTAGTTACTATCCTGCTCCAATTAAATCTGCTTAGAAGACTAATTGGTGTTAAAACAATGATTGCTACAATAAATTGTAACTGATCATGAGATTGAAAAAGCAGTAGGCTAAAATTTGCCATCCCAATTAGTACCAAACCGGTTAACGCACTTAAGGTAGATCCTTTAATAAGCTTACGATAATTAGAGATGTCTACGTTTTTTAGATTAAAAAATCCAGACAATAAGCAGCTAACTATAAAAGCCACAGTGAAATTGACAGTGGCAGTTAGGATGCAAACAAATCCCATTCCCATCAAAGTCGTTAGTTTAATATGGCTTCGAATGGATGAACCAAATAGCAACATATTTAAAGGTAGCAAAACCATTAAATAGTCTAGTACAAATTCTAATTGATTAATGTTCCATGTCAAAGTGCAAAGTACTAATGTGATAAGAGCCGCTGTCTTGATCTCCAATTTATTTTTGGATATACAACCTGAATCTTCTCGAGACTGATTCTGCAAAAAGAGTTCCTTCGATTCAATCGTCTGCATAAATCAGAAACCTTGTCTTTTAACGAAGTCTAAATCAAAATTCACTTGGATACCGCCATCATTTATCAATACCAATTTCCATACTATATTTAACGACGCTGTTTTACCGATTCATCTTGAGAGGCCAAAGAATCATCAATGAAAATATCTACCTTAGTGCGAGCCTGCCCTATTGATAAATTGGGTTCAGCAGAATTAGATACAGAAAGGGAATCTCTGATGTGAACCACCACTTTTGCACTCGCTTTAAATTTTCTCTTATCTGAAACTGTGTAACTAAAGGTTATCGGGAGCTTAGAGTTGAAAAATGGAGTAACTTTAACTTTAGAGCTATTTGATAGTAAATCAGCTTCGCCGTTACTTATATTTGAAAGGTGATGAATCTTAAACGCACCATTAAGCGGTAATTTGTCATTGGCAAGCACATCTACAAGGATTGACTTATTTAAGCTGGTGAAAGCTAGGTCATCCATTAACTTTAATTGCTGATGCCTAATTACGCTACTCCTTTTGTCATTTTTTACGAAACGATAAAGTTTAAATAATGGATTTCCAAACCAAACACTAGATTTCTCTGTAGTATTGGTGCTACAGAAGCTAGCAGTACAGAAACAGAACAATATAATTATAAGCCAACTTCGCAGCATATCTAACTCCCCTTGATATGCTGGAGAAGAAACTCAACATTGTCAAAAACTAAATCAGGTTTCGTAGCAGCTTTTTCAAAAGATTCCACTGTACTTTCACCGCTCAAGACAAGAGCTGTTTGACAGCCAGCATCAAAACCCATTTGCATATCCGTATAAATACGATCACCCACTATCATCAAATCCTGAACAGGTATTTTCAATAACTCTGCTGCCATCTCCACCATCGTTGCATAAGGCTTACCAATTATCTCAGGTTTTCTTCCCGTCGAGGCTTCGAATAATGAGATCATGGCTCCACAGTCAGGAATTGTCCCATTTTTCATAGGACAAACAAAATCTGGATGAGTAGCAAAATAGAGTACCTTAGGATTCATAAGCACTTTATGGGCCCTACACATTTTCTGATAGTTCAATGTCTTGTCAAACGCTAGTACCACAGCTTCAATACTTGCATCGTTAGCATTCAAATAAAAACCGGCGTCTTCAAATTCCTCTTCTAAACTTGGTGTTCCTAATAGAAAAATATTTTTTATACCAAGGTTATTAACATACCTCAAGGTAGCAATACCACTAGTTAAAATTTGGCTTAGTTTTACGGGTAAATTTAATGCGTCTAATTTCTTCTGATAGTCTTTCCGTGACATAGAGGAGTTATTCGTCATAATGCAAAAAGGAACCCGCATTTCGATCAGATATTGCAAAATTTCAGTCGCTCCAGGTAAAAGCTGGTCTTCCAAGTAAAGAGTACCGTCCAAATCAAACATGTATCCTCTAGTTATTTTTTTCATCCATTTCTCCTCAATGATGATATTATCCGCATATTAGAGTAAGAACCAAGCTAAAATGTTCCTTTATTAATCGAATGGATTCAAAAATGTATACTGAAGTCAGACCTTGGGGTCAATTCACTAATATTTACGACCAAGACTATTCTAAAGTAAAGACAATTCAAGTGAATCCAGGGCAAAGACTCAGTTTACAGTCGCACACGAAGCGGGCTGAAATCTGGGTTGTGGTAAGAGGCATCGCCAGCGTACAACTTAATAAAGATATGATTAGACTCAAGGTTGGCGAATCTATCCAAATACCAGTTGGTGCAAAACATCGTTTACACAATGAAAGCTCGGAGATTCTGGAGATAATAGAAGTACAAACAGGCTCTTATTTTGGTGAAGACGACATTGTTCGCTACGAAGACGATTACCAGCGGGTATAAAGTTTGGCTACAGATTCTGCATGTCTTTGGGTGCTAGACAATTGGCATGTTTTGGATGAACTCCCAAAAATCTAAGGCAAAAACTAACGCAA
>CAZRWM010000210.1:0-2681 GCA_964603885.1 uncultured bacterium
CACTATTTTTAATTATAAATTTAAAATGTTTCATTCAACAAAGCATTTCAAGATATCTCTGAGGAGCTATTAATTTGAAGTCTAAACTTAACTTATTCTCTTCTTATTTCTGTTCAGTAAAAGGATACATTAGCGCAATAGTTAATTGCTTGTGAATCCTATTGAATAGTTGATGACAATGAATTACTTAATACTTTAAAGTTTCCCAATAGATTCAGGTATCCATAGCTTTGATGAAATGTTTTTCTTGTTTGGAAGTAAATCAAATAATGCAGTAAATCAGCACAAATTGTTATATTTTGATTCTTTTTAGTAATAATTGAACAAATGTAAATCCAACATATATTTGTTGGATTTAATAGACCTTAACTAACAAAGTTACACAGTAATGGCCCTAATAGAAATTATGAAGCGATCTTTAATGGCAGGAATTACTGGACAATATGGGGCATCCTTAGCAGAGTTGCTTTTGTAAAAAGTTATGAAGTTCATGCAATAAAAAGACGCTCTATCTTAATTAATATGACTAGAATAAAGCCCTTATATCAGGCTCCGCATGTTCATAGCGATTAAAATTCCGCAGATGGGCCGTAGGATTTGTATTTATAAAGCCTTAACTCCGAATTATTCGGTGAGGTCAAGAAACTCCTGAGAAGAAACTACGCTATTTTATCCTACGAGTCTTTATGATGTGGCGAAAATGTATGCGCATTGAATAACGGTAAATTATCGTGAGTCCTATGATCCATTTGCCGAACAAATTGTAATTATATTAGCAGCAATAATTTGAGGAACTGAGCTTTGGGGTTTGAGTTGAACATATTTTAGTCAACTTGAATGTTACCTTCGATAATCAATTCAAATTGACCACGTGGTTAAATGGTTTCCTGGAATTGATTTGCAATTTCGATGCCTTTAGCGCTTTAAGTAAAATAGGGGCTAAGGACACCAGAGATCTTATCGTGCTGCCATTCTCAAGTGTTCTATAATATCTTCAAGAATACTATCGAGTTGTTGTTTGGGGGCAATCCCAATCAGATTTTTTAATTTTGCAGTATTGGGAACTCTGCGTGGCATATCTTCAAAATCTGAGTTGTAAACTTGTTGATATGGAGTATAGCTCAGTTCACTATTGGATGAACTTTTCTCAATAATTCTTCTGGCTAAATCTTTGATACTGATTTCTTCGACACCTCCAATATTTACAACTTCACCGATAGCTTTAGGGGTGGCCATGAGCTTAATAACACAATCCACGACCTCATTCACATGAGTGAAAGTTCGAGTTTGAGTGCCATCTCCATGAATAGTAATGTTTTCATTACGGAGGGCTTGTTGAACGAATCTTGGGATTACCATTCCATATTCGCCAGTTTGTCTAGGTCCTACCGTATTAAAAAATCTTACAATAACGACAGGTAGTCTTGCGGAGCGATAATATCCAAGGGCAATAAACTCATCCATCAATTTGGATGCTGCGTAGCTCCATCGAGCCTTACCACTTGAGCCGAAAGTTATATCATCATTTTCGGATAATGGCGCTCGATCTTGCTTTCCGTAGACCTCCGACGTGCTGGCAATCAGAACTTTTTTCTGAAATTTATTGCAAAGTCTAAGAACTACTTCTGTTCCCAGTATGTTTGCTTGAATGGAAGATAGAGGGTTATCTAATATATATTTGACACCTACTGCAGCAGCGAGATGGATAACCACCCCACATGTGCCGATGAGTTCAGTCATCTTTTCTTCATTAAAAATTGTGTCGATACTTACATGAAAGCGATCCTTTAAATCAGGATTACTTTGAATATGTTGAATATTGTCAAGTGAACCTGTGGAAAGGTTATCGATGATGTAAACATGGTAGCCCATTTCTAGGTATTTTTCGGCTAAGTGGCTACCGATGAAACCGGCCCCACCTGTAATTAATATTTTTTCATTCATTGTTTATCCTCTGAAGATTAACCTGCAAAAAGACTAAGAGAACTACTTCAAGTTCATGATAGTTGGATTAAATATTTCTGTATCTCTTTCTTTTTTAAGCAGTAGCTCCATACCATTGAAGAAAATAACAGAGCAACACCTAGCTTAAGATCGTTGAGCCAATAAAAGGCTATCATTCCAGGAGAAAAAAGCAAACAAGCAAGAACAAAATCCATCGAGATTGATTTAAGATTCAATCCCTTCAAATTTCTCAGGAACAGAAAGCTAATGCCACCCAATCCGATCACTTGAAGAATTAACTGAGCGACTAGAACGCCGTTTGCTCCATACATCAGTGTCAAGATTTCAAAAATTGGGATACTTGAACATAAGCATATCAATAATGAAAGACAGAATAGCAATAGTAGTTTGTATTTTTTATAAGAAAGTACCCAGTGTGTAGTTAGTGAAAATAATGCGGTGAATAGTACCCCAGGAGTTAATATTAGTAAACACATCTGACTTATAGCGGTATCCGAATTATTATAATTACCTCGCTCAAATAATACGCCAATTAATGATGGTCCAAGTAGTATCGACAGGCTAAGACAAGGAATACAAAACCAAATTAGAACTTTGATAGCCAATTGTAGTTTTTCGCCCGGATTTGGGAGGTGATGCCAATTGACCATACGCGGATAAAGTATCAGTACCATTGGATAAACTACTAAAGTTGTAATGATGTCGAGCACTTTTCT
>CAZRWM010000211.1:0-2640 GCA_964603885.1 uncultured bacterium
ACTGTCAACAACAAAGTAACTTAATCGACTTTCGGATTAATGTTTTATCAGTAGACGAACCTCCGAAATTCACAGGTCTATTCGATTCCGGCGTGCAACTTTTCGAATCCGATGGTTCCACGCACAAAACAACAACCGTTCAGCTCAACGAAGGCTTACAGACAGAAATAAAGCAAACAGTTTTAGACGAAGAAAACCAAGCTATCAATGATATTCGAATCAAAGCGGCTGATTCCTCCTTGTCTAGCTTCGTAGCTAATCAATTTATTTTTAAAAATCCTATTTCATCTGTTGAGTCATTTATTGCATTAACTGGAATTCCAGCGGTAGTAGATTATGTAAATGTGGCAGAGGGGGTTGTTGGGACTCCTATATGTAGTATTCCACTTTGGGTTCAACCAGAAATAGAATCTGTATGTACACCTCAGACTGTTACTATGGAGATGGAAGTTGTCAACAGCATAGCAGCGACAGGTGCAGAAACCTCCGAAATTAAAATTTTAAAGTTTCAGGTAATAGATGTTGCTGATCCACCAATTTTTGTAGATCCAGCAACCCATGATCCAACCACTCGAGACAGTAGTAATTTAGTTAATAATCCAATAAGCTCGATTCAAACGCCGTTAGCAACAGAAGACGAACCTTTCGTCCTCGATATTGCTGTTTTTAACAAAGTGGATAAGAATCCCGAGTTCTGGGATGGCTTCTTTTTTGAAATCGTGCAATTCCCGGATCCAATTGGCGACATTAGTCTTCAGTCGAATCTTGATAACACCACTGCTACTACCGCTACGATAACTTGGAACCCGAGACAAGAGCACGTCATTGGAACCGGTGCTAAACAACACGAAATTGTTGTTAGAGCTTGTATTCGAAATCCTCAGAGCGATGATCCAACTGATATTATTTTGAATTCATGTCGAGATCAAACCTACCGTATCAACGTGCAGCCAACGAATGACGCTCCCAGAATTTTATTCGGAGATCAACAGCGAGACCTTACCTTAGATCCTATAACCCAAACAAATCCTTTTATTGTTTTAGAGGATAGTAACTTTGAAAGAACAATTCGAATTGAGGATGAAGATTTACAGAGCGTGAATCTACAGGTTGCTCTAAGCCTTGCAGGCTTCAATGGCTCCGTGAATGCTCGCGCGCCAGGCTCCGTTCTAGTATCACCGACTGAAACTATTGTCCCCCAAGATTTCACACCAATTGTAGCGGATACCGGTAATAACTTTGTTGAACAAACCGTGAGTTGGAGCTCCATAGACTGGGATGACATCTCCCCTACATCCACGACACCACAATTTGCATCAACTTATATCCTTACACTCGTGGGTAATACACCTGATGATAGTACTGCCACTGGTCAAACAGTAACCGAGGTCTATTTGGAAGTTCGTTCTGTCAATGACATCCCCAAATTTACAACGAATATCATTCCTACAATTCTTGGGCAAAGTGATGGCCCAGAAATAAACTCTTCCACAGTTGTAGATTTCTTAAATATTATAGATAACGAGGAGGGTGACACCTTAAAGATCACATTGGTAGATAAGGGTTCGGCTGCAAATTTTTTAACCGACGTTAGTGAAAATGAGCTGAATGAGCGTACCAGAGTTCTATATTTATCTAATTCTCCAGGACAAAATGGTGTCGGGGAGCACCGTCTGCAAGTAAAAGTTGAAGAAAATTCTAACCCAGAGAATTTCGACATTACTGAGTTAACTCTTATCATTCGCGATTCTAATGACGCTCCGGAATGGGAGGTAAACCCACTTTTCAATGGAGCATTTCCTTTACAGGAAGGTCAAAACCGAGAAGAGACCTTATTCATTGTCGACTCCGACCTCTTATCTAATCCCGAGGCCGAGAAAATTACCTATACAGTGAAAGGCAGCTACGATCCGTCATTTATATCATCCGATCTTCTATTTAGTAACGATCAAAACTTTGCTACAACTTCTGACATGGCATTCACTGGGTCTACTCAAGCTCCCATCTTGAATTCGGATCGCCAGCCATACGGATTCAATTTTAGTCCTTTGCGAGTCACCCAAACCAATCCTTTCGCAGTTACCACATATTATTTACAGTTTGTTGCAACAGACCAATTCCTAAACACAGATTGTGGACTTAATCCATCCCCTTGCCCAAAAAGTGCTATTGAAACCGTTGCTTTCGAAATAACACCGAGGGATGACGCCCCTCTTATCACTAAAGCCAATTTAATTAATTTACCCAATAAGGACGTGTCCGGAATCTGTTTCAATGTAACTAATAACTGTCTTGACCAATTTGATTATATCTCCTTAGCAGATACGGCCCCTTTAACCTTCTCTATCACCGCGCAAGATCAAGAGACTGAGCTTTTAACCTTCAATTTCAGCTCTTTAGGCACAGATATTACAACAATTAGTCAGGTGAGTAATTTAACAATATCGGATGCCGCTATCTCGTTGACTCCCACGAACCCAAACACGCCGGATTCGATCGTCTTAACATTTAGTCCCACTAATGGAAACGTGGGGCTTGAGCAGTTTACAATCAAAGTCCAAGATACAAGTGACTCTAGTGGTTCCAGTAGGAATTCTACTCGACTATCCACCAGAACGTTTGCAATGCTAATTCAGAACA
>CAZRWM010000212.1:0-2617 GCA_964603885.1 uncultured bacterium
AAAAGTTGTGAAATAATGCGTAGATACCTCGAAATATATTCCGGTGAATCGTTAGTATTGCTGCATTATTTAAGGGCTCTACTACACACAGAAAATTACATTGAAGCTATCCGAACTGGTAAAAAACTAATCGATATTAATCCTGATATCGACGAAGCTCATAGACTTATTATAGAAGCTTACGACCATCTTAGTATGCGTGACGAGATGAATTCTTATTATCACAGCTTAAGTCTTGAATTTAACTCTTCCAAAACTGTACAACAGATGTACAATATGATCCAGACCACGTACAAATCATCGGGCATTCAGCGTAGTGAAGATCAAATAATGGATCTCACAGAGGCGGCCTTCAAGGAAGGCCTGACATTGTTTGGAAAGAAAGCCTACAAAGACTCAATTCTCAAGTTTCAAACTGCCGCGACTGATGATAGATTTACCCACAGAAGTCAAATATTATCAGCCAAAGCTAGTCTAAACATAGACGATTTTCAATCAGCTTGCTTCTACCTTGAAAAATTAGATTTACAAACCCAAAAATTAGACAATGAGGCTCTAGACACCATATATTCGATGGCTCTAATCTATTGTAATAATAACGATACCAAAGCTCTTACATTATTTCAGTTAATTGCCAAGAATGATGTTGCCTTTAAAGATGTAGTTCAAAGAATAGAAATGCTATCGAATAAAAAAAGCTCTTCAAATATTTCTTAAAATCTCACTATTTGAAACTTTTGTATCACTCATACTTTCAAAATAGACGATCGATTAACTATGAGAATATGGACGATATTATTATGTCTGGCACTGGTCATCCCTCTGCATGCCGTCAAAGTTTCACGTGCTAAAGTTGAAATCCGAGAAAACCGAAAGGTTGCCCAACTTTCTCTATTTTTACAAATATCAGAAAGTGAGGTAATCCCATCGGGAAAGACTTATGAAATGGAATTAATTCAAGAGATGAAAAAGGCTCTTTATAAAGTAATTAAATCTAAGAGAAAGCTCAAATATCATAAGCGATTTACGCACGTCTTCGTCACTGCGCTAGAAAATGAAGGAGCAGAACGTATTGCAGCGTTGATATCGAAAACACCACGCGAAAGGTTTCCTGTAGTAAGCCTCTTTCCTAGAGAGGCTGAATTTAGTGAAAGTGATCTTCTTGCACAACAAACTCCTTTAACTGTTGCAGAACAGATCGCCTTACGAGATTCTTAATCTTGTTCAGAGTCTGAAAGATTTTTCATACTAAATTTTATTTTTGATTGGAAAAAATCTTTCAACTCTGCAATCAAAATTCTTTTTTGATTCATACTATCTCTGAAGCGAACCGTAACCCGCTTATCATCGATTGAATCAAAATCATAGGTTACGCAGTACGGAGTGCCTATTTCGTCTTGCCTGCGATAACGCTTACCTATTTGACCAGTTTGATCGTATTCGGTTCGAAACCCCTCTTCTCTGAGATCCTTCTCTAGAGCTAAAGTCGGTTCAGAAAGCTTTTTCATCAAGGGTAATACCGCGATCTGAACTGGAGCAATGTGAGGCCTAAAACGCATAACATTACGAATATCTTGCTTGCCATTTGCATCGCCAATGACTTCCTTATCAAATGAATTACAAAGTAGGGCCAAACTAAGTCGGTCTGCACCTATGGAGGTTTCGATCACATGGGGCACAAATTTACGACCACTAGACTCATCAAAATACTTCATATCCTCGCCTGAAAACTTCTGATGCTGACTTAAATCAAAATCAGATCGATCATGGATACCTTCAACCTCTTGCCAACCGAACGGAAATTCCACTTCTATATCTTTAGCTGCATTTGCGTAATGTGCCAGTTCTCCTTCTCCATGGTCATGGAATCGTAATTTAGACTCTGGTAAACCAACTTTCCTAAAAAAATTGTACCGCTCATTAAGCCAGTATTCAAAATGATCCACTGCATCATCAGGATCAACAAAATACTGCATTTCCATCTGCTCAAATTCACGCGATCTAAAAGTAAAGTTGCGAGGAGTAATTTCATTTCTGAAGGCTTTTCCAATTTGAGCGATTCCAAATGGAATTTTTTTGCGACTACTGCGCTGAATCACTTTGTAGTTAGTAAAGATTGCCTGTGCAGTTTCTGGCCTTAAGTAGGCTTGCGAGCTCGAGTCCGTATTAGCTCCGATATTCGTCTTCAACATTAGGTTAAAAAGCCTGGCTTCGGTAAAAGACTGCTTAGCTCCGCAAGTGGGGCATGCTCTCATATTAACTAATTGATCTGATCTGAATCTAGACTTACACTCTTTGCAGTCGACCATAGGATCAGTAAAGTTCTCAACATGCCCTGACGCTTCCCATACTTTTGGATGCATTATGATAGAGGCATCTTGCCCTACAATATCATTTCTACGTTGCACCATTTCCTGCCACCAATATTGCTTAATAGCATTCTTTAACTCCACACCATACGGCCCATAATCCCAAAAACCATTTATTCCTCCGTATATCTCAGAACTTTGAAAAATAAACCCTCTGTGCTTACACAAAGCGACTAATTCTTTCATTTGAACTTCACTCATCAGTAGTCCTTTCGCTGATTTTTGAGACGGTCGAGTATAGCTTGTTT
>CAZRWM010000213.1:0-2557 GCA_964603885.1 uncultured bacterium
AGTGACCAGTTTTCCACATAGTAGAGATCATAAGTAGTTCGATCTTCAAGGCTTGTTTGACCGCGCAAACCATTGCATTGACTCCATCCTGTTAAACCTCCACGTACTTTGTGACGTATCATATATCCAGGTATATTTTTCTTAAAGTCATTCACAAAAATTGGTCTTTCGGGTCGTGGACCAACCAGGCTCATTTCACCCTTGAGCACATTCCAAAGTTGTGGTAATTCATCAATACTTGTTTTTCGAAGAATTGTACCCATTTTAGTCCAGCGGGGGTCGCCTTGGATAGCCCACATCGGCCCACTTTTAGATTCTGCATCTACGCGCATCGATCGAAACTTAAACATTTTGAATGTTTTACCGTCTTTTCCTACTCTATCTTGACTGTAGAAGATGGGCCCTCCATCTTCGAGTTTAATTAGAAAACAGACTAATAAGCAGAGGGGTGAGAGTACGATTATACTGAGTAGAGAAGCTCCGAAGTCAAAAATATGTTTAAAGCTCATTTGTGTACCATAGATTGGTAAATTGCTACCTACAGTCATAACGGGTATTCCATGAACCTCGCCTATGGTGACCTGCCTAGTGACGATTTCGAACAAATCCGGGATTACAGCGAATTTTATGTTTCGATTTTCGCACTCTTGTACTATACCCATCGCCTGTTTAATATTAGAATTAGGGAGTGCGATAATTACCTGATTAATATAGTAATCTTTGATGGTATTATTGAACTCTCTTACAGACCCCAGATAATTTACTTTCGAGGGAATGTGAATAGATGGCGGGCCTATCATGGATAAATTTAACTCCTCCTCACTATTTTTTAAATTTTCGTAGATATCGAGAGCACGAGGGCCTGTTCCTACGATCATAATATTATTCAACTTAAAGCTGAGAGGCGCTAAAGCACGTATTAAGCGGTCTTTGAGCAGATAGAATAAGTTTAAGAGTACCACCGTGAAGAGTAGAGCAACCACAAAGGTTGCTCTAGAGTAGTCTTGAGCCCTGTAGAAAAATGCTAAGGACGAAATTATTAAAAAGCCAATGAAAATGTTTCGGCTCAAATACCATGAGTTTTCGGCAGAGAAACGAAATCCGCGTTGATATTGTCCTGAGAAGCTGAAAATGAAGAATAGCATCAAGGAGATCATCCAAAACACATTAGAGTAACTCTCAAAACTTGGTATTCCTTTGGATACTACGATAAATTCGCTGTAGAAACGAAAATAGAAAGATAGTGCTAGAATCGAATATGTGACCGGAATGTCGATTAAAGCAATTAAAAGCCCGCCTGTAGTACCTGGTACAATTCTCATAAGAAGCCGGATTATATCAAAATAAAAATCAAAAGGAAGGTCTTTTTATGAAGCAATTGAAACTCAGTTTTACTACAAATGGTAAGCAACTTTTTGAAATTACTGACATTATTAATAACGAGCTTCTTAATCTCCAAATTCCTCAAATTGGCATGCTAAATTTATTCATCACTCATACTTCAGCTTCGTTATTAATACAAGAAAATGCAGATCCGTCAGTAAGATTAGACTTGTTAGAGTTTTACGAAAAACTTGCACCGGACGGACAAGCGTGGCATCAGCATACCTCTGAGGGATCCGACGATACTACTGCACATATGCGTTCCAGTTTAAGTTCATCAAGCCTAAATATTCCAATTGTGGATGGCTCTCTTGGTCTTGGAACTTGGCAAGGTATTTATATTTTTGAGCATCGTAAGGGAATGTATCGGAGATCAATAACTTTGACAATTTGGTAAAAGAAATTCCTTTAGATTGAGGGAAATATGGAAGAAATGTGACAAATTCGATAGAATCGGCGAGAATTTGTTACAACAAATCTATTCTTTATGAGTTTATCAGTTCGAGAACAACCACATAATCAGGTTTTACGCGAGCGTTTCCTTGGAAATCAGCGTAGAATTACCTTCTCATTCGTAGCGGTTTTTAGTTTTGCTTCCGCCTTACTATTCCTATACGTTTTTCAGCATATGCAATTATTGGAGTTAGTTAATCGTAATGAACATTTGAAAAGAAGAATAGCAGCTCTCGAAAAGCTATCTGACAAATATCAGCAAGAAGAGGTAATGCTCTCCTCTCTACAACGAATTGAGTTTATCGCTCGAGAGCAACTAGGTATGAGATCTCCTACCGCGAAAGATCGTCTCTATCTTAACCGCGACAAATATATGAATGGAGATGCCGATGTAATTTTTCGTAGGGGTGACTTAGGCCGTATTGCATCTCAGCTACAAGACTCTACTAGGGTATCTAGATAATGTGTATAAAAGATACGTTTCATTATCCTGTAATGTATAGAGAGGTAGTAGAAAACTGTCCAATTAATGCCAAACATATTCTGGATGGCACCTTTGGGCACGCAGGGCATGCCAAACATTTACTACAGCATTTGCCTTCAGTGGAAAGCTACTTGGCGCTAGATCAAGATCCCGATGTTATTGCGGAGTTCAAAACAATAAATTTTGAGGGTTCATCTAAGATCCAATTAATTCATACAAATTTTGCCGATATATCCA
>CAZRWM010000214.1:0-2536 GCA_964603885.1 uncultured bacterium
AACAGGCTGTTCAAATAATGCGAGGTTGCCTGTGAACGCCAGTAAAATCAATTTATTGGAAGCTCGATTCAAAAAGGAATTTGGGCTGAAACCAAGTCTGTTACTACATGCTCCCGGTAGGGTCAATCTGATCGGTGAGCATACGGATTACAATGCTGGTATGAGTTTACCGTGTGCCATTGATTTCGGTTTAAAGATTGGTATTTCTTTACGCCACGATGATCAATTGCATCTAATCTCAGATATTGATGGTCAATTGGTACAGTCTGACTTTGGTAAGAGCCCATCCAAAGAATGCTGGAGTCTCTACCCCCATGGCTTAGCATTAGAGTTCAGAGAGCTGAGCAAAAAGTTTAATGGGTTTAATTTGATGGTGGAGTCGAATCTACCAGTGGGTTCTGGTTTGAGCTCTTCTGCTGCTTTACTATGCGGAGTAGCCCAATCTCTAAAGCAGCTCTTGAGTATTGAATTAAGTGATATTGAGCTTTGTAGACTGGTTCAGAAAGTAGAATTCAAATACCTAGGCAAAAAGACTGGTCTGATGGATCAAATGGCCATCTGTCTTTCGCGAGAGGGTAGTGCTGTATTTATAGATTTCAAGGACATGAGTCACCAATTAATCGCATTGCCATCAAAACTAAAACTGACGATTTTTCACACAGGCATTCATAGAAAATTAAGCGGAAGCGAATACAATCAAAGGGTAGAAAGTTGTGAGTCAGCATGCCGCACGCTCGGTGTAGAGAGCCTCAGAGAATTACAAATTGGCGATTTGATTAGCGCTCAGAGAAAATTAGATACTACTGTGTTTAAGCGTGTACGCCATGTGGTTACCGAAAATCATCGAGTGCAACAGTTTATTCAAGCCATCAACCGTGATCTGAGCTCTCAGTTGTTTCAACTAATTCAAAGCTCACACCAATCCTTATCCAAAGACTATGAGGTTAGCGGAAGCGAAATTGATTGTTTGACAGGCATAATCCAAGAAGTCCTTGGTAATAATGGTGGCGTGCGTTTAACTGGCGGTGGGTTCGGAGGTTGCTTGATTGCTTTAAGTACCTCTGATTTACTCGAAGAATCATGGCCCAGCATAAAAAGCCGCTACAAACAACAGACCGGGCTTGATGCCAAGATGTGGCCTTGCAAGTCTGTCGAAGGTTTGTGCAGTGGAGTCCTTCAGTGAATAAGCTGTATTCACTGCACAATCAGTTTTTAAGTCTGGTTGTTGAACAGCGAAATCACAATATTCCACTATTCAGATATTTTGGTAAGAGACTGAGTGGCGGTGATATTGAACCCAGCATAAGTTTGCTTGATTCAGGAATCGAACAAGGCTCTCACGACCACTATGTTGGTTTACCGGTCATAAATACAAGCGATAGTGGCTGTTTTGCTTACCGAAATTTGGTGATAAGTGGTCAAAGTACTTATCCAATACTAAATCTACAATGCTGCAATATTTTTCAGGAAGAAAATAAATTACATATTCATCTTAAAGATTTGGCAGAAGCTGTAGAACTAGAGCTAATTTTCAGCATAAGCCAATCTGGGATTTTGTGTTCACAAATTAGTCTGTTGGCTCTTAAAGACGGAATCCATGTACAAAATATCGCTAACATGCTGCCCATACCAGAACAATTAGACCTGATGCAGCATTTTGGCGGTAGCTGGGCGCGAGAATTAATGACTTTTAAGCAAGAGATACCTAGAGCTTGCTTTAGTCTAGAAAACTATCGTGGCCGAGGCAGCCATCAGCATTTTCCAGGGCTGCTTTTTTCAAATAATCAGAATTCAGTCACTAGCCAATATGTTATGGGGGTACATTTAGCCTGGTCGGGAAATTTTGAGATCACCACCGATTATTTTCAGCCAGGCTATAAAACGATTAATGCCGGTGAAGGACTACTGGAGGGTGAGCTTGTTCTGAATAAGGGTCAATCTTACCTTAGTCCAGAACTACTGGTTGCGATAAGCACCCAAGGTGAAAATGGTATCAGAGCGCAATTTCACTCACATGCCAGGACTATATATCCAGAAATTAAAGCGGCTAGACCTCATTTTAATACCTGGGAGGCTTGCTATTTTGATCAAAGCGCTGACAGTCTTGAATTACGAGCTCAGCTCGCTAGTGAACTTGGAATCCGTCGTATAATGATCGATGATGGCTGGTTTGAAAATCGTAATTCTGATAAATCAGGCTTGGGTTCGTACAGTATTGATCTTAAAAAATACCCTGGCGGTTTTAAGCAAATCAGAGAAACCTTAAAAAAATATGGACTAGAGCTGGGAGTATGGGTCGAACCTGAAATGTTGAGCCCTGATGTTGCGCACAATTATCCATCGAATTGGATATTAAAAAATCCCAATTGTGATGCCACACTGGCTCGTAATCAATTGGCCTGGGACTTATCAAACCCTGAGGTATATCAGCATATTTTTAACAATCTTAGTCAGATGCTCAGTGACTCGCAATGTAGCTCAATTAAATGGGATATGAATCGCGATCGTTATCAAGCCATTGATGAGTCGGGCAAAC
>CAZRWM010000215.1:0-2506 GCA_964603885.1 uncultured bacterium
AAAAGCTCTGGAAGCCGAAAATACCCGTCTGGAAAAAGTATTCACGATCAGTTCTAACCCAGATGAAATTGTTAAACGAATGGCCGATTATATATCCAATGGCGGGGACCCTAGTAAGATTAATGAGGTTTCCGATCTACTTGAAGACAGTTTCGCCGACGGAACTCCAATTGATTATGGGAAGCTGGTAGACGAAGTTCGAAAAACTACCCACAATCCCGTGGATATAATTAGCGATCTTATAAAATCATCGTCTGACAAATTACTTGGTATGAAGGTATTTGCTGAATCGGCTCATCTACTTAGCGCTGAACAGCTCAATAGAATACTCAACGACAAAACGATTAAGGATGAATTTGCATTAGACCGAAACATTATTGCTCTTGCTGGTCGCGACAAAGAAATTCGTGTTCGTAATGGTAGTTACACATTATCCCTAGATGGTAGACGCTCTTTCGATCCACAGGGCGACACTAATCTTCGTTACACTTGGCAGGAGATTGATCAGATTCGAGGCAATGTAATTGCGACCCTAACTGAAAACAGTACTTCTCCAGAAGTTAATCAAGCCCTGTCTAGCCCAGATGGCTTCAAATATTACCGTCTTACTGTCACAAATAATGATGGAACAAAAAGTAGTGAAGATGAAATACGAGTCAATTTCTACAGACATCCATTACCTGTTGTAATTTTTTCACCATCCTATATTTCCACGGAACCCAACGAGCTAGTAACAGCCTCTGTCGCAGATAGCTACTATCCAGAGGGTGATACTATAAATAGTTATAGTTTGGAACAAGTTAGCGGACCTACTGTAAATGCTACTCTGGTTGGGACAGATCTAAGTTTTACTCCAAGTGTCGCTGGGGCTTACACCTTCAGGGTCTCTGCGACTGTCAACGAGTCCACCACAGATGTGGTCGGAAATAACCTCCTTACAGTCAGAGTTCGCGATCAGTTCCCACCTGAAGTTGATGCAGGACCGGACGCTCAAATCAAAATAAGCACAGCTCACAAACTAGAAAATTTCAGTTTTTCACCCAACGAAGCGAGTCTGACATACAAGTGGAGTCCTGCTCTTTTTCTTGATAGTGCAAGCAGTCAGGAACCTATTTTTACGCCTCAGGAAGACGGTGAGTATGAATTCACACTCACCGTAACTGATGAGTTTGGCAACAGTGGAGAGGACATGGTGCGTATTGAAGTGGTGAGAAGCTTCCCTCCTATAGCCGTTACCACAGAGAGTGTTGAGATTGATTTCAGGTCAATAAGTACGAGTATCGTTGAGGTGAATTTAGAAGGTTGCAGGTCCTTTGGCATTGACAAACCCATTACAAATTATTCGTGGAAAAGTACAACATATACTTCCGCGATAGAAAATTCTAGTAATTGCTCTGCGGTAATAAAAATAGATGAATCCAATTACGTTGAACCAAGTACTGAACATTTCTTTCTAACTGTTGGAGATGGTACGGCTACCAATGAGGGAACTTTTTCAGTTCGCGTCTTACCTTCTACCTCCTTGCCTCCACAAATTATCCTTGAAACTTTCCCAGAAAAAGTCGTCTATACTGCTGGAGAGGAATTAGATATTGAGTCGTGGCAATCCTACAGTTACAACGATAAGCCCTTACTTTTCAGTTGGACACCACTCAACCAGGACTCTCGTCGAGTTTCAAAAACTTTGCGATCACGATTTCAAGGAATACAACGAGATACACTAGAGGTGTCTGTTCCCAATCCGCTCGGGACAACTAACACGGTCACAAAAACCTTCCAATATCAATTAACTGTTACCGAGCGAAATGCTGACAATACGCTTGGACTTAGTTCTTCGCAGATTGTGAATATAGAAGCAGCCCAAGTATGCCCAATTTCGCCTGTAATTAGAAGTCTCGAAGCCAGTCAGCTCACCTACCGCGAGGGTGCTAGCATGAACATCTTAGAGCTTGAAGCTGATTATGGAGCTCGCTGCCAAACCGCTGACGGGCAAGACCATCCTCTACAAATATCCTGGGGATATGATAGCTCTTTATTTACGCCGACAACAAGCGCGGTGACAGACTCGATTATTTTGACTCTCGCGCTAGACAGTGTTAGTGGTGCGCCGGTCAAGAAAGATATTACATTCTCCGTAACAGATACACTCAACAGTAGTACGGTAGTTGAAACCGTTAGTATTGAAATTTTACCGATATTAACCTGTGAGCTTGCATTTAGTTTCCCTGGGAACGAGGCAAATTCTAATGATATTTACACCTTAACTCCGGAACGCTCCTACGTATTGGCAGGTAATTTCGGCTGTGTCGACCCTTTGGTTACTTATCCGCAACAACCTAGTGAAGTGAAGGTTTACAAATTCCCCGTTACGATTGATGAATCGGGTTCCGTCACTCCAGCCGGAAGCGATGAATTAATTTATGCCCATGATCGAGGGAATTCAGCCCCCGTTTTTGAATTTACCACTACTGTCCCATTCACAGGTGCTGAGCAAAGTGGCTTTAAA
>CAZRWM010000216.1:0-2504 GCA_964603885.1 uncultured bacterium
CAATCCAAGTTGGGTTTTATGTACATACAAGGAAGAGGTGTCTCACAAGACTATAAGGAAGCAATCTATTGGTATAAGAAAGCGGCAGAACAAGGTGCCGCAGAAGCACAATACAACCTGGGTTTAATTTATTTGGAAGGCGAAGGTGTCGAACAGGACAATAAACTAGCAGCTTATTGGTTTAAGAAAGCAGCAGAACAAGGTGCCGCAGATGCACAATACAACTTAGGTTATCTTTATGAATTTGGACTCGGAGTTACTGCGGACTATTTGAAAGGACATATGTGGTTCAATATCTCCGTATATTCCGGTTACGCAAATGCAGTAAAAGCAATAGATTCAATTTCTGAAAAGATGACTTCTGAACAAATCGCAGAAGCACAACAAATGGCAAAAGAATGGGTGGAGAAATTTGAAAATAGACAGATAAGTGAAGCACACTAGATCACCAACCTAAAGAGTCGATTTTATATCTAAATCTCTCGAAACATATGAATGCCAGTATTCGTAGGTGTTACTGTGAAGTTTCAATTTACGATTAGTCTTTTAATTATTTTGATTTCAGTTTATCTCCAGGCAAACCCATGTAGCTTGCTATCAAAGGATTCTGTTGAGATCAGCAGAATTATTAAACTTGCGGATACTTCAACCCTCGGAGATAAAGATGTTGAAGAATTCGATATGAGGATAAAGGAAATCAGAGATTTGTTTGTAGCTACTCAAGATCGTAGAGGGCTTTTCACCACAATATATGCTGTAGTTACAGAAGGTGGGCTTGAAGAGCTTAGAAAAGATGGGGCATTTAAAGACGTTACCGCCATGCGTCGATTGATCATTGAATTCGCCAAGACTTACCTAAATAGTTTACGAGGTTATTTTGGTGAAGACTCAGATGATAAGAAACTCTTAAAACCGCAATGGAAAAAATATTTCGAGTATGCTGAAAATTTTGAAGTACATCCTCTATTTGTGCTCTCGACGGCTATCAACACTCATATTACTCTCGATCTCATTGATGCCATATTAAAGTCCAAAATGAGAGCCAGCAATAAAGCAGACTATGTGAAAATGGGAGATAGTTTAATCGGGAATATTGACAGAGTCATCGACACCTTGGTTATTAGCTATGGAGTTAATCGAGATTCTGCGACAGCCCTATTAAAAGGATTTGCTCTAAAGAACTGGAAAAATGAAAACGGTCACAGCCGATTCGGTAATTTTTCGATACATTATCTAAGAAATGAAGCTTGGGAAGACGCTCAAGATATTGCGCCATGGATTAAAAATGAAAGCTTATCAGTTCCTGATCAGATAGAAACGACCTCACATCATTGGAAAGAGAAAACCGAATGGTGGGCCAACCAGCAACTGTTTAAAGGTGGAGTTTATTTTGCTAAGGACGGCTGGTCATTTTCGTACTCTAATTGTAATGCAGCGGAGCAAGATGAAGAAGTGTCCGAATCGAATGATCTTTTCGAAGATTTGAATGAATTTGGTTCCAGGTAGCTGACCTTAAATTTTCTAAAGTCTAAATCTGTAAATATTTGCCTTTACTCAATGTTTGTCATTATCTAAACTAAAATCTCTTTAAGGCAGAGACTTAAGCTTACTTCGCTGGGGAGAATATAATGAGTAGTGGATTGCTAGCAGTGTTAGATGACGTATCTGCTCTTTTGAAAGCTACCGCTGCAAGTTTAGATGATGTTCCTACGCAAGTGGCAAAGACTACTTCAAGAGTTGCTGGGATTGTAATTGATGATGCTGCAGTTACTCCTAAATATGTTGTTGGTTTAGACCCAAGCAGAGAGCTAATTATAATATTTCATATCGCTCGAAGTTCATTATTTTACAAGCTTTTTGTTTTGAGTCCTACAGTGATGATTTTGGGCTTTATCGCACCCTGGGTAATAACACCCTTATTGATGATTGGTGGGGCTTTTTTGTGCCTAGAGGGCTATGAAAAAGTTCATGATATTTTTTTCTCTAGCGCTCATGAAAATTTAGCCGTAGAGACCTTAGATAAGATTTCTCCAGAAGAGCTTGAAAAATTAAGAATCAAAAGTGCAGTTAGAACGGACTTTATTCTTTCAGCAGAAATTGTAGCTATCACATACTCTACAGTACTTGAGAGCCCACTCATCAACCAAATCGTAGTGCTTATATGCGTGGCGTTATTGATTACTATTGTAGTTTATGGCTTCGTTGCATGTCTTGTTAAAGTTGATGATTTCGGATTATATCTCATAGAAAAACCAGGCGGAGGAGATGCTGAAAAGTTTATTGGCAGAGGTCTAGTTCATTCTATGCCTCACTTGCTTAGTGTACTAAGTTATATTGGTACAGCAGCAATGCTTCTGGTAGGTGCAGAAATTATAATACATGGAATACCTTTATTTCATTATTTACTTGAAGCCCTAAAACAGGAACTAGTAAGTAAACCCTGGCTATCTTTTTTGGCAAAATCATTGAGTTTAATTTTTAGTGGATTTATATTCGGTGCCCTC
>CAZRWM010000217.1:0-2487 GCA_964603885.1 uncultured bacterium
TAGCTTTCTGCTGGAGACAGAATCATAGACCAAACCTGGATTCAAGGCATATTCGGTTATTCCATTATGGCTCAAATTGGCTGGGTTCTGATGACGCTGGTTTGATGAAATTTTCAATTAAAGATGGATTCAAGGTGCAAATTAGTCTTATCCCCGAGACATATTTAGCGACTGAGTCAAGATATTTTGACTCTGCGCATGGTGATAAATGGAACTTCTGTGAGATAGATTCACGGAAAGAGGAGGGGCTATATCGAGGCAATTCTCCACCCCCACGCGAACTATTAATGTACGGAAATGGCAGGACTGGATACAAGCAAAGATACTATTCCTGTATGACATTTGAAATGGTTCAGGGAGATGAACTCGTCCTTGATGTGGCTGACGATTTTAGAGGATCTGGTGGAGGGACTGAAGTTTACAAACTAACGGTTCAAGGTCAAAATGCAGGGTGGAAGGTTGATGATGATATCGATGTCAACGTAGTGGTCTCGATAACAGGTATCTCAATAGCTTCTCCCCAGGAACCTGCAAACGCTATTCAAACCGTTAAATCGATACCTGATGTTGTAAATACGACATCTACACCCATTTACATTACGAAGTCATTGGAAGATGCAACATTAAGGCGAGGAAATCGTGGTTCGAACGTCAGAGAGCTGCAAAGATTGTTGAACCTTTTGGGGTTAGTCGACGACGTTGATGGAATTTTTGGGAAGAAAACTGAAGCGGCTGTTATCCGTTTACAATCTCTGATGGTAAACTATGGTGGTTACGCGGCCACACGGTATGAAAATGGGGTTTTCAATCCAAACCTCTATGAAGATATTCAAAATTTCGACCCATCTCACCTTACAATAAGTGACTGTAAAATTAAGACATTAGAGCAGTATCACAATACCTCTGATCCTAGAGATCCCTTCTCAAGATTTGAGGTCAAGGGCACTCACTCTTTTGATTCCTCTGGTGCTGAGTTAACTTTAGAGTCGAATAGCAGTATTAGAATGAAAATTAGAGATAATTGGGCAATTAAAGTGAAAATTCTTGTTGAAAACTATGATTATTTTCCGGATAATTTGATGCATTATACAGCTAACCCAAACATTTTTTCTTGCCACAACCCTTCGATGGCATCCTCTTATGTAGAACTAAAAATGTCTGGAGGTGATGAACTAATTTTTGATGTGTCTAACGATTATCCGTCAATACCTAATTTCTTCCTCAAACTTCAAGGATTCATAGTTTCTCAAAACGCTCCTGAAACAGTAGGTGGGATTATTCGAATAGAGGTGGTAGATGTTATGACTCCTCAAAATGTTTGGGTCAGATACAGAACTGAAAAGCCAGTTATCTGGGGAAGAGATTATGGGGACAATTTCTGGGATTACATTACGGATGCCTTGAGCATTAGTGAACATCTTAATAATTTAGGTGTCAATTCAACAGTTGAGTATGGAGTAAGTGCAAATGTTGCAGTAGAATTCAAAGTCGACGCTGAGCAGGTTTTCGTCATAAAAAATCTTGATGGAACAAAATATAGTTTGGAGTCAACCTACAAAGCAGGCGTTGGGGTAGAAGCAGGATCAACAAAATTTGGCTTTGGGCAGAAGAAAAGAGGAGGTACAAGAGACAAAACAAAAGCTGCAATTGCTGATGTTGGTTTAGGATTCTCTGGTTCGGCTTCAATTTATGGTTCATGGTCAACTGTTTACGAGTTCCCGGATATTGACTCTTTGAAAGACTCGATCTACTATTTCCTCCTTGGCCCGGCTTACAGTGTTATTTACCCTGTAAAGATAGCAATTGATTCATATTCATTCGCAACAGGTAGTTACTCTAGGAAAGGGGATAAATTGAGCGTTGGCCTTATGGCAGAAGGTTCTGCGGTGGCTAATTTTGTTTTGAACAATAATGGAACTAACGAAAACGCGTTAGTCCACTTAGGAGGTCAACTCGGTCTTTCGGGATCAATAAGTGGGATCTACGATTTGGATTACGACAACAAAAAACTATCAGTCGGATTTGAAATCGAAAGAGTAGGATCAGTTAGTGCTGGAGCAAGTCTCGGGTTTATGTCAGGTGCTGAGGAGGGTAATGGCATAACTGGGAAAGGAGATAATATCTTCAAGTTTGGTCTTGGAGGAAAAGTGGAGGTAATCACCCACTCCATTACTTACAATTCCATGGATGCGAACGAACCACTTGAACCATTTACTGATTCAGATTCTAAATTATCCTTCGATCTATCCACAAAAATCGGGCCTCTCCAACTGAGTTCTCCAATGGAGCAAATCAAACTTACATTCGATGTTTCAAGTAAAAACCTGGCCTATGAGATTGTGTTGGATATCAAGACAAGTTTCAAGGAATTGGTCAACTTTTTGCTATTCATGAAAATTTCTAAAACATGTCTTCTCGAAAAATTGAAGTCGATGGCAAACGTAATCACGGATATTTCTTTGGAAATAAACAAAATTGTGACGAGTG
>CAZRWM010000218.1:0-2479 GCA_964603885.1 uncultured bacterium
AATACTACTCCGGGTTTATGGCAATTGATTGAAATTTTACAGGAAGCTAATCGACGGGGTATTAAGCAAGTTTTTATGGAAATTTCTTCTCAGGGTTTGGAGCAGCATCGCGTACCTTGCCAAATGTTCGATCAGCGCGCTTTTACGGATTTATCCGCAGAACATTTAGATGCTCATAAGACGATGCATAATTATTTTTGTGCCAAGAGTAAGTTTTTTGACCCTGATTATCCGATTCAAAATCAGTCTTTTCAGGCCTATTGCCTTGATAGGAGTTCATATTTTGATGAATTAGAAAGTATTTCCGGTCAATCTATGTTTAGCTACGGGCTTAAGCGAAATCGTAATTTTGTTATATCTAAGCCTACTTACTATTTAGGTAAATCTAAGTTTAGCTTACATCGCGATTCTAAATCTTATGATTTTGAATTTCCTTGGACGGGCTTTTTTAATGTGGAGAATTTAACCTTAATTCTTGAGATAGCAATTTCACAAGGTATTTCTGTAGAAAAATTACTCAAGATATCGCCACGTTTGGAAACTCTTCCTGGGCGAATGCAAGAAATGCTCGGGCATCCCAGTGGTCGCATTTTCGTCGACTATGCTCATTCTTCGGAAGCTTTAGAATTTGTATGTAAATCAACCAGATCGCTGGTTGATAGACGCTTAATTTTGTTGTTTGGTTGCGGTGGCGATCGAGATCCCGCAAAGAGGCCTGCAATGGGTAAATCTGCTTCGGATTACGCTGATTTACTTGTACTAACCGACGATAATCCTCGTTTCGAAGATTCTGACAGTATAATTAATCAAATACTTGAAGGAGTCCCCGAGAATCAATCTTATTTAAGAATACCAGATCGAAAAAAAGCGATAATCACTGCTGTGAATAACTTAAATGAGGGTGATGTTTTACTTATTTGTGGAAAAGGTCACGAATCTACAATGACTGCGAACGGGCAAACTTGGGAATTTGATGATCGCCAGATTGTAAAAGAAGCTCTCGGTGATATTCGAAGAAGCCAGGCTCATACTGTAAAAGATCTTCTGAAAATACCTGGAACTGTATTGATCAATCAGGGTAAAGCAAATGGCTGCAAAGGATTTCATTTTGATTCTAGGCTTATTAAACCGGAGTTTGCTTTCGTAGCAATGCAGGGCGAGTCACAGGACGGTCATTTTTTTATTGATTCAGCTGCACGTAATGGAGCAGAGATAATCATTACCCAGAAAATTACAGAAACCATTGATGAAGACTTAACTGTAATTCAGCATCCTAGACCTCTTGAGTTCCTCCAAATGGCTGCTCGTAATTACAGAGATTCTCATCCAGCATTTTTCTTAGGAATTACTGGTAGTGTAGGAAAGACAACATGCAAGGATTCGTTGGTACATTTTGTTGGTTCTGGTGCCTACGGTTCTCCAGGCAATTTTAACAATACTTTGGGTTTACCCATAAGTATCTTAAATATGCCACCATCTAAAAAATTTGGAATATTTGAGATGGGTATATCAATTCCCGGTGAAATGAGTCAATTGGCTTACAGTTTGAATCCAGATGGGATGATATTTTTACCCGTATTTGGGTCACATGAAGGAAATTTTGAGTCGCGAGAGCATCTCTTAAGTGAAAAATTAATGGCGTGTAAGTTTCTATCAGAAAGGGATTCTATTTTTGTGCAGTCTGTTCAGCCTCAAGAATTCGCATCCAGATTAAATAGAGAAGTTATTTCTTTGGATTTGAAGACTAGTGATTTGAATCATTTTGGTAGAGGGCCCGCCATGACTATTGGTTTTGCTAGAGAGATTGCGATTTCTCTTGGTGTTTCGAAGGAAAATATCGAGGATCGGTTGAAATCGTTGAGGTTGTCTCCCTTGCGTATGGAAACAAGGCAAAAGGGTGATTGGACTTTCTTGTTGGACTGCTATAATGCTTCACCCGAGTCTACCAAGATGTTTTTAGAAAGTATTCAAATGCCAGCTGAAAGTATTGTGGTTTTAGCTGATATGTTAGAGCTGGGTGAGCAGTCTGCTTCTCAACATGAAAGCCTATTACGATTTGCTCTGAATAAGAAATTTAATCGATTGTATTTACTGGGCCCAATGTACGCTTCAGTTTGGCGATTATTAAGCAAACAATTTTCAAATAGTCATTGTGAATGTTTCGATCAAAAACATGATTTAATATCAAAGCTTCAGGAGCAGAGTCCAGGTTTTTTGGGCTTAAAGGGCTCTAGATTTTTTGCATTGGAATCTGTGGTGGATTCACTTGGAGAAGAATAAGTATGTTAGCGGAATATATAGACAGTATTACCATGCGAACAATTTATTCATTGGTAATTGCGTATTTAATAACCCTTTTTATGGGTCCTTACGTGATTGCCAGGCTACGAGAAAAGAAGATTGGACAAACAGTTCGAGAAGAAGGCGTTGAGGCGCATTTGCAGAAAACAGGAATTCCTACCATGGGTGGGATAATGAT
>CAZRWM010000219.1:0-2466 GCA_964603885.1 uncultured bacterium
GTCATAGAAGTTTTCGAAATGCAGGAGATACCGCACGACTAACTGTAAATCTTGTCAAATTGTAATAATGGGGAGCATCAAATGCCACGAGGTCGAGGGTTTAAGGTTGAAAGACTTCAGAAAGATATCCTACGTACAATAAGTGGCGTAATCCAACGAGATGTACGTGATCGACGCATAGAACGTTCTTGCCCAGTAATTAATAGGGTCCACGTAAGTCCAGACGGTGGATTCGCAAGATTATATGTCTCATTCATGAATTCTGGTATGAGCAACGACGATCGTGAAATAGCTATGACTATTCTACAAGGAATGACTGGATATTTTCGTTCATGTCTCGCCCGCAACCTAGCTGTTAAGAACGTACCTATGATCGATTTTTTCTACGATGACTGGGAAGAACAGTTGAAAGCCATGGACAAAGCAGTGGAAGAGGAGCAAGCAGAGTTAGAGTCCATCAAAAACAAAGCCCAAGAATCTAGTGATACGTCAGTCGAGGAGCCTGACAAGTAAAACTATTCTCATGAGGAATCTTCATTACAGCAAATTCAATGGGCTGATTAATCTAGATAAACCACTCGGAGTCACTTCGGCTGATTGCGTACGACTCGTTAAAAGAATCTTTGGAGCAAGTAAAGTTGGTCATGGAGGAACTCTTGATCCATTTGCAACTGGCGTACTTCCCATAGGCATCGGTAAAGGCACGAAAGAATTACAAAATTATCTTGAAGGTCATAAAAGCTATCGAGGTACTTTCTGTCAGGGTTATTTAACGGAAACATTAGATTGTGAAGGTAAACTTCTGGAGTTCCAGACTTTTGCAAAGGTTGATATTGCGGAGCTAAGGCTGTTATCGAGGAACTTTTTAGGTTCCTACGAACAAAAAACACCAATTTTTTCAGCTCGCAAAGTGAATGGAAAAAAACTTTATGACTACGCCCGTAAAGGTTACAAAGATCATCAAATAAAGCTACCGTCCCGAACGGTAGAAATATTTCAATTTCAATTGAATCACTCAAAGGGTCAGGTGGTTCATTTTGAAGTACAGTGCTCCAAAGGAACATACGTGAGACAACTAATACAAGATTTACTAAGATCTATACCTGCTGAAAGAAAGATGCTGGGTACCCTCGAAGTGCTAAGAAGGACTCGGGTTGGCACATTGGATCATCAAAACTCTATTAGCCCACAGAAACTGTTTCAGAAAATTATGCTTTCTAAGCCATTGGAGGGGAATTGGTGTCATCCATTATCAAGCTAGATAGTGTGCTAAATCATCCCAAAGTTTGCCTAGCGATAGGTAATTTTGACGGAGTCCACCTTGGACATCAAGTACTGCTTCAAAAAATTAGAGATCGTGCATCATCCGAAAAACATCAATCCTGGGTACTGACTTTTGAACCCCATCCTCAAATACTTTTCCAAGGCTCCTCATACAAATTACTCCAAACCTATGAGCAAAAATATGAATCCATTCTCGCACAAAATCTTGACGGTATCTTTGTAGCCAAATTCGATTCAAAATTTAGCGAACAGTCACCTTTAGATTTTCTACAATATCTACACCAAACATTAGACTTACAAGCAATTCAGGTGGGCTATGATTTTCGATTTGGAAAGGCCGGAGCTGGAGATGCTCAATTGATGAAAAAATTTTTCTCAAAATACGATATCCCCGTGGAAATAACGCATCGTCAACAAAACGAGGGAACGACTTACTCATCCAAAAACCTTCGACAAGCCATAAAGACCGGTGACACTGAATATTACCTTAAAACTGCAGGTCGATTCTTTAGTATTCGCGGTCAGGTCGTCGCTGGTAGTCAAAGAGGCCGCAAAATTGGATTCCCTACCGCAAATATAATTCCACCAGAGAATCAGGTTCAACTTTCACCAGGAGTTTATGCCGTAAAATGTTGTTACAACCAGAAAATATTAGTCGGGCTCGCAAATTTGGGCAAAGCACCCACTTTCAATAAATATGTGCACCAATTAGAGGCTTATTTTTACAATTTCAAGGGTAATTTATACGGAGAAATACTCGATATTCAATTCATTCAACAAATCAGAGAGGTTAAGCAGTTCGATAGTATCGAAGAGTTACGCAATCAAATTGAGTCTGATTTGGCATGGTTTAAGGAACATATAATGCCACAATATGAAGGCATGGATTGCACAGCAGAGACGGAAGGAGTATAGTTCGCTCGTTGGTTCTAAAAACATAATTAGTACAGGAGATAGTCATGAAAGCGGCAAAAAAACAGGAACTGGTTCAATTTGCACAGTGGCTGGCTCGGGAATTAAAAAGGACAAATTCTAAGGACGTTTACAACTTGATTCAGAGTCTTGATTCTTTCCAAGGTCACTTAAATCGATTGGGAAGTGAGGAGGAAATACAGCAAATTGTAACAAACTCAACTTGGGAGTATTAATGGATTTGCTCATACTTGAGCAGCACATCGAGAA
>CAZRWM010000220.1:0-2462 GCA_964603885.1 uncultured bacterium
CTTGAAAGATTAGAAGATAAAATCCTTAAAATGAGGGTTCGCTAAAACCCAAGGTGGTAGGAAATGCAGATAAAACCTGAAGAAATAACAAAATTAATCAAGAAGCAGATTGCGGACTTTGATACTTCCGCTGCGCAGAAGGATATTGGTCATGTAACTGCTGTAGGCGACGGTATTGCCACAGTGTTTGGGCTGGACAATGCGATGGTTGGAGAATTAGTAGAATTCCCCCACGACGTTTATGGTATGGTCCTCAACCTTGAGCAGGGCTCCGTGGGTGTGGCACTCATGGGGGAGTCCCGAGTCATTCGTGAAGGAGATCAGGTAAACTCAACAGGTACAGTGATGTCTGTTCCTGTTGGGAAAGATCTTTTGGGAAGGGTAGTTAATCCGTTAGGTCAACCTATCGATGGTAAGGGTCCAATTAAAACGGCAAAAACTCGTCCTATCGAAAAAATAGCCGCGGGCATTATTGAACGGCAGCCAGTGGAAGTACCTCTGCAAACCGGCCTAAAAGCTATTGACTCAATGGTGCCAATCGGTCGAGGCCAGCGAGAATTAATTATTGGTGACAGACAAACAGGTAAGACTGCAGTTGCTGTTGATACAATTATAAATCAAAAAGAGACAGGTGTTATTTGTATTTACGTGGCAATTGGTCAAAAAGCTTCGACTGTGGCGAACGTAGTACAAAAACTTCAGGATTCCGGAGCCCTTGAATATACAATCATAGTTTGTGCAACTGGTTCAGATCCAGCACCCATGACTTTCATGGCTCCTTATACTGGAGTGACAATGGCAGAGGGTTTCATGTACGATGACAACGCGGACGTATTAGTCGTTTATGACGATCTTTCAAAGCATGCTGTTGCGTATCGGGAACTATCATTGCTGCTACGGCGTCCTCCAGGACGAGAAGCGTATCCAGGTGACGTTTTCTATGTTCACTCCCGTCTTCTAGAGAGAGCTGTTAAATTAAGTGATGCCGAAGGAGCAGGCTCCATTACGGCACTTCCAATTATTGAAACTCAGGCATCAGACGTGTCTGCGTATATCCCAACGAATGTTATTTCAATCACCGATGGGCAAATTTATTTGAGTGTAGATTTATTTAACTCAGGTCAGCGTCCTGCCATCGATGTTGGATTATCAGTAAGTCGTGTGGGTGGTAGTGCACAAATTAAAGCTATGAAAAAGGTGGCCGGTACACTACGACTGGATCTAGCTCAATATCGAGAGCTTGCAGCTTTTGCTCAATTCGGTTCAGATTTAGACGATGCCACACAACGCCAATTAGCTCGCGGAGAGAGAACACTAGAGATTCTAAAGCAAGGCCAATATGAACCATTAGATGTGGTGAAACAGGTACTTTCGATTTATGCGGTAACAAATGGCTATTTAGATGACCTAGAACCATCCGGAATCCAAGATTTTGAAGTGGATTTTCATCAAGCTCTAGAGTCTAAGTATGCTGATTTACTAGAGGGAGTTAAAAATAAGAAAGAAATGGATGACGACTTGAAGGCGAAAGCGAATCAAGCAATTCAAGAGTGTAAAGAAGCTTTCATAGCAAAGCAGGCTTAAGGATTATTTATGGGTCAAGGGAAGTCCAGAGAAATACGTACCAAAATTAAGTCGGTACAAAATACAGAGAAAATAACTAAGGCTATGAAGCTTGTCTCAGCTGCGAAGCTTAGAAAAGCGCAAATGGCTTTAGATAGTTTCAGTCCCTATTTTCATGGAATTGAAGGTCTATTAGAGCGTTTTACAAGTTCAGGTCGTTCACATTTGTTGACTGTGGCGAATAATTCGAAAATAGCCTGTATTGCAGTTTATGCGGGTGAAAGAGCTTTATGTGGAGCGTTTAATGCTAACTCTGTGAAACTAGGTTTGCAGCGAAAAGAGGCTCTTGAAGCTGATGGTTACACTGTTAAATTTGTTGCTATTGGTAAAAAGGCAGCAGAGGGACTGGGACTTAAACATGTAGATATCCATAGAAAATATCTACTCGAAGGTACTCTTCCAGAACGAGAATTTTCCGAAAAAATCGCCAAGGATTTAATGGAAGATTTTCTGAATGGTGAGTTCGGGGTTATAGAATTGGTTTACACCTATTTCAAATCTGCAGGTAGTAAAGATAATTTAGCTGTACAGTTTTTACCCTTCAAACCAGATAAATCGGTAAATTCTCAGATGGACTCTGAGCAAACTGGTGAATCGGTCGGTCGTGCTCATTACTTTTTTGAGCCAAGCCGTGATGAAATTTTGGAAGAATTATTTAATTTATACATGCGTGGAAAGGTACATTCCTGTTACCTGAATTCCCTAGCTTCCGAGTACGGATCTCGTATGGTAGCTATGGATAATGCATCCAGGAACGCTAAAGAGATGATCTCAACCTTAACCTTGCAATTAAATCGTGCTCGTCAAGCAGCCATAACGCAGGAAATCGCCGAAATCGT
>CAZRWM010000221.1:0-2461 GCA_964603885.1 uncultured bacterium
ATTCGCATTGAATAAAAAGTTTGTGACATAAGTCATTAGCACAATTTAGATGCCTGTCACATGGTTCTCCACAGCTAGAGCAATTCGATAATATGTCCTCGGTAACTCGTTCACCCAAGCGACCATCGAATACAAAATTGACGCCTTTATATTTACTTTCCTTACCAGCCTCTCTAACTTCATGAGCATATTGTATGATTCCGCCATCTAGTTGATTAACATCCTTGAAGCCCTTATGCTTTAAATAGGCACTAGCTTTTTCACAACGTATTCCACCGGTACAGTACAGAAGAATTTTTTGTTCTTCCTTCCCTTTCAGATGTTTTTCCACTACTGGTAGAGCATCACGAAATGTTTCGCTTTTTGGTAGAAAAGCACCTTCGAAATGACCAACCTCAGTTTCGTAGTGATTTCGCAAATCAATAACTTCTACGTCAGATGTGCCTACTAATGTATGAAAATCCAGTGCACCGATATGTTGTCCAACATCACGAACATCAAAAGACTTATCGTCAAGACCGTCTGCCAAAATCTTAGATCTAACCTTAATTTTCAATTTAAGGAATGAATGTTCCGGCTCCTCTAGTCCGATCTTAAGTTGCATCGCAGCGTAATTACTGCGCTGATTGAGATAAGATATAAGCCGGTCCAATTTACGGCCTGGTATACTTGTCTGCGCGTTAATGCCCTCTGACGCAAGGTAAATTCGGCCTAACACAGATAGCTCATCAAGGTCTGAGTACAGTTTGTCGCGTTCTACTTGAGGATTTCTTAAACAGAAATACCGGTAAAAACTTACAGTCAGCCTTTTATCCGGCTCTTTGCTAATTTTACGGACTAAATCCTCTCTCGAATAGATATTGTACTGACGCCTACTGACTTTCATGACGAATATAGTATAACGCAAAAAGTCAATACGCACTGTCAGCTATTATAGAGAAATTTTAATATGATATTATAATATGTCTCTCATGATGTACTACCTCCGCTCCCCTTCAAAGCTCTCAGTAGGCCACCCGGTGCTAAGACTCTTTGACATCCTCTTCGTTCGCTTGATTTCTAGTTGATGATCGCGCGCAAATCCTGTTCGCAGGCGTAGCATTACTCGCCTCGTCGTAAGGACAATTACGACATCCGAGCTTACAACAATAACCTCTGGCTAACAAAAAATCTCGACTAAGTGGCTCCATGACTCCATTATAATCCGGTTGCAAGCGCTTGATTCTTAATTGTTCCGATACGGTCGAATCCCTCAAAATCAGCTCCAAAACGGATCAAATTCATATAATTCTACAGATAATTTTTAATGATATTGCGCTTATCATGCCCTGCCAAGACATGAAAGCGTCGCAATGACCGAATTGTGTCTGGCGCAAAATTGCCCAAAGGAATGTATATGATGCGTTTCGACATTCTCTCGGCAAGTCGCTTGAATACGCTACGAGGTGGTTTGGGAGCTACATAAACAACATGTTTCTCACGACTATACTCAAGGCCAGCAACTAATAAAGTTTCATGTTTGTGCGGGATTGACACATAATCCGGATCAGACCAAACATCGAACATACGGCCCGGTGGGTAGCTCATTACAAAACCACCGTAAATACTACGACCGATTCCAGGACCAACCAGCTGATCTTCAAAATTACTCGCATAGAAAGCTAAATCAGATTCTTGATCATGCTCTCCCAACCATGTGAGGCGATAATCATATTCCCTATTTTCAAGGTCTTCATCAAAAATCATTACTACCGAGCCTACAGAGCTGTCGAAATTTCGCCTTTCGCGAACATAGATTTGATCATCCTGTACATTTCTTATGGTTTCCTTAAAGTCAATTCCATCCAGTAGGCTGCATGAAAATTTTTGAATACGACAGTGCTCTTCAGACAAAACTTTGGCACCCTTTTGCTTCAAGGTATCACCAAATTTTTCAATAATTACGTCTTCTACGGGGTACGAGCACAAACCGCCCGATTCAAACTCCTTTTGCCAATCACCAGCTTTTTGCTCTTTTGGTCGCAAACGTTTAGGTAGTCCCCGCCAGTTTTGCTTGGGAGAATCAATGCGCCTTCTAAAACTGATCTTCTGCGTTCCAAGCCAAATCTGCCCTGGCTCCACTTTGACTGCCATCAGCTCAGGACTTTCGGTTTGAAACAGATACCAACTACCAAGTTCCCATAGATGATAAGAAAGATCATCATCCACAACACCTCGAGCAGCATGAAGTAGTTGAAAGAAATCTGGCACCAGCTGCCGCTCTAAAACACAGCGTTTTTGTAAAAACTGTCGTATTGAACGCCACTGCCAGGGCTTAACCTCGAGTCGTGTTGTTTCTTCATATTTCTTAGCCGACAATTCAAATAGATAAGCAATGGCACTTTGTCTATCAAGTACTTGAAAACCTTTATCCAGCGTACAATCAGGCAATTTTCCAACTATCTGCTCAAAATAATCGAGC
>CAZRWM010000222.1:0-2451 GCA_964603885.1 uncultured bacterium
TTTTACAAGATAGCCTGTGCCAAAATCCCAGGATTTAAGTTTGTGTAGCGGGATACGCTTTAGTTCTATGAGTTCTTCACTACACTTTATGTTTCCTTCGCCATAAACGACATAACCTAGGATGACTTGATTTAATTTTTTAAATATCATGCTATCAATCCATTCAATCGATGTGGCTGTTAGATTAAGCTCCTCCAAGGTCTCTCGACGAGCACATTCAAGCGGTTCTTCCTGGTATTCAAGAAAGCCACTAATAACGGAGAACATTCCAGGAGGCCAATTGTGATTGCGTGCCAGAACGGCATGCTCTTCGTGAATAACTAGACAAGCCACGACGGGAGTGGGATTATTCCAATCCGTGTAATTGCAATTTGGGCATTTACTGACTGAGTTTGCCAGCTGAACCATTTTGCGTGAACAGACAGGACAGAAATTAAATGGCGACCTTGGTTTCAACATATTTTTAGCAATCTACTGAACAATGATTGAACCAAGATACAGTGTAGATTATGCTGTTGCCATACCTTTTTAGGAGGACTAATGATCACAATCATTTCAGGAACAAATCGACCGGACAGCTCAACACTTAAAGTGGCGCGTGCTGTGGAAAGTATTTATCGTAACAATGAAGTAAAAACTCAATTATTGGACCTTCAGGAGTTACCTTCTGAAATCTACGATCCTTCTAGCTATTCAAATAAACCAGAAGGTTTCGATATTTTTACCAAGGCAGTTTTAGACTCAGAGGGTTTAGTAGTTGTCACACCAGAGTATAATGGTGGTCCTCCGGGTGCCTTAAAATACTTTATTGATATGCTACCTTTCCCAGAAAGTTTTGAGCATCGTCCTGTAGCTTTTATTGGACTAGCGGCGGGTATGTGGGGAGCCTTAAGACCTGTAGAGCAGCTGCAGCAAATATTCGGTTATCGTAACGCCCATATTTTTCCAGATAGGGTTTTCTTGCCGGGTATAATGAGTATGTTATCCGATGAGGCAAAACTTAAATCAAGCCAAGAATGGGAGCTCGTCGAAAAGCAATGTAAAGACTTTGCTGCTTATGCACGGACTCTTAATAAAAAAGAATAGCGGTCCGGGTTCGCAAAGGGTAATGGATTTCCTGTTACAATAAGATTGTAGTGATGTGGCGTATTGCAATTTTAGTGATGAGTTATTCGTTCTTTAGTAATTGGCAGGTATTTGCCAGTGACGATTCGGCTACGAAAAAAAAAACGGTTGCTGACCATCATGGTGTGCCTCTTCTGCTTTCCGCTCATCGAGAACATCAGAAATTTAAGCAATACGTAAAATTGAAAGATCGTTTTTTAGGAGATCAGAGTGATGACCTGAGGAACGAATCGGCCACATCTTTGACCAGATTTTTTCGTCTGGCTTGCTTTTACAGCGACTATCCTTTAGCGGCTGAACTGTTAGACTTTTGGCAGCAAAGCGCTAAATTGTCGGGTGGAACAGAACCTGGTGAACTAGATTTCTATAGAGGCTTGCTCAGTTTTCATCGTGGTTTGACCCAAAGTGCAGCAGCTTTACTATTCAAATCTGTTGAATCCATGCGACCAACTAGTTACAGTAGAGTCAACGCCCGTCTATTTGCTGAAGCGGCGTATCTAACTGGTCGAACAGCCTACATGGGCGATAAATACGAAATCGCTGAGAAATATCTGATGGCTGCTATGCGATTTTTCAGACAATCTAAACAGGATAATCCAAGATTGTTTATGGCTACGCTGAATTACAATGGCAATTTAAAAAGAAGCCAAGGTTACTTTGATCAGGGTCGGACCTTGTTAGAGGAGGCTCTTGAGTTTGGTAGACTTAATCAGCTTAGTAACTCTGCGGAGTATGCAGAGGTGCTTAATGATTTAGGATTAATGGATTGGTTTGAAGAGGAACTTGATTCAGCGAAGCGACTTTTAGAACAGGGCTTACATATACGTTTAATGATTTTTCCACAACACCATCCTGCAGTCACCGAAAGCCTATTTAATTTGGCAGGTATCTTTGAGAGTCGCAACTTATTAGATGAAGCTGAATATTACTATCGTCGTTGTATCAGTTTAACTGAGCAATGGAGCGGAGAGTCTAATCAAGTAATTTGGATTTATAGATTAAGTCTTCTCAACTTTCTAATTGATAATGCTAGAGAGCACGAAACCAACGATTTAATTACTCAATTATCGCGAGCTTTGTCCGCAGGTTCTGTCAAAAATTTGAATGAAAGACTGAGTATTGAGATTGGCTTAGCCGAAACGATGGCGCTGATGCAAAACAAATATTCAGCAATGCGTTATTTTAGAAAAGCAATCAAAACTGAAATCGAATTAGTCAGAATGGGTTCCAAGGATGATATGCGAGCTCGCAATAGATTCTTACAATACTTGTATAAACTACGCCATTACGATTTAGCGGAAAAATTGTTTAGAGATGCAGTGAATT
>CAZRWM010000223.1:0-2443 GCA_964603885.1 uncultured bacterium
TGATTTGGATATCCTTCTCCTGATAACCACTCATGATGTCCATAGGCAATAGCAGGAATTTGTTTCAAACCCGATGTCCAAGGTATTTTCGATAAAAAAGTAAACGAGTGGGTAACGTGCGATTCAATTTCTTTTCGCTCCTCAGCAGTTATCGAACCTTTGCGAATGGATAAGGCCTCAACTTCTCGTTCTAACAGGAAAGGCCTCAATTGATCATATGGATCCGGGTATCTTCGCTCAGCAATCTCAAGTAATCGTTTAAAGTTTCCTTCCTCGAGCACAGTGGGCTCATTAGTTTGAATTATGAAGTAGACAATATCCTCAATTTCTTCAATCGCCGCTTTATACTCCGCATCTAGCTGAGGAAAATGAGCTGAGGCCATATCGTAACCTAGTTTTCTAGTTAGCTCTAACTTTTTATGTAAGGCTCTAGCTTCCAAATCCTTCAATATATACTCGAAACGATTTCGAATAATTTCCATTTCATGCGTGTACAACTTTTTAGCTTTTACCAGGACCTGTTCACGAACTCCTATCTTTCCAAAATCATGCAAGAGCGACGCATACCTAATTTCTTGTAATTCGCGCTCGGAAAAATAAATATCAGCATACTTACCAGTAGTTTTTTGAGAACATCGACGGGCAAGTTCCACAGTCATCATGGCTACTCTAAACGAATGACCAGATGTAGTAGGATCCCTTTGTTCAATGGCAGTCACTGAGGCGTTCACGAAACCTTCGAATAAATTCTGTATGTCTTGTATTAGGGTTGTATTTTTAAGACATATCGCAGCCTGAGAGGTTAAGGAAGAAATTATTTGTACATCCTCTTCGCCAAATTCCTCAATCATATCTATATTGATATTTCCCTCAGCAGTAGCTTTATAGTGCGCAGCTTTCTTATTAATCAGTTGCACCACGCCCAAAATCATTGCTTCATTATCAATCATAGGGTGAACCAACATTGACTTTGTTCTGTATCCAGTGGACTTGTCTACATTCCGGTTAAAGGCATAATCGCATTCTGATGGTATCTCATATGCATCTGCAATCTTCAAACATTCCCCGGTCACACCAACATAGCCCGCGAGGCTTCTTTTACTAACGGGCATCGCTAAATCCATCTTTAAGTTCTGTTGCAGAGTATCATTTTGAAAGTAGGAAAAAATCAATTCTATGGGTTTGTTACGATTGTTATATCTGACTACACAAATACTACCCGCATCTGCATTGGTCAATTCGCGACTCTTTTTTAAGATCAAGTTCATTAGAATAAATGGATCCGAAATAGAACTTAATGATTGCCCAATCTCATTAAGCTCTCTCAATTTATGAGACTCACGTTCTAAGTTCCACCTGAGACGCCGCAAGGTTTGATCTGAATCAAATCGATGACGCGCTTGCTTTATAATACTTTGAAAAATGATCTCCTTAATTGGAAGAATGATGGTTCCAAATAACTCCAAATCATCGAATGCATCTGAAGAGTCATCATCCTTAATCAGTCTAACGAGAAGACTGTGCACCTCAAATGCGCTGTGAGCGACGAATTGTAAGTATTCAGGTAGGTCTTTAGAGACAAGTAAAATCAGCGGCTTTTGATAAAAATTGGGCTTTTTGTAGTACTCCTCGAGAGACAAATATTCCACCCCAGAAACGTTGGGAATTGTATCTCGTGGAAGACTACTCACCACATGTAGCACATCTGATGTCACAAAGGTTCCTTAACTAGCGTGTTTCCACGCTTTACATTTAATACCCTCAATAGTATTTTATCGGCAAGTAAAAAACAACTTTTCAGACTTATAACTGATCGTTTCGGCTTGACAAAATTTCCATTATTTTCAAAGGGTTCATATGATTTCGGAAAAAAAACTTTCTGACTACCTCGCAGTAATAAGCGGATCGCACCGTGATCCATTTTCGATATTAGGTATGCATATTGAAGAGGCTGCAGAAGCACCTGTAGTAATCGTTAGGGCATTCAGGCCGGATGCCGCTAAGGTCTCTGTTATTGAAACCGCCACGCAAAAAGAGTTTCCAATGAAGCTTCTTGATGACCAAGGTTTATTCGAATTATTAATGCCTCAACGAGAGGAAATTTTCGATTATAAACTTCGTATCGAGAATGAGGAGGGTTTCTCTGTTGAATTAATTGACCCTTATTCTTTTTTACCTGTGATCACTGAATTTGATCGTCACTTATTTCTTCAGGGTGTTAACTACCGGGCTTTCGAAAAAATGGGAGCACACCCAATGACAATTCAAGGAATAAAAGGAACCTACTTCAGTGTTTGGGCCCCGAATGCTTTGAGAGTAAGTATAGTTGGTGACTTTAATTACTGGGACGGAAGTATCCATTGTATGCGAATGCTTGGTGAATCCGGTATTTGGGAACTTTTTATTCCAAGCGTAAGTCAGGGCTCTTTGTACAAATTTGAAA
>CAZRWM010000224.1:0-2441 GCA_964603885.1 uncultured bacterium
ACAGACAGCCGTATTATTTATACCGTGCTTATAATATCTGCTTGGCAGCTTTTTTTAGTTTAGTTTTTTTGCCGGTGATTCCACTTGTTATTTTGGCTATCAAGCTAACTTCGAAGGGTCCGATTGTTTACTCACAAAAGCGCGTGGGTAAACGTGAGAAGCTTTTTACGCTATATAAATTCCGTACGATGAGAACCGATGCAGAAAAGTTTGGTGCAGTTTGGGCGCAAGAGAATGACCCCAGGCTAACGCCTGTAGGTGGCTTTCTAAGAAAGACTCGGTTAGATGAGATTCCCCAGCTTATAAACGTCTTCAAAGGGGAAATGAATTTTGTGGGACCTAGGCCAGAGCGACCTAAATTTGTGAAGCAATTAAATAAAGATATTCCTTTCTATCGATCTCGCCATCAGGTGGCACCTGGTTTGACTGGATGGGCGCAGGTAATGATGGGTTACGTTAATTCGGTTGACGGAAGTTTAAAGAAGTTACAGTACGATCTGTACTACGTAAAGAATCGTAATATTTTTCTTGATATATTAATTCTATTAAGAACGGTGCAAGTTGTTTTAACTCGTAAAGGAACATAGATATCCTTCATTCAACAAAAGATAGTGATTTTAAACTACTTTCGTTAGAATGCTCTACATGAGCAATGTTACAGTTCTTACCTATCACTACCTTCCTGAAAACACAGCTGGGTCTGAGAGGGTAGCAAGTCTAGTTAATTATTTGACTCAATGTGAGGGTGATGAGATTTCTTTGGTTACGTTGGACAATTACCAATCTAGCTGTAATTATAAGTCACAAAATAAAAAGTTAAGAGTATTTCGTCTCAGTTCTATTAAATACTCTAAAAAAAAATTTATTAATCGAGCTTTGGGTGAGTTTATTAATTCTCTTAAAATTGTTTGGTATTCCAGAAGATTTTCAGCTGAGAAAGTACTAGTTTCCGTACCATCAATGTTTTTAATGTTACTAGCCCCCATTTTTTTGAATGGAAAAATATTAATCTTAGATATTCGCGATCTGGTGTGGGATTATTTACCGGACAATTCGTTACCTTTACGTCTTAGCAAGTCTATTTTACTAAGGTTAATTGGTAATAGTTTGAAAAGCTATGACTTAGTTCTCGTGACCAATTCAATTCAAGCAATGAGGCTTAAATTTATAAACCCCGAGATATGCGGTCGTCTAAAGGTTGTGGAAAATGGCATCTCGAGGTGTCGTTTTAAGGGCTTGGATAGGACTAGAAAAATTATCCAGAAGCGATCTCTAAAGGTCAGAAGACCTTGCAGAGTAAGCTCTATAGGTAATGTGGGTATGAGTCTTCATATCGAGACTTTAATCCAAACAGCAGAAGTACTTTCAACGGATGATTTTGAATTTTATATAGTAGGTGATGGGACTCAGCTTGACAAAGCTAAGAAGCTAATACGCGAGAAAGGTCTTCAGAATATCCACTTAATTGGACAATTGGATTGGAACGAACTTGGCAAATACTATTCTCAATCCGATTTTCTCTATCTTCAAGTTCATCCGGATTATGATAGCAGTAGACCCGTGCGACTCTACGAATATTTGGCTACCGGTCTACCAGTTATATTGGCGGTTAATGGCGAAGCACGAGAGTTTGCCCTTCAATTTGAAAATGTATATAACGTCGAACCTTGTTGTAAGAATAGACTTCGAGATTTGTTGATTCAATTAAGTGGTGGTACTCCCATTCGATTTTGTCTTGAAAATGTTCAGAAGATTGGCTCAGAATTTACACGGGAGGATCAATTGAAACTGCAGTTCAAAGATGCTCTGAAAGTCTTGAATGAGCAACAATTGCCTTCAGTTGAGAATGAAGGGCACCAGTCATTAAGTTCTAGTAACGTCTAATTTAGCTTTTCAACGATATATTTCGCCAGAGCAAATGAGCAAGTAAATGCAGGACTTACGGCATTCAATAGATGCACTGTAGAGCCTCGTTTTTCAATTACAAAATCACTAACTAGATTGTCTGTCCCTAGATCTAGGAGTTGGGCTCTAATGCCAGCTGGAATTTCTTCAAATTCTCTTGTTATATTATTGACCATTGTCAGTGCTTGGTTAACCATTACCCTATGATCATATTTTTTAATTTCTTCGAAAGCTAAATCTCGGAATCCAAAGGAATTACTAAACAATAAGCGAGATTGATGTTTACCGATTGTAAGCATTTCATTCAAGCTAAACCGCTTTAACCCTTTATAATTTTCTCTCCATAGTGCAGGTGTCGCTGTGGGGCCAATTTTAATATTCCCATTCACGGTTTTGGTGAAATGCACCCCTAGGAATGCATTACCTGGATGAGGAACCGGGTAAACATGGGTATTTAAAGAATTCTTAGAGCCCTTATACTTTAAGTATAAACCCTTAAAGGGAAGTATTTGATAATTTTTACCAACACCCATTTG
>CAZRWM010000225.1:0-2432 GCA_964603885.1 uncultured bacterium
TACAAGACTATGTAAAAGAAGTTAAGGAAGGCTCTTTTCCATCAAAAAACGAGAGTTATTCTTGAAAATTATTAAAGACTCGAAAGAAGTGCAAGATTGGTGTAGCAGACAAACCAGCACCGGTTTTATCCCCACCATGGGATGTTTACATGATGGGCACCTTTCTTTGGTACACCAAGCTCGACAAGAGAATGACAAAGTTGTTGTAAGCATCTATGTGAACCCTACACAATTTTTACCTGGTGAAGATTTTGATAATTATCCAAGAATACCAGAAGACGACTGCAATATACTAAGAGAAATCACTGATGTAATATTTTTACCAAGTGACTCTGTAATCTATCCTATGGATAAAAATGCCCATCAAATTTCTGAAAAAAACCTTTCTCTAAAACTATGTGGTGCAAGTCGTCCAGGTCATTTTGATGGAGTACTATTAGTGGTAATGAAACTTCTACAACTCGTTCGGCCTAATAGACTCTATATGGGCTTAAAAGATTTTCAACAACAGTTATTAATCAGTCGTATGATTCGTGATTTTTTTCTAACAACCCAATTAGTTCCCTGTCCAACCGTTCGTGAAAGTGACGGACTCGCATTATCTTCTAGAAACAAATATCTAAACGAAGATGAAAGAACATTGGCACCCATATTATACGAAACCATTCGTCAATTCAGTGAGCTCAGTAAGCAAATAGGCATATATAATGCACAAATTAATATAAAGGATCAATTACAAAAATTTGGATTCCACGTTGATTATCTGGAGATTTTAGATGAGAGAAACCTCGAACCAGCCTCTGATTTGAATTCTTTTTCTAGAATTTTTGTGGCTGCTTATCTTGGTAAAACCAGACTTATCGATAACGTGGGGGTAGCAGATGTCTAAGATTTTAATGATCGTAGGAGGCAGCGTTGCCGCCTGTAAGGTTCCGCAAGTTATTTCATTATTAAAAGAAGATCCGTCAAACGAAATACGTTGTATCTTAACGAATGGTGGAGCTCGATTTATTACAGCAGAAACTTTAGCTTGCCTCACAGGGAATAAGGTTTATCAAGATGCCTTTGAGACTCCAGAAGAATACTTACACATAGAATTAGCGAGATGGGCTGACTTAATTGTTGTCCTTCCGGCATCTGCCTCATTAATTGGTCGCTGGGCTACTGGACAAGGAAATGATTTAGCTGGAATGCTTTTTTTAGCAGATGGCTTACAAACCCCTTCCTTAGTAATACCAGCTATGAATACAGCAATGTGGGAACACCCTGCAACTCAATCAAATTGCGAGACTTTAAGTGGATGGGGTGTCTGCCTTATGCAACCCGATGAGGGTATTCTTGCTTGTGGAGAAAATGGACGAGGCAGACTACCTGAACCACAAGTAATTACTAATAAAATCAAATCATTCTTCAATCCAGAGGAAGGAAAAGTATTGATTACATATGGAGCCATTTCTGTGCCTATTGATACCATGAGACAGATTAGTAACTTATCTTCTGGAAATACTGGCCGATTAATAGCTTCATCATTATCTAGAGATGGGTATTCTGTAGAGGTCATTCATAGCAATTCAGCAAAACCTGCTGATCATTGTATTAATCACAAAGTTAATAATTTTTCTGAATTACAAACAACATTAGATTCTAAATTAGAATCGCAAGAGTACGATGCGGTGTTAATGCTGGCAGCAGTTCCAGATTACGCACCCGTTTCTGTAGAACTTGGTCCAAAAATTTTTGATGTTAAAGATCTAGAAAATACAAAGTTACCGAGTAGTAACTCAGATCAAATGGTCATCCATCTTCGCCGTACACCCAAGTTAATTGATAGCATCAAGTCACATCAGACGACGACGTTGATTGGTTTCAAATTCACAGCAGAGGAGTCAGAAGGTTTTGAAGCGGTTGAGTCACTAATTAAACATAGTAGTGCCGATTATGTTTTTCATAATTGGAAATCTGGCATGAACAATTTGAGTCATAAGTTTTGTCTCTACGACAGTAATAGCAATTTGTTAAGTCGCGGACATAATAAAAATGAATTAACAGCTGCTCTTAAATCTATTTTAGAGAGGAAAATTCAATGAAGCTTGTATTGGATATAGGCAACACCCATGTACATGGTGGCGTATTTGAAAATGCTGACAATGAACCCAAGGAAACCTTTCGTTTGAAAACAATGGCTGATATGACTGCCGATTCGTTCGGAATTAAAATTTTAGCCTATCTACAGTGTCGCGGAGTAGATCACTCTCAAATAAATGAAGTCGGAATTTGTAGCGTAGTACCATCGCTACGCGCTGCAGCGTCCGAAAGCGCACTTAAGTTTTTTAATACTCAGAGTTTTGAAATTTTATCGGGAATAAAAACTGGTCTAAAAATTAAGATAAAAAATCCACAAGAACTTGGTGCTGATAGAGTAGTAAACGCTG
>CAZRWM010000226.1:0-2421 GCA_964603885.1 uncultured bacterium
TCGAAATGTAATCCCATCCTTCTATTTCGCTGTCTAATTCTTCATTTGTTACCTGCATTGATTTTTCAGCATCGCTGAGTTCTGCAAAAGGACGCATTAAACCTCCCAGCTTACTATTCCAAGGACCAGAATTAAAACGACCTTGTGTAAGCCAGTCATGAATGCTAGATTCAGGATTTATTGCTCCAGTATGAGTATAACTCTGATTTACTGGAACTCTATCTTTTTCATCATTTTTGCTTGTTCCAAAAAGGTGTGATTTCAGTGAGATTTGTGAATCAAGGGTCCAATTTCCATCATAATCCCAAGTCCAAGATAATGTAGCAGGAGTGCAAAATTTTTGTTGTCTAGCCCAAGCACTTTCTTTCTTAGAATATTTAATTCGCCAACGTCGGTTATCTTTGGGTTTGATACTTTTTGAAGCCGGTCCATATGAAATCCTTTCAAGAGTTTTAGGGGCATTACTGTTGTTCGGTACTGCATCGGCTGAAGGTAAAAGGCCTAACCGTTCAGCATGGAGAAATTTTGAACCTGTTATTTTATGATCAAATATCCATACTCTAACTGGACCAACTTCGTCAATTAGAACCTCACCAGTTTGTGCAGTTTCGTGCCCCTCTTCGGTAAGATTACCATCTTTATCCCATACTCCGCTTTCGAGCCCACTAATGATTAAGTTTCTAGCAGCAGCCTCGCTCAAACCATATTTTTTCATTAGATAATCACGATTAATTTGGCTATTATTGGCTATTGACTCTTGAGCGAGAGTCTTCATTCCAGGGGCTAATGCTGTTGTGGCAAATTTTGTTTGAAGGTCAAAAGTTTCTACTTGACTATGTATCTTTAATTCTACTTTCATTTTATCTCCTCCTTGATTTTTGTTTCGTTCTTGAGTGGGACAAGGCCAAATTGCGAAGCATGGGGTCTCGCATCGCTTTATCCCTTGCGAAATAATCGTAATTTCCTACGATAACTCTCCATTCTCTCGCTCTCGTGATTGCGACATTCATACGATTAGGACTATCTAGAAAACCAACTCTATTTTGATTACGTAAACTGATGAATACAATATCCGCTTCTTGACCTTGAAATCTATCGGTTGTACTTACGACTAAAGAAATCGGAGCTGAATTTTCCATTTCTGAGAGATCAAATCGCATAGTTTTAGTTGTATCCTTAGTCAATTGTTGAACCATCTTAACGAGAGCTTTACGTTGTCCTTGATAAGGTGAAAGAAGCGCAACTTCCCATTGGGCGGTATTATCTCGACGAGGGTTGGTGGGTCTGTTTTTTCTAGCATATTCAATAAATTGTTCTAATTCAAATTTAATTGCATGTACTTCGTTTATTCCTCCTGATGGAACATCAATCCAAGTGCTTCTTGATTGATTATTACGATACTCAAACGGGTATTTGGAATCTCTAATAAGAAGAGTATCTGCATCGATTAAGGCTTTATCCTCGTAAAATTCTTTTCTAGAAAAGGAAGAAATTTCAGGATGCATTCTATGTTGGAAATTAATTCGGCTGAAACGTGAAGATAATGCCGATCTAGGAAAACCACAAGTTAACGTCGTTTCCGGTAACAAATTCTTCGCTTTACCTGTGGCAAAACCATATTGAAGGCATTCAAGAACTGACGGGAGGGCAATACTTCGAATCTCTTCCAAGCGCTTTCTTATATCTTGAGATTGAGGAAGATACTCTTTGATGTCGTTTTCAAGACGTTCTTTTTGATGATTATTCTTCGAAACTTTTAATTCATAACTACGATTCAATCTCCAAGATATTTGATATGTCCATTCAGTAAGTAAACTCGCTGTATTCATTGGATGCCACGGATTTTTAAATATCTCATGTTGTCGGTCTTTATACAAATTCATTCTATTTGTTGTGACTTCTTGGGCTTCAATTGTACCGTTTCTAATAATAGAATGTACTGGAAGAAGTTCAGCAGTTTGAGGATAACAATCTGACCCTATGATGATTAAATCACTCGCATGTAGACAAATATTTGCTTGCGAAGAATTTATGAGATCTTGAGGAGTAAAAAAGTGCACTCCTTCGTGCAGGGATTCAGAAATCTTTGACCCGATAATTGTAATATTGTTTCTTTGAAAGGGTTTACCATTTCGAGCATTCATCTCATTAATTAAAGCCGCTGGGACTCCTTCAGGTTCAATAATCACAACTGGGTGACCTAACTTTGGCTCTTTATACCGTTGGACGTTTCGGAGAAGTAAACACGCTCTTTGTGCAGCGCGAGTGTATAATTCTCCGGTGGAGTCGTTCATCATTTCTAGATTTGTCATCAATTCAGATGCTTCAAGGAAAGGAGGTAGTTGCCTTACATCACCAACTAGCACCCATTTACGCGAAAATGCTGCAGGGATAATGAATTGTTGAAAAGTGGTCTTACTA
>CAZRWM010000227.1:0-2416 GCA_964603885.1 uncultured bacterium
ATAACCTTACTAGGTAATGATGAGAATGATTTTAGAGATACTTTTGAGTCGAGCCATTTGGCTTGGGAGGCTAGCAAAGCAGATTTAGGTAATCCGTCATTTACTGTTATGCCGAATGAGGATGGTGATTTACTAAGTATTACACCTAATCCCAATTATAATTCTACTCAGGTAATGAATTGGACTTTAACACTAAAGGAGATTGATACAAATCCACCACGCTCTGCATCTATAAATTTGATGATAAGTGCCACACCTGTTAACGATGCACCAACTATAACTATTAATAATCCTAATAGTAACGCAGACTTCGTTTCCATCGAGGATAATTCAGATCAGTTTTTATTATCTGACTATTACTTTGTGATCGATGAAGAAGGTTTATCTTCTAGCACTCATTCCTGGTCTTTCGAAGAAGGGAGTAATGTAACTCAAAAAACTTTTCTGACTGCGGCTGGAAAATCGGTCGATCTTCAAATAATTAATCCAACGGATGTCAATGGTCAAGCAACATTGCAATCTACAACGAGTGAAGCAGAGACTACTGGTCAGATACAAGGACTGGAACTCTACATCAGAGATTCTGCTGAAGTTCAGGTCTTAACAACCTATGTACCCGCTATTTACCAATTTCTGTCTCAAAACGATCCCCCTGCAATACTGGCTCAGATACCTGCCGGAGGGTTGCAGCTCATAAAAAATAGCTCAACTGCTCTAGAGCTTGATATTAGTACTTGGAAGATTGATGCAGATACTCCCCAAAATCAACTATGTTTTAATGTTGCGAGCTACGATCCATTGATGATTTTTCCATCGTTTCCACAAGGTTACGGACCTCCTACCCAAGGTCAAAATAACTGTACTGATGATACGCTTTTGCTTTTTCCCGTCTTAAATGCGGAGGGAACGACCTCATTCCAATTATTTTTATTTGATACGGTAGACCTAAACTCAACTAGTGAGGTTATTCAGATTAATATCGTAAGTTCACAGCCTAAATTTATAACGGATTATCTTTCAATTGAGGCACTCACTTTCGTTTCTGATGTGCGTAAAGAAATTGATCTTACTAATATTTTGATTGATGATCAGCCGGTTAGTACCCAAGTGATGAGTTCATTGACAGATCCCCAGGGATTTTATTTGGACAAAAATAATTTAGATAATCTTGCATTTGTTGACATCAGCTCTGGATTTTTGAGGATTAATCCTGATTATGAAGTTTTGAATGAGGGTACTTCTGACTTTACTCTTTATTACAAAGACAGCTCTGGGAATATCGCGCAAGTTACTGCAACAATAACGAAAAATCATGCTTTTCTCAAAGCAGCTCATTTTGATGATGTCAATGGAGATAGTGTTTACGGAAGGGGCGACCGTATTCAACTGCAATTCTCGAATAGCTCTGGAGGGGTTTTGGGTGTTACCGCAAGTTCTCCAATTACAGGAAGCACAATTGCTATGTCGCTAAGTACCTCAAACCTAACTCAAGTTATAAAAGGTTTAAGTGGAGGCTTGGAAAATCCCCAAGTATTTGGCAGCCCTATTAAGAAAATTGAATTATTAAATCAGGACTTTGGATTAACCCAAGATGGCGGATCACATTATCTAGAGATAACTTTGAATGACGGGTTTGATCCGGATATTACGTATATATCAGCATCGCATGTTCCGCAAAGTCCTACGACTCTAGCGCTAGTCTACAATAGCGGACTTGTGGGAAGTAATGGTGAGTTACTTTTAGATAAAATGACAGACCTGGTTGCCCCGAGACTTAATGCAGCCTATTTGATAGATGTGGACGGTGACGGCTTGAATCAGTTTGATTCCGACGATCGCATTGAATTATTGTTTTCAGAAACTATAGATAATTTGCCTCAAACTTTTACCGATTCTTTCAGAGTTCAAAATATGGTCGTTGGTAGTGACCCTGTTATTACTCAAGATAGAAATAAAGTTTTAATTGAGTTGGGTTCAAACTCAAGCGTAATTGCGGCTTTTGCACCGACTATTGAAGTTTTTGATAATGTCAGAGATATGCGTGGAAATCTAGTTAATTCAAAAGCGAACAAGGTCACCTTGAAGACCAATGATGATCTGGGTCCGAAATTAGTGAAAGTGGAGTACGATAAGAGAACCTCAGTAGCTGGAACTTACAATGAAGATGATCGAATTTTCATCACATTTAGTGAGCCAATAAATACGTCCAGTGTCAGTTTGACTAATACCTTGGGTCAGTTAAATGATGAAATGGGTTTATCAGGTTCTGAGAGTTTTGGAACAGATGCTACGGTAGAGTGGTTAGAAGGGGATCGGGTATTGGTCATAACGCTTGGGGCCAATACGAGTGGCTTGAATTCTAATACTAATCTTTTGCCCACAGAAAACATTTTAGATAAGCTTGGTAATGCCTATG
>CAZRWM010000228.1:0-2402 GCA_964603885.1 uncultured bacterium
TAGAATTTGTCGCTGTAGATTAGAAAAATCCACAGTATCGAATTCCACAAGACCAATTCTGCCAACGCCAGCAGCTACTATATATTGCGCCACGGGACAACCAAGACCGCCCAGACCCACTAAAAGCACTTTAGCTGCTTTTAGCTTTATCTGTCCTTGCTCACCTACTTGATCAAGGGATAAGTGTCTGGCGTATCTCTGGTAATCTCTCTGATTTAGCATTATCAAATTATTTCAAGACCCACAGGTACCTGCCGAACAGCAATCTTCTTCGCCATCATTAAATTGTCGGTTCATTACCTGAGCAATAATATTTGCGAGACAGTCGCGAACTGCAAGTAATTCGCCCACGTGGTTCACATCTATTCCGGTATTTTCGAATAGATCAGATAGTAAAATTTGCAAGTCTGGTCTACGCACTTCAATTTCACAAGGAATGTATCCGGCTGTTACACAAGCATTAGCAAGTTCAGACAACATTACTTCGTGAGAATATTCACCCTGTTCAAAACTATTATGGTGAATGACCTCGCCTTTATTTTTGTTTATTACGAGAAGTAATTGTGGGTAATAACCACCTGATGATCCGCTAGATTTTGCAAACGGATAATAGCAAACATGAGTCTCCCAGATAGTGCCTTGAATCTCGAGTTGAGATACAACTTTTTTTAATCTTTCCTCAACCGGAAGATTCAAACCATCAGCATGGTCAGGAAGTTGGCTATTTTTATCTGTACGATAAGTTTCCCAGTTTTCAAACTGCGCACCGTTATCGGGCAAAAGTAAGACATCGGGGCCTGCAAGCGAATAATCAGATTTATTATTTAGCAAAAAATCAGCTAACTTGGACATTACTTTAGCAGCAGTATCCATCTCATTTTCGTTGCAAATAAAAGCCGGAATACCAGGCTGCATTCGCACAGGTATGATGTGTACACCTTTTGAATACTCTGAATCGTCCACTCTACTAACAAAATTAGTATGAGCTTCTGAAAAAATTTTCTCTTCATCCAAAGTAACTAGAATTGTATCTTGCACAGTAGCCATTTCAGGGTCAGGCCTTTGGTCGTCCTTGGTGCGAATGTAATCATAAGAATATAATCCCGAGGCACCTTTATACATAGAGACCCCGTATAGCTCCTCATCTTTTCCCATCAGACTGCACCAATAAATTTCCTCATCTGCTGGGTCTTTTACTCCGATTAAAAATGAATCGTCCACACGATTCCACAGTTGGTTATCCGCGATGCGCTTAAACTCAGTGACTACTTCTTTATATTTTTCCATATTTAAATAATTTCCTTTCAGATTTTTGCTCATCAAAATGAATGCACTATTGCTGCGAATTGGCCGAATTAGTAAGTTCTTCAAAACTATCTTTCCACCATTGAGGCCTTGATTCATACAAATCATTATGGCTTAAGCAGTGACTCAGTTCTGCTAAGTCTTGTCTAAACTGATAAACTCCATATTGCTCAATAAGATCAAAGTGTTCACTACCCAATTCATCATTGATGATAATCGCTTGAAGATGACCATAAATCTCAGGAGCATGAATCCTCATAAGACCTTTAATCGCTGAACATGATATCAACTCATCCAGATCATCCATTAACCATACTAGAGCTTCCTTTACAGGTTTTACAAATAATTTTTCAAGTGGTAATTCCGCCAGAACCTTACTCACTAGACTTCTTACATTAGTAGAATCATCTTTGTGCATAGAGACCAGTAGATCGATAGAATCTGTATCTTGAATGCTTGCAAATACATCCACTACAGAACATCGAATATTTTCATTAGAAGAATCTGCCAAGTTTGCCAGCCTGCTGGCTATACCGCTGCTGTTTGCTTGTAAACAACTTCGCAGAGAATTTAATCCTGCGAGAATCAGCTCATCTTCTTCAGCGGACTCGATAAACTCTAAAATTATTATAGTTGAATCTTCAAAACAGGGTTTATCCCATTGATACTCATCATATTTACTTACAGAGTCATGAGAATTTTCATCATCTAAAGGGTAGCCAAACAGTTTAGCTGCTGATTTAAAGACCTCATTTTTCCATGAACACATAGTTCATCCAATCTGATGATTATTTAGTAGAAGCTTAGTTTCTTGGCCACAGTTTTAACCAGGCTCCATAAAGATCAATGCGACCACATTCCGAAGCCCATTCTGGTTTATCTAATGCTGATTTACAAAAACCTTCCAATACCTTGGAATGCAGCTGATCGGATTGTTCTTTGTTTTGGAAATACTCTCCATTCTCCTGCATCTGAGCTTTTTGATAACCTAGAAACCAGGCATAGCTACCCGAAGCAATTCCAGAGGCCATGCTGGTTCCACTCATATCATCAAAACCACCCTCTGGCACAGTACTCACAATTTTGCTCCCCGGATA
>CAZRWM010000229.1:0-2394 GCA_964603885.1 uncultured bacterium
CGACCACTTTCAGAGAGATTTGGTATGTTCCGTCTCGTCAATCGAAAACCTGGTAAATTTACAATACTCATTCATGCGGTAAGTGTCGGTGAAACTGTTGCATCGCAGCCTTTTGTAAACGAAATCAAAAAACGGTTTCCCGATGTAGAAATAATATTTTCTACGGTTACCGAAACTGGCCATCAAAGAGCTGCAGAGATTATTCCGGCAGATCACCACATTTTTTTTCCATTAGACTATAAAACCTGCGTCAGTAGGTTCTTAGACAAAGTTGACCCTCAGTATGTCTTCATTCTAGAAACGGAAATTTGGCCCAATTTTCTACTACAATGTAGCGAGCGAAACATACCTGTGAATTTCGTAAATGGCCGCATATCCGATAAGTCTTTTGAGCGCTACTTCAACTTTCGGTGGTTCCTAAAACCTCTACTTCAACATCCCACATTTTACATGCAAACAAAACAGGATTTAGAGCGAATTATTAAGCTTGGTGGCTCTTCCGCTGAATTGGCAGGCAATCTAAAATACGACCAACTGCTGTTCAATCTTAAATCTCCAGTAAGAAAAATTATGCAGAGTTTGTTCCAAGATATTGATCCTCCGATCGTGGTTTATGGTTCGATGCATCAAAAGGAAACATCTTGGATACTCCAAATAATTCGTGAACTACTAAATCAAGGTCGCAAAATCCGACATGTCATTGCCCCTCGTCATCTAAATTTTCTTTCAGATTACGTACAAGAAGCAAAGGCTTTAGGTTTGCGAGTAAGCTGTCGATCAAAATTTTCAGGGGAGGACTTTGATGTTATGTTTCTGGATACTTATGGAGAGCTAGCTAATTTGTATGAGGGAGCAACTATATGTGTAGTGGGCGGAAGTTTCGAGGATATCGGCGGGCATTCCATACTGGAGCCAGCGCTATTTTCCAAACCAATTTTATATGGCCCCTGTGTCCAAAATTTTCGTGAGATTACTCAACAATTTGAGACTAAAGGAGCTTCAAGTAAGGTACAAAACATAGATGAATTACGACAAAAGATCGAAGTCTTTTTAGATAATGAAAGTCTCAGATATAAAATCGGTCAACAAGCTGGATCTTTAGTACTAACTTTGACTGGCGCGACAAATAAAATACTGGAGCGTGTGACCCCTCAGATAAATGCATTCAAACCCGATCATATTCCCTAATGGATTAATATGAAACAAACATTCTTATCTGTACGTAGTAGACTTCTGTGTAGGTACAAACCTACGGGATATTTATGATTTCGTCTGCGCAACTGATTTACTCTTCGGTCTTATTGTCTCTAATATCTTGGACTTGTTGGGCGAACTTGCCACTACTTGCAGACACAAATAAGTCTGACGTTAACATTACCAATATTTATGTTCCAAATCCTAATATGATGGGCTTAAACAGGCCCGCTACCCCGATAAAACAAACAGGACCACTACGGGGCAGCTTCTACGGGTATCCAAGTGTTACAACTCCAAATGCCTATAATCACTACCGATATCTTTACTCAACGTACAACTACCGCAGAATGGCATATCCTTACATGGCTTATTACGGTAGAGGTTCCAGGAACCCTGGTTATTTTAATTATAATCAGCGAAACTCTCTAAAGGATCAAAAAGTCAACAATTCCAGCGCTCCCAACTTACAGTTTGACGGAGCACGCATAATTAATACCAAATCCTCGCTCCAGGAAAAAATCGAAGGTCGCTTCGCTTATAAGCAATTTTTGAAGCTTTGGGTTAGAGCCGTAGGACCATTAAAGGCTCCTCCGAGTATAAGAAATGGCGAAACCGCAGTCTACCTTAATACGCCTTCGAATGAAGACGTTCGCGTTATAACTAAAGTGCAAACCGAAACAGAAGGGGCGGATATTGAGAGGATTCTCGTTCATTATGAACAAAAGAAAGCACCTGAACAATCTTCATCCTTCTACAGCTTGGACGGTGAGGCGCCAAAAGGTTTCATGTCCGTAGCTATATTCGCCAGCCAAGATAAACCAATTAAACTCGTATTATCAGGATCAGAGGACTCCGAAACGCAGGAAGATCAAAAAGATGTAGAAATACTTGATCAGGGGACAGGTTCTTGGGCGATACAACCATTGGAAGTTTATAAGGAACATGAGGGAACTAACATTACACGTAACTACACACTGAGGAAGTCGGATGATCTATCGCAAATTAGAGACTTCATGAGAATTTCTAACAAAGATTACGATGAAATTCAATCAACAGATTGGGAACGAGAGTTAGTTTATTTAACGGGTAGAGTTTATAAAACGAACAAAGATGCATCGGATAAATTCGATAGAAAAATTACAAGCATTTATGAATGGCGTGAAAAAAATAAGAGTACACAAATAAAGCATTATGTAG
>CAZRWM010000230.1:0-2392 GCA_964603885.1 uncultured bacterium
TCGTGTTTCTAATCGTTAATAGGTCTTTTTTCATCCCTCTGCCTCTGCATGGAGATATAGGTTTTTTCGCTAATTGGGGTCACTTTCAAAGAGAAACCTTAAATCATGATTTAATTTTACACAACGGTGGATTTCGCTCCGCAGCGATATTCATTTATGCATTGTTCAACAAACTGTTATTTTTCTGCTCCGTGAAGGTTCAATCAAGAATTAGTCAGATTATTTGCCTCTTAATCTCAATACCTGGCTACTGGCTTCTATTGCAGAAACTTGGTGTTAATCCGGAAGTTTGCGATGCTTTTTTTGTGTGTTTCGCTATAGCAGCCTCCACCTCCAGTAATGGAAGTGTTTATATATATACGGTTGAATTATTTGGAATCTGTTTTTTACCTTGGATACTTTTACTTTATTTTCTTTCTGTATCCGCCTGGCTTAAATTATCCATGGCCTTATTTCTAGGGTATTTATTCAAACTTAATTTAGCTATTGAAATATTACTTGTATTTGCTTGGTTTTATGTACAAGAAGTTTCTATTTCAATGGCATTAAGCGATGGTGTCATCGGAGTGATAGTGTCCCTATTAGCTTACACAATATTTCTTCGCTGTTTGGGTATATTAAGATTTAGTTGGTTAGGCTTTAAGGCTTTTTATCGATCAAGAAATGATAATTGGTATGCTTGGAAAAGACTTCTATGGCCAAGTCTTAAGCAAATTCTTTGGGAGCACTCAGTCTTACTTTTTCTCCTGATGCTTGGAATACAAGAATGTTTTAATCAGGGTTTATGGTGGCCCGTGGCTTTATGGACCTTTGAAATTCTAGGTATTATTATTCAAAGAGGATTCTTTCACTATCATTACATAGCGCTTACGCCAGGTTTAGCTATTTTAGCAGCCTTTGGTCTAGCTAGCTTTGAGTCCTGGACTATGCCCCTGAGTTTACTATTATTAATTGGATACACAATTCTTCGCTGGAAAAGACGTAATCAACAACAATGGCCAAAAATATTAGAGCATCAAAGATTATTTAATGAAATTGTAGACCAATTACCTGGCACCAGATTCGATAAAATTATTCGTCAAAGTAAAGTTGTTTGGCATGCTGGCTGGCGCTATCAGATATATCTATTATTTGATTGTAGGCCATTCTCTACCTTCCTACAAACTGTAAAATTTATGATGGTATTTACTCCTTCAGAGGAACAGGAATTCATGCCAGAGTTTAAGCAGGAATTTTGGAAACGTATGGTTCAACTCACTCCCGATTTACTTATTCTGGAAGAAAATGAATTAGTCGATGTAGGCGCTTTGAAGAAGCTCGGATTTAAGATTGAGTACTTAGGTTGTTTCAAAGGAAGACTTAGTTTCTTTAGATTACATATAGATCAATTTAACCATGAATGGTACAGACAAAATTATCAAGAAATCTTCGTGAGGCCCCCAGTAAAATTTGACTGGCAGTATTTTGAGCGTATGTGTCCTCAGTTTTTAGAACAGAATCAAGGAGAGCCAATCTATCTTTATGGGGCCAATAGTCAATCACAAAAGCTAGAGAACTATTTTCGAGATAAAGGTTATGAAGTGCGCTGGGTCAACGATGAGGAGTTGACAAAAAATAGTCTTAGTGGTCATCTTTACTTGGTATCTGAGGAGCGAAGTATTCCTTTCTACAACTTTCACCATACTTTAATACAAGATAATTTTCGTATATTCAAGTTCAACTGATATGAAAGATTTTGCAAATCTTCTACATAGCTTTTATAACCATAATAACGAGATTTGTTACACCTATCGCTATTCTGACCAGATTATCGAAGTAAGCTATGCGGAACTCTACCTCAAAATAGCTTTTTTCAGAGATCAGTTAAATGATCTTTGCGAAAACTCAGTTGTTTTGATCTCTAGCTCACGGATTGAAAATCTATTACCAATATTTCTGGGCAGCTTAAGCCTGAATCTTCGACCTGCATTCGTAGCCTATCCATCCCAGAAAGTTTCATTAGAAGACTATCAATCTAAACTTTCTCACATCTTAGCAAGCTTTGCTGTAAATCGCATAATGATCGATTCCAGTGAAATAAAAAAGTTCAAGGGTATTAGTGAAGCACGAGTAATAATGCCTTACGAAATAGAATCTAAAAACATTTGTCAAAAGTTCAATGTAGCTAACTCAAACCCTTCATTTATTCAATTTAGTTCTGGAAGCACTGGCATTCCTAAAGCCATGCAATTTAATTACAGTTCTACTCTCAAGCATACTTATGATCTACAAAACTGTATACGAATGCAGTCCGACGACTATCTTTTAAGTTGGTTACCTCTTTATCATGACATGGGATTAATTGCGGCCACTTTATACCCACTTTTTCAGGGTAAGAAATTTCATATGATAA
>CAZRWM010000231.1:0-2323 GCA_964603885.1 uncultured bacterium
AGCATGAACTGAGAGCGAAGGTTTTGCGTAGAGGTCGCCAATAAAGTTAAATTGGAGGTCCTGATACCAGATAAAATTCTATTTAACTCTTTATATTCCAAAAACGGATAACCTAAATATTCTTTACGACCATCACTCTCCCTTAGATCAAATTCTTTGAGTAATCTTTTAAGAGGAGTGACGATAGTCTGAATAGTAGATTCCGATTGATTAGACATTAGTAGCCCCCTAAGCCAACCATATTATAGCAATCTGAATACCGATTGAGTGCTTTGAACTTATTCTTACTTGAAATACTATGCTGAAAGGCGCATCTTAATAAACATGAGAATATTCATAACTGGCATTTTAGGGCAACTTGGATACAATTTAGCTTGCATCTTTCACCTAAAAGGTCATCACGTAGAAGGCTCGTACCACATTGCACACGTTCATCCTGAATTCTTAAAGAATAGACTTTATCCGCTAGATTTTTCATCTGATTTTAGTTTGATTGACCAGTTAAACCAGGTTCCCGAGAATATAGATATTTTAATACATTGTGCAGCATCGACCAATGTGGATCAATGTGAGCAAAAAATTAAAAATACCTACATGGTTAACACCACAGCCCCCAAAATCCTAGTTAATTGGGCGAAGCAACGAAACATTCGATTTATTTATATGTCTACAGATTTTGTTTTTGAAGGTAGTCTAGATAATAATCATGAAGACACATTACCTAATCCAAAGGGCCATTATTCAAAGTCGAAGCTTTTGGGGGAGGCCGCATGTGAAAAATACAAAAACTCGTGCATCTTGCGGTGGACTCCGCTTATTCACTGTTTTAAACTAAACCATCACCCTGAGGGACTTCTTAATAAGATTCTGTCTGCTAATAAAAAAAACAATTACTTAAATCTTTTCTTTGATAAAACCTTTAGCCCCGTCAGTAGCCTATCTGTTGCCCAAACTATCATGCAGCAAAGACATGAACCATTACTACATGTTACCTGCTCCGAAAGCTTCTCTGTATATCAAATTGCCTCAATATTCTTACGAAGATTTGGACTATCTAACAGGCATTATCCATCCAAATTTCCAATTGGCAAACCATACGCAAAAATTCGTCCTCAACATAGTGGAATGAGAAGTCTTTACTTAAAGAGCCTATCGATTGAACGAGATTTGGACCAGTGTTTTGATCTTGCAAATTCTCTATCAGTAATGGACAGAAAAAAATTCGGATGTGACTTACCCATTTGATAGAAACTTATGGACTACTCAATCCTCATCTTAAACTTTAATGGCGCTGAGTTACTTAGGTCAACAATTCCGCATACATTAAAGGTAATGAGAGATTGCTCCCTAAAAGGAGAATTAATAGTAGTAGATAATTGTAGTACGGACGATTCTTTAGATGTAATCATGAGGCACAAGTCTCCGAGTTTGCGGTGGTTCTCATGCCGAAAAAATCGAGTGTTAATTAGTTTTAATGAGGCTGCCGAGATCGCTAAGGGAGAAGTGCTCATCCTTTTGAACAACGACGAGTGGATCGATACTCAATTCATTTCAACTATTGTAAAACAATTCACGTACGATAATAACGATCTTTTTTGTGTAATTCCGATGAGTCTGGACGAAGGCACCGGAGAATATCAGGGAGGACTTATTGGACTGGAGTTCAAATACGGGCATTACTGGATTGTACATAATTATCTTACAGAGCACCGTGAACTCAATCATACAGTTATCATTGGATGCCTGGGAGCATATAAGCGTGATAAATTTATGGAAATCGGGGGGTTTGAGCCTCTATTGCTTCCCTTTTACTGGGAGGATGCTGATCTGTCTTACAGAGCTTCGAAAAGAGGTTGGAAGTGTAGATATGTTCCGGAGGCTATAACTTACCACAAAAATCAGGCCACTATCTCTAGATTCGATAAATCCTGGATTAATCTAATAAATCGTCGCAACAAACTGCTATTTTTTTACTTGAATTGTAACGACAGAAACCATTGGATGCAACACGCTCTAAAGTTTCCGCTCTTTGCATTAAGAGAATTTCTATCTGGTCGTAATGATTATGCCAAAGCATTTGTTTGGTGTTTATTAAATTGGTCCAAGATATATTCTCAACGAAAAAAAAGAAGCGCAGATAATTGTCTTCCAGATTCGGTGTTGATTTAGTTTTACTACGCGTAGGTACTCAATTATTATGTGTAGTCGCTCAATAAGATATTAAAGCATCAGCGTAATGCCGATTAAATATACTATAACTCAATGAAGTTGCAGGGAGATTATGAGTTGGGTTGATAGCTTATCAAGAATACTTTACCAGATA
>CAZRWM010000232.1:0-2308 GCA_964603885.1 uncultured bacterium
CAAACTTAGGGTATTCACTGGCTAAAATTTCTGTGATAAAACTAGGAGAATTTATCACGAAAGATTCGTCTAAAATAGTCTGTAAAAGTCTTATTCCTTGTAATTTATACGGACCATATGACAAATTTGATGCAGATCATGCACATCTAATTCCCAGTGTTATTAATAAGATTCATCAAGCAAAACGTTCCGGTAAAGAAAAAATTACCATCTGGGGTACGGGCAAGGTGAGAAGAGAGTTTATGTATGCATCTGACATAGCTGATGCTATTTGTCATGCAATCAAAAATTTTGATAAAACTCCATGTCTATTAAACGTTGGCTGGGGTAGCGACCACACCATTCATCAATATTATGAAAAAATTGCATCGGTACTTAAATGGAAAGGGATATTTAAATTCGATCTTGATAAACCAGAAGGTATGAAGCGTAAATTAATGGATGTTAGTAAGCAAAAGCTATGGGGTTGGAGTCCGAAGGTTTCGTTAAGTGACGGAATTTCTAAAACATATGAATATTATGTAAAGCATGGTCTTCATAGTTGAATAACTCGAGGTAACTTTTCCGCTAAACAGTGGGTTGGTCAGCACGCGTTTTTCGATGCCAATTCCAAGCCGTAGAAACGATATCTTCAATGCTGTCTAATTGAGGTTTCCATCCCAAAACTTTACGAGCTTTTTCACTGGAGCCTATGAGCGAAGCCGCATCACCTTCGCGACGATCACCCAGTTTTACAGGAACTTTCGAATTGGTAACTTTTTCTACAACCTCAATTATTTCCTTTACGGTAAAGCCTTCGCCATTACCCAAATTAAAATGATTACATTTCTGGTTTTGAATCATCCAATCAAGAGCCAGAAGATGAGCTTGTGCCAGATCATTCACATGAATATAGTCTCTTATACAAGTACCGTCGCGAGTGGCATAATCTTTTCCGAAAACTGTTATATTCTCTCGCAGACCCATAGCAGCATCCAGAATCAGAGGAATCAAGTGAGTCTCTGGATCATGCTTTTCACCTATCTCACAATCTGGGTCGGCACCACTAGCATTGAAGTAACGTAGTATCGTGGATTTCAAACCATGAGCTAACTCAAAATCCTTCAAAATTTGCTCTACCATATATTTCGACCAACCATATGGATTAATCGGATTGCGTGGATGCTCTTCGTCAAGAGGTAGGTACTGAGGCTCTCCCATGATTGCACAAGTAGAACTGAATATAAAATATGACACTCCGTACCGAACCATTTTATTCAGAAGAGTAATTGTTTTAGAAACGTTATTATCATAGTATAAACCAGGCCTCTGAACAGATTCACCGACGGCTATGAATGCCGAAAAATGCATCACAGCTTTTATATCATTCTGACTGAAAATACTATCCAGCAAATCCTCATCGGCCATATCACCCTCAACCAATTGCCCCCACTTAACAAAGTCTCGATGACCATAACTCAAATTGTCCAAAACAAGGGTCTCATAGCCAGCCCTATTTAAAATTTTATTTGTGTGGGAACCTATATATCCCGCACCTCCAACCACAAGAATTTTTTGATCACTCACAGAAGCTCCTTAAAATAATCAATAGTTTATTGCAGACCTTTTTCTAGTTCAGTCTTAGGATTCCAATCTAATATCCTATGAGCGAGTAAAATATCTGGTTGCCTTTGATTAGTATCATTTACAGGTCCATCTCTATTAATCACAATGCTCAACGAATTTGTTAAATTTGGAATTATTTCAGCTAATTCTGCAACTGTAAATTCAGCTATATTACCAAGACTAATCGACTTGTCATAGTCACTATCCATAAGTGAAATCAAACCCTCGATTAGATCATCTACATAACAAAAACTTCGCGTTTGCTTACCCTGTCTGTGAAGTGTCACGCTACCCTTTAAAGCTTGAACTACATAATCAGATACCACTCTGCCATCGATAGCACTCATCCTTATGCCGTAAGTATTAAATATTCGAGCAACTCTAACGTCCACATTTAATTGTCTTTTGTAAATATAGAATAGAGTTTCGGCACATCTCTTACCTTCATCATAGCAAGCCCTTGGAACTATTGGACCTCTTGGACTCACGTTACCGTTGTATGTTTCCACTTGAGGATGAAACTTGGAGTCATCATAAATCTCAAAAGTTGATGCCGGCAACACCTTCACATTTAATTGACGAGCTAAATCTAAAACATGCATTGCACCAGAAAGTGAGGTAACTATCATTTTCACAGAGTCTCGTTGGTAATGCACCGTACTGGCGGGACAAGACAAATAACCTCATCGCCTCTATCGAGTAA
>CAZRWM010000233.1:0-2294 GCA_964603885.1 uncultured bacterium
TCTTACCACCCATCACTGCTAATGCAGTCCAAGGCCGCTTTCAAGCTCTATTTTTCCATCCTAATTTTTTAGGAATTTTTAGTGTTACCATGATGGCACTAGCACCTAAAATTAAGTCTCGGTGGAAATTTACAGGTATTATTCTTGTACTTTTGAGTGGCTCGAGGCTTGCACTGGCGCTATTAATTATTCTTATTGCGCTGCGAAAAAGCCTAAAGTTAGCTTTGAGTATAAGTATTTTTGGATTTTTATTACTTGGATGGCGAGCAATATATAATCCGGTGGAGTCTTTTCGACTGACAGGCACCGAAGCCTTTGAGATGAGAAACCATATTTATCAAGGTACACTCAAAACCATTTTGAGTAGTCCACTTGGAGTTGGCCCGGGCTTATTCGGACCAAAGGTCCATGAAAATCTATCTATGGAATTTCATCAACTTTTCCCCAATCCCCAAGAGCATAGCATCTATAAAGCTCATAATAGCTTCCTAGAGTGGACTGCAGAGAGTGGGTGGCTTGTTAGTATTCTTTTATTGATTACTGTATTTTTTTTATTCAAAACTCCTCCTAGTAATGCAAAATTTAGTTTAGCTATACTTTTGTTGGGTTCATTTTTTAGCGTGATTGCTAACTATCCTTCTGGTTTAATTTTACTTGCTTATCTGTTAGCTATGACAGTAACTCGTAATACGAATCCATATAATTCGAGCCCCGTAAATTCAGCTAACGTAAAGCCTAATCTAGGAGCCATAATAATTCGGCTTATAAGCCCTTCTCTAGCCGGTTTCGCCATCCTATATTACGCATATCTCAATTTCCAATCTCACCTCACTATACCAAGAGTCATACGTAGCTTAAACGAGGGGGCAATATATTCTGCTTGGTCGGAACTCACTAGTAAACCAGCTAATCCTTCTCTTCAGCTAGAAAATTTGTATTATCAGTTCAGAATCTCATTACTCGCTGGTGAGCAAAGCGATTTAGTGTCTTTTTTTGAAAGATATTTGTCGGCCTGGGTCGACGTCTCTTACCAATTAAGTCTTTTACATCTCGAGAAGAATCAACCTCAAAAAGCACTAGAGCTGATCGAAAAAAGTATAGACTACCATCCGCTCTGGCCCGAAAATTACTTCTTGAAAGCGAGTATTCTCAATAAATTGAAACTCACAAAACAATCGAGAGAAGCTCTTGAAAAAGCTAAAAAACTTAGCATTTACAACGCCAATTTTCGCTCAGCTAATTAATCAAAAGTCCCGAAATTTAGGGAGCCAATATTCTCACTATTCCGAACTCGACCGCCATTGCGCAAATCGACATAAAAAGGTGGTAAACTACTCTGATCGGAGTCTCCAGTTGCATAAACCAGTGCCAAATACCGGTCTTTGCCACTGAATCCCGAACTAGTGGATGAGTCTGATACTCCACCAGCCCCTTGTCGGCTGACTAGACGCCCAAATGTATCAAAACTCACCCAAGAAACATCAGGTAGGTCGCCTCCGACAGCATTTGCTTCAGTATCGCCATCATCAGCATATTTTAATATGACTGCTTCTGGTAGATTAACCACACGAGGCCTCGGATCACCTTCAGGCATATCCGCCAGAATTTTACGACTTCCGAGCGTGGAGTCGGCCCCTAGGCTAGTGTAAACATTCTCATGCCCCGAATTCTTTACCAATAAGAGTGAGTAACTAACACTATGGTCAAAATTACTAACTCCGTCCGCCCAAGTACCACTTCCATCAATTGGATTATCAGGATTAACCCAGCCTCTGTAAATATAAAAACCGCACCCTAGACGAGTCGGTTTACCGTCTCGCCATACTAAATTATTCGAAGTATCAAAACTAGACGACATACAAAACGTTCTCAAATCTGTAATGGCAGCCTCAATTAACCTATGAGCCTGAGATTGAGATTGAAAATTCATGTATCCCGTAAGATTATAAACAGCCAGAGTAGCAAAAATTCCGATAATCGTTACGACTACTAAAACCTCTATTAGGGTAAAACCTTTGAGAGGACTATTACTGGTATAAACTGAGGGACACAAAGGCTTATAACTCGTTTTCATCTCTGTACACCTACTTTTTAGAATCTCTATAAGGCCATTTTTGCTGCGATTCAGTATATATCCCCATTGGATCAAATATATTTTTTACCGATTGACCAGGATCAAGATCGCATGCAGGAATTCTAGCCGCATTATAGTTCGACTCATTATTCATATTCCGATTGCTGCCGTCACATGCCCCTGAGAGTTCCGTTTCAGCATCAGTATCTACTCGATACTT
>CAZRWM010000234.1:0-2246 GCA_964603885.1 uncultured bacterium
TTTCGCATTTGTTGTATGCGTTTTAAGGTACCTATACTCTTTCTGATTTCATAGCGCACTTGTACATCGGTTTCTTTACTTGCCAATTGATTTAAGTCTGGAATCAAACTAGGGTTTTGCGTGGAAATTAGATCCTTTACAGCCCTCAACCTAATTTCAGCATCAGGATGCTGAAGATTGCCACGAACTTCATCCATATTTACAAGCGAAGGCTTACTCATTATTAAAGTTGCTTTAAGTTAAAATTAATGGGGCGAAACTGATCTAACTCATAAAAAAATTCCATATAAAACTCAATTGTAGAAGATCCAATAATATTTCCCTTGGTTACTAAAATCCCAGTTTCTCTTATGCCAGATTGATAATTTAGAGAATAGTTAGCATTTCGAAAATCTTGTTCAATAAATCGACTATTCATTAAGGGTTGGAACGATACCTCCATTTGATTGAGAGATATATTGGACCTCCAATAACTTGAACAAGAATTATAAAAGTTTCTTAACTGTACTCTTTTCATATCACTATGAAATTTCAAAAAGTATTTTTTAACGAGTCTCAGCATCATATCTGAATTAGGTTCAACCATGCCCTGACTTTCAAAAAATTTCCTCAAATTAAATTCCACGTACACTATTTTCCATGGGTTTACAGCGGGGGAATTTTCTTCCTTACTAAGTTTAGTTATAAAAGGAACTGAAATCGAATCGTCAAGGTTTACGACTCCCTCAATCGATATAATATTTTTAGACGATACCGTGGTTTCAGATATTTCAATTCCTTGATTTTTTTGCAGACTGTAAATCTGATCTAGATCTAATAAAATCCTGAAGGGGGTATTTGATTGAAAGCTTGAATGAGTCAGATAATATGCTTCCTTCAAACCATCAGACTTGATCACTCTAAAGAACCTATGCAATGATTTTTCAGAGTAATGCTTAGGAGAAAACTTTTTAGAACGAGTACAGCCACTCGCTAATAAGGCAATGACCAGTAAAAAAAATAGCTTGTAGGAAATTCTACTAGACTGAAATAAATCCATTAGGTTTGGATTTTATCACAATGCATTCATAGCGCTATTTAAGCAAAAAACTTATTACGAATTTTCGTGACTTTTAATAGATAATCTCGATGTTCTAAAAGACTTCTCTTCAAACTTGAATTCTTAACTTTTGGCAATAAATCAATCGTATAATTCAGAGATGCTGTTAAAAAGCTGTTTGGAAACATCACACGAGTCATGCTCCGAGAAAAAATCCGATCTCTGTCCTTAAATACCTTTGGTAGCGCATTAAAATAGGCTTGTACCACAGGCTCACATTCTTGCCTCTGCGCTCGATGAAAAAATGAGCTCATCGCCGCTCTCAGGTAATCTGCTGAGTTTTTCTCATCAGACATGACTTCGTCAAACAATTGGAGTTTGTCTTTACGCAAAGCACAAAGAACAGCGTGGGCATCTTTTTTTCCTGCATCACTGCTGTCTTGCTTTAGCATCATACTTAAACCATCTTCTGTTTGTGGATGATAATGAAAAGCTAACTTACGCAGTACAGACCATTTTTTCTTCGTATCCATCTCTAGCTGCTTAAACGAATCGCTGTCTATCAAGTCTATCAGATGGTCTACATCCGAAGCTGCATCGCATGCTATCAAGTAAAGTCTGAACCATTCACTTTTCACATCATAGTGGAGGTCTTTTTTCTCCAATTGAGAAACGCACAAATCAGTCATTTGTGGCGCCATATTTTTTACAATGGCTTGAGGTAAGTAAGCGTAATAATACAAGATCGCATTCTCAATGATCGAAATCTTCAAGGAATCATTCGCTTCCTTTTCAAAAAGTGTTGCAAACTGATTCAGGTAGTCCAAAGGAGATAGTATTGAATCTTCAACCATGTTGAAAACACAATTTAATAACACTTGTCGATCTAGTGGCTCCTCAAAACTCGCAAGCTTTTGAGGTAGTTGGAGCCAAGTTTCACGGTCCAAATAGGTTCGCGCATAAGCATGATCACCTTGATTAATAAATAGAAAAGAATCCTTTTGACCTTCTTTTAATTCAAAAACTAATTGATTCTCGTCATCTATAAATATTTCCTGCTCACCAATTTTTTCCATGTTGATAGACTGAAATGCTTCAAGCCTCAATTTGTGAGGACGAATTTCTGCGAATTCAGAGTTTTGTATTCCTTGCTTTAAGTAGACTTGACCATCTTCATTACGCTCAAGCACCAAGGTATTTACATGTG
>CAZRWM010000235.1:0-2246 GCA_964603885.1 uncultured bacterium
GGTTCCTACGCTCATTAAGGTCCCGCGTATCCAAATATAGGACTAGCTGCTCCATAACTAATGGAGTATAAAGGGACTGTGGAAATTGTTCAAATAGTTTTGAAACTGCATTTTCCCAAGAGGATAGTTGGGAATCTTCTGGCAGAGATTCCCCTTCACGATGTACTGTTCTGTGAAATAAGAAACACCGATAAGCAAACAACATCTCTCTAAATAGCACCTCGGCATGATGATTTTCTAAAGTTTTCTCAAGATTTGCGAGTCTGTTTTCTAAGTTCTCCAGACCTCCAGATAATCCAGCCTTCATAATTCCTAAATAATCTTTCCAAAAATCTTCGGAGCTAAAACTTTTGAGATTTATTACTTGAAGATATAGGTACTGAACCATAGGATATTTTCGGGCTGAAAGTTCCGCATTTAGAAAGCTCTTCATTCTATCCAGCGTACCCTCTAGTGGTATTTCATCGCTACGCAGCAAATCCTCCATCATCTGCAACACCAATTTCTGTTCACTATTGAGATTTTTCGTTAAATTTGACTTTTCTATTTTTGAAAGATTTTCGGGCTCAAAAATAAGCTGTTCAAGTCGACTGTAGTGAACGAACGACCGGTTATTTCTTGATATTTTATTCCAATACTTCGATGATTTTAGTTTTTTCAACCAACGATTTAGCGATTGCCTCCAAGTGGTCTCCTGCGCGGTAATTTTAACTAGGAAAAAGTATAATTCACCATTTCCTTTGTAACCTTCAGTCATAGACTCCAGGTAAGGGTAAGCCTCGCTATACTGCCCCGTATGATACAAAACTTGTCCAAAAAGATTTCTTTCCTCCGTAGAAAGGCCCGCGGATCTTTTTTTTGCCGCTCTAAGCAAGCGATCGGCAAGCTTAAACTGAGATCGCGATAGAAGCTTTTTTACCTCTGATTCAACCTCAGCAGCTGAAAAATTAGAAAATTCTAAATCAGCCCAACGACCTAACTCTACTTTGCTATATGCCACGATATTCAGCAATAATTGTAAATTTAATACTGATTGCTTTGAAAAAGCACTCTTAAATTCTGCATAGACTTTGGGTAAGTGTTCAACATGAAAACTATCGACGATTCGTCGCGCCCAATTCTGAGAATTCATTGAGGGGTCCAAACGCAATACCTCGCCCAAAAAGTCCTTTATCTGAAGCTTTATGGAATATGCGTACAGGACAATATTTACAAAAGCGCGCTCATCCTTGAGTTGCCGACGCATATTGTTCACAAACATCATCAGTTCATCAAATCTACCAAAGTCGATAAGGACCTGAGCAATCTCTTTTGCTCCTTGGTACTTGTGAGGAAACTTACGGAGATATTTTAACAAAATTTCGTCACCTGAACGCATTTCCCCTCTTCCAAAGTAATGCGTAGCCAGTCCCCTGTAGAATTCAAAATTTAGTGGATTTAAATTTATCCTGCGACGATACCCCTCTACAACAAATTCGTGTTTATCAAGCTCTTCTCCCATGTAAATATATAAGTCAGCAATCCAGGGTTGCCTACGAGAACGTAGATCTGTAAATAATTCAAGAGCCAAAATCTCTTCATCCAACTCGATTAAAAACTGCAAAATTTTCTGCACGATCGCACCATTGGTTCGGGGGACTTTGAGTAAACGAGTCAATAACTTCTCTCTAAATTCTTGACCCTCGTGGGCCGCTACATACGCCTCGATGATGGCGACCGAATCTAATTTCCCTGCATATTTTCTGATTGCTGAGTACTCCCCCAATTTGAACAAACTGGTCAAGAAGAAATTACGAAACGACTCACTAGCTAAAATTTTATCCCCAAAGACTTCTTTCAGCTGCGTCAGTTTTAGCGTATCGGGCTCTAACTTAGCCAAACAATTGATTAAATGGTCCGCGGCTCTTTTCTGGAACACGTAGTCTACACGCGACCACGCCTCCTTAAGGTCTTGCATGGCGTTTTCCTCCGAGCGGCAAACAGAGACTACCGAACGTAAGGTATCAAACTCTGGACCCTTCCCTGGGAAAACTTTAATAAATTTTGCAGCTTGCTCCAAGTCGCCCGAACGAAGAAATGCATGCAATAAATGCTGATTATCATCTTTGCAGAGGTTAAAAGGAACGGTGCTAAAAAAAAGAAATTGAAAAATTACCAAAATCCGTACCATAGTCGGATAGTTTATCAACTTTTAATTCTTAAGCATAGCTGACAATACACCTTTATATTATGCTTACAATTATGAA
>CAZRWM010000236.1:0-2230 GCA_964603885.1 uncultured bacterium
AAGTCGAGGGAAATAATAAACCGATCAAATTTCATCACATCTTGTGCTGATTGAACTACAGGTAACTCCAGTTCAAATTTTTGCCCAAGTTCCTCTTGCCATTGGTGCGTTAAACTTGCTGGTGTCAGCACCAATAAAGTCTGCATCTGACCTCGCAAATAATATTCTCGGAGAATTAGACCCGCCTCAACCGTTTTACCTAATCCTACCTCATCCGCCAATATAGCTCGGCCTCCAGTTTCAAATAAAACCTTTTGCACTGTTCTAAGCTGATGAGGATATTGCTCTACATCATTTAAGCCCACAACACCCATCAAATTTGAAGCTCCAAGAAAATTCACAATCTGTAACTCTTTGAGCGCCGCAAGTACGATGATCCATTGGTCAGTAACACTTAAGTTCTCACCTTCTTGTGGATTATCTCCGCCTTCAATATCTAAATTCTCATTACTTTCTTCATACTGTTTAGAATCACAAGTTTCTAACCATTCTTTATCAGGTTCGAGACGAGACCGTCTCTTAATTTGTACTTTGCTTTCGGCCACACTTTTGCTGCAATCCAAACTCCAAAGTGAATCAAGAGCATCTCGTACTTGTCCTGTTATCTGAGAACTTGAGGGCTGAGGATAATCGACCTGAAATTGAAAACTTTGGCCAAAACCTTCAGAATCTACTAGAGTATGGTTAAGCCTATCTTCAGATACTGGTAAGATTAGATAAATACGCCTAGGATCAGAAATTCGACGAATCATGCTAATCTTATCACCTACATTTAACCTTAGCCTCTCACAAATTTCTTTAAGTTCAATACTAAGAAGATATCCTTGGCTCTTCCTGCAAATAGCGGAAACTATCTTAGTGCCTACGACTAATTCGACGGTTTCATGATCTCTGTGAGGCGCCAGAAGCGTACGATTCTCCATCTCAAATTGAAGAATTCCATTTTCCATGAAATGATCAGTAAGGATGATGTGATTTTGCTGTCGGATATCTCCGGCTGGTATGGCATTCATAATAAAACGTGAGAATCGAAGTATAACAGTTATATGCACAGCTTGGGTGCAATTTGAACGTGGTTTACACTTATTTTTTAGACCTCAAATGAATTCTTGCCACAAACCATAGTGACTGTTATATTTACCAGCCTCAAAATGGCACCCGTAGCTCAGCCGGATAGAGCGTTTGATTGCGGATCAAGAGGTCACATGTTCGAATCATGTCGGGTGCACTTTCCAAAGACTCGCTGGATCGGCGAGTCTTTTCTATTACAAGTTACATAAAAAATTCCCTTCTAATATAAATGATCGATCTCACGCATACGAAAGATTCAAGTTTACCTATACCAGCAATCAAATCAGCCGGAAATTCATCTTTTTTATTCTTTGCGCTTTACTTAATAAACGGGCTTCGTGCCTGATATTTACGTAGCACTTGTACTCTAAAAATAAAGAGTCAGGATTTTTACTTTTTGACAGTGCAAAAAATCGGTATCGAACGACCCTGAGGGAGCTGTAAACGAAAACTTAAGGCTGAAAGCTCATAACCGCTCGAAAGATTAAATAATACAAGAGTCCTAACAACGGGTATCAAAATCCTATTGACAGAGATTCAGTAAATTCTGCTTCACGACCGAGACATACAGCCAATTTTTCGAGGTATTGATCCGTCTTTTCTGCTGGATAATGCGAAACTAGTTGTGCTCTTACAGAAACAAACATTTCAACATATCCAGCTGGGGCGTTTTTAATGGCTGTATCCAGGGCACCTGAGCTCCATTTTTGTTATTCAATGATTTCAGCAAATCTTTCTCGAGATACGTTTAATGCCGAACCTAAATGGTTGATTAAATCTATCTCACCTCGCTCAACTTGACCATCTTTGTACACCTCAATTAATAATGTCTTTAAGACTAATTCCATCATTTCTTGATTATCATTATTTTTGTCGGGCATTAAACAATCTTTCCGGTAATAAAATACCTAGTGGTATTTGTGTGTATAATATTCTAAGCTTTAGTTATCACATTATCCTGTAAATAAATGAAAATCGAGTTAAAACCTTTACTGTATATGATACCTGTAAGCCTCAGTTTCTGGCCACCGATAATTCTTGCGGCTATAATTTATTGGCAACTCAACGGCCACTTTCTTTTGTTTATTCCGGTGTTTTTATTCATAATCACCCCCATCTTGGACCAGCTATGGGGAACTGATCCTCAACCTGAGCCAAT
>CAZRWM010000237.1:0-2226 GCA_964603885.1 uncultured bacterium
CCTTGAAAATATCGGGATGCGTCGGATAGCAGAAAGTCTACAGCCCCAAATAAATCCTCTGGATTCAGCATACCTTTAGAACTGCAATAGGATTTATATTTTTCTAGAAACTGCGGATTTTGATTATCTAAGATTCCGCCAGGACTGACGCAATTAAATCGTAAATTCTGGTCAGGGTAGCGTCGTGCCAGGTATTTAGTCATTTGTATAATCGCCGCTTTTATCATTGAATATTCGATTGGTAAATCCATCCCAGATTCCTCATAAATCCAGAATCTGGGAGGTACAAAGCCATAAATAGAAGAGAATTGAATGAGATGACCACCATTGTTTTTTTGGAAGTGAGGAACAATTTGCTGAGCAAGATTGAAGTATGCCCCTAGATGTAAATTTAAGTTTTCTTGAAAATCTTTCAAAGAAAGTTTCTCAAAGGCGGTACCAAAGGCTGAATTCTTTGGATAACTACAATTGATAGCGGCCTTAAATGGACCGTTTTCTTCAATGATTTCGTACAGTTTATCTGTGTTTAATAAATTCAATTGGGCATAAGAACAGTCAATGGACCATTCATTTTCTGAATGAATATCACAAGCTAAAACTTCATGACCTTGATCGATTAAGTGTTGAGTCAATGGAGTCCCGATACGTCCAGCTGCGCCTGCTAATAAAACTTTCACTATTGACTCCTTTTCAACGATTTATTACCCAATCACGAGTCGACTTTACTATTTTCGTGACCAAATTTATCAGAGACTCGCTTGAATTTTGATAAATCGAAATTCCACTCTGGACGCTGATACTCCTCTAAGTGCATGGGTAGCAATGTTTGGTCCTGATACTTTTTAAGCGCAGTAACAAAGCTGGTGGCGATTTGAAGGTTAGTAAGAAGAGGAATACCGTAATCAACTGCTTTACGACGTATATGGTAGGCGTTAGTTAATTGATGTTGCTGGGTATTTTTTGGGATATTAATGACTAGATCATAATCCTGACGACTGGTTATGCTATCTAATACATCGGGGCCTTTTTCTCCAGGCCAGCCCCAACAAGTTGTATGAATTCCTCGTTCTTTCAGATATCTGTGAGTTCCTGATGTTGTATGTAATTCAACCCCCATTGCTTCAAGGGCTTGTACACAATCAAGAAACCCTTTCTTGGTACGAGTTGGCCCGGCAGAAATGAGTACCTTACGAAGATTGAAATCGAAGCCTACTGCTGTCAAAGCTTTTAGCAATGCGGATTCATAATCTTTTCCTATACAACCTACTTCTCCTGTTGATGACATTTCAATTCCAGGTAACGGGTCGGCTCCAGTCAGTCTGGTGAAGCTAAAATGGGGGGCTTTGACTCCAACGTGTTCAATCTTAGATTCTAAAAAGTCAGGTAGCGGCTGTACCTGGTGACCTGCCAGAATTGTGGCCGCAACATGAATCATGTTAATCCCCATTACTTTGCTAACGAAAGGAAAAGATCTCGAAGAACGTAAATTACATTCGATCACTCGAATACGATCGGAGGTTACTAAGAATTGAATGTTGAAGGGGCCTTTAATACTCAAACTTCGTACAATACTCTGTCCAATCGAATGGATTTTCTGTAATACAGGTCCAGGAGTTACCTGAGGTGGGCAAACTAGGGTTGCATCTCCACTGTGAACACCTGCGTTCTCAACATGTTCACTAATTGCATAAATAACTATATCATCACCGTTTCCAACACCGTCCAGTTCAATTTCTTGGGCATTATTAATGAACTTTGACATTACCACTGGATGCTCCGTACTTATGTCAGCTGCATTTTGCAGTAGTGCAGATAATTCATTAGGTCCAGAAGCGATACCCATAGCGGCTCCCGAAAGTACATAGGATGGTCTTACAATTACTGGGTACTCTAGCTCAATTGCAAAATCTAATGCTGCTTTTTCGGAGACTACATTTTGCCATTTAGGTTGATCAATGTTTAGCGTGTCTAGTAGAGCGGAGAACTTGTTGCGATCTTCAGCATTATCTATGGAGCTCGCTGAGGTTCCTAAAAGTGGAATGCCTAAATCATCTAGTTTTAATGCAAGGTTATTCGGTATCTGCCCTCCCATCGAGACAACGATCCCCATGGGCTTTTCAAAATCGCAAATATCAAGAACTCTCTCGAGAGTTAATTCATCAAAATAAAGGCGATCACATTCGTCATAATCGGTGCTTACTGTTTCCGGGTTATTATTCACAAGAA
>CAZRWM010000238.1:0-2202 GCA_964603885.1 uncultured bacterium
GAATCTAATGATTAAAGTTTCAATTGCTTTCATGAAGGTCTAGTTAGATATATTTTGATAGTCTGAACATATCATCAAGCCTTCTCTTGATACAAATTTGGTGAAAAACTTACATTAAGTGAAATCAATTTTATGATTGAAAGTTTAGGTTTAGAATTTCATAGTCTTGGTTATTGAGTCTTTTTCGTGATACTCGGTCTTGAATAACTTGCCATCTTCGTCGTAGTACTTCCATTCTCCATGACGAAATCCATTCCAAAAGAACCCTTCGGAATACTCATAATAGGATCCAATTTTTCTTATTTGACCATTTCTATGAAAGTATTTCCATTCTCCTATGTAGTCCCCTGCTTGGTAAGATCCGATGTCATAAAGCTGATCACTCTGATGATAATAGGACTTCCACTGACCTTCTCGCTCATCATTCTTGTATGAGCCCTCAATAAGCAATTTACCATAGCGAGTGAACTCTTTGAATTCACCTTCTTTTTTACCAGTGAGACTGTCAATTGTACCGGACCATTTAACATTGCCATTAGCGTGGTATGTGATGTGAGGTATTAGTTCTGAGCAATAATATTCAGTACTCAAGATACAGAGAATCAAAATTAATTTTGATATTTTTTCCATAAGCAAGATCCCTGTTAAAGTTCTATTAAATAGCGTAGTGGTAAATCATTTAACTAACTTGGTCTAAGCACTTATCTATCATTAAATAGATTTTTTATTTTATTACGATATTTCTTATTTTGTATTTTACTGGTGATATCTTCATAGGATTTCAAAATTTTATTACGCTCATCTGCAGTAATCATACGACCAGGTAATTCCAAGCTAGATGTACTGTATTTTCCAGAAAAGCTAGCAATTTGCTGACCTGTTAAGTTGATCGCAGCGGAATCTATTTTAATCAGCTGATTATTACTCTCGCAATGATAATCAGGCGGTCCGTAGCAGTCTGGTTCCAGAGAGTGTTCCATGGGAAACGTTCCCTTATTTAATTGAATCACCTGTTCAGGATTTATGTCGCCCGTCACTGATGTACCTGCTTTGTAAGAGGAGTATGCGATATAAGCGATTTTAGTAGTAGCAATGTTGTTAATTATCCAATCTACATTATCGTAGGAATCAAGCAATAGAACGATTGGTTTAGCTGATTTTTTAATTATATCTAAATTAACTGAATGGTTATATGAACGACCTTCGTAAACTGCTGCATACCAAGTATCGTATTCTTCAGAGAAGGAAGAAATTTGTTTTTGTGCTTCATGAAAGGAGTAGATCTTAGTTTCAGGTGCCAGTCTCATGGCAAAGCTAGTTGTATGCCAGTTATTCAAAAATTCAACCTCTACCTGATAAGACCCCGGGTCTAATTCAATGACTAGTGAATTATGATTGCGACTTTTATTTGTTAGTACTTCATACCCATTAATATTGATTCGAAAATCAGAATGACTTTCGCTAATTTCTAGACTGTAATTTTGCTTTTTATTAACGACAAGCTCTGCAACCCAGTGAGCACCGAAACTTTGCGAATCTAATGTAAAACCTGGCCCTTTATTCCAAGCGTAATTAATGCTTACCTTGGGTACAACTTCCGACTTTACGATATTGTATGGGTCAGACTTATCGAAATACCTAGCTAGATAGGAATTGCTAGGGATATCTGTTGGAGGCAAATTAGTGATCCATCGATTTTTGGCGTATTCAAAGTTGCTCAACTTGGAAGTTTTTTCTTCTATTGTAGTTTTTACAGGCTGAATAGGCATTTGAGCTTGAGTAATTGAAACAGACAATATCGTAATGAGTAGTAAGGTAATTTTATTTTTCATAAGTCTTGACCCCCAGTAGCAGAATACTCAGCTTGCGTTACGTAAGACCCTCAAGTACCGACTTAGGTTCCCATAATGTGTGTCGAGAGTTTTTTAAGTTTGCGAGTTAAGGATTACTAAAGTTATGACTTTTGGATTGAAATTCCGTTTCTGTAAGATTTAGTCTGAAAAAGCTTCCCATTATTCAGAAACAGCTTTGTTTCTCCATCTAATTTGCCATTCTTGTAATTTTCAATTTTTTTGAGTTTGCCGGAGTCGTAATAAGTCTTACTTTCGCCATTAAGTTTGTCATTTTCATATGCAATCACTTTGAGTAGATTGCCGTTTTTTCCGTAAAGATGCCACATACCTGTTTTTGAACCTGTTTTGA
>CAZRWM010000239.1:0-2195 GCA_964603885.1 uncultured bacterium
TTTCTCAAGACTCTCCAATCAGAGAAGTGGGTAATATCGGCATAGAGAACCCCTGTACCGGGCGTTATACTAAAACTATTTCCACTTTGCCGCCAGGTTCCATTGGTAGGGTTTCCTAAATCATGTTCATAAAATTCAAGTCGCAAGTCCCCAGCCGTCAGAGTATTGTCAAATTTTAGAAAAGCTGGCAATGGAAACGGAAATCTGACCGAGCCGTTAGGCTTTAGCTTCCCTCTTATTGAAATAACTTTACCCAATGTTTCAAATCCATTTGGCATACCATTTTCCAGAGTAATTTGAGCTTCACTCTTCACCTGAATGACAGGCACAACATCAAGGTAATCATCGTCCGGAGGCAAACGAAGTGTTTCTAATTGTTTATAATCATCAGAGAGCTGTGCCGTATCATAAATCACTTCTTCCTGAAGACCAGCATTTCCCAGCTTTAAAATCAAATTCCCCTGACTATCCTTAGGAATCGCAGCCTCCAATTCAGCGCCCTGATCTTCCTCAATCAGCTGCTCTAATTCATCGGGAATTTTGTCACCATTCTTATCTATATCGAGATGATCCGAGATACAATCGTTATCGCGATCAAAACTTAAACCGAGTCGAGTAGCCCCCCCAATAAAAATCTGCTCTGGATTTCCATCATTATCAATATCACAAGGAAATTGATCCTGAGTATTTAATAACCCGTCTCCATCATAATCTTCCAGAGAAACTACTAAAATTTCATCTATTCCATCATCTACAAGATCACTATCATCATCACAATCTAAATGATCGGGATGCCCGTCATTGTCATGGTCATATGGGAAAATATCCTGAGCATTAAGAATACCGTCTTGATCATAATCCACAGAGCCCTGCGGATACTGATTTTGGCACGAAACTGGAATATCTCCTGGAATGATAGAGTCGGGCACGAATGGATCGAGAGGTCCTGAATCCTGACCATCCATGTAACCATCACCATCCGTGTCAGCATTAAAAACATTAGTACCGATGGATCGCTCTTGAATATCTGTCAATCCATCATTGTCATCGTCAGAATCCGCAGGATTAGGCAAATTGTCATTATCGCTATCCAAGACCTGACCGGTAACCTTAAACGGGGTTTCATAACCCAGTTCATCTTTATCCTCGATTCCATCTGCATCATCATCCGAGTCAAAGAAATTGGGGATTCCATCGTTGTCTGAATCTAAAGATAAGTCTACTGTCTCCGAATTTACTAATGTCTCTACCTCTAATTCATCTAGCAAGCCATCCCCATCGTCATCTGTATCCGCTCGATCTCCAATCCCATCACCATCAGTATCATACTGCTCAGAGGGATCGTCAGGAAAAGCGTCCTCAAAATTAATAATGCCATCACCATCACGATCCAAAGGGTCTTGAGCTATCACATCAATACCGTCACTCTTGAAGAAAATTTGACTTTGTAGTAGAGATTGGTTGCCGGCCTGATCTTGCACGATAATTCGAAATATATTCTCGCCAGGCTGTAAATTTATCAATTGAAACTCGAAATTCTGCTTAGAGCCAGAATTCAATGATCCGACAATAGAAACACCACCAACCGGAGAGATTATTTGAGTCTGAAAACTGACCAAATCTTCATTGGCAAATCCTTCAATGGTGATACCACGTGACTCGGTAACTCGCACGTCCTGTCCTGAAATATTTTCTAACTGACCGAAAGGATTTAAGGACAGTACCGGCGCTTTCGTGTCAACTGTGAATCGAAACGGCTCTTTAATATAAATATCATTACCCGAGACAGGATCAACATCTCCTGTTACCGTTACGGTATGTAGACCATCTAGAGACGATTGACCATCATCCAAAAATACAGTGTGGTTAAAGAAATAAATCTTCCCAGTTGAATCGCCTGCCAACAAGTTCATTGAGCCACTTACTATATCCTCATTACTGTTAGAAATAGTAATATGAGGTATATTTGACTGTGTATCGCTAAAGCTGGCTCGAATCTCAACTACACCAAGCCCAACGAAATCAAGATCATCGCGGTCCATTTCAACATTGTCTCGATAAAAACTTAATTCGACGGTAGGTGCTACTGTATCGTTTGGCGGTAGATTTATGCCAAAGTCAGCAACGCTAGCATTACTTCCATAGGCATTACCAAGCTTATCTAAAATGTTTTCTGTGGGCAAAAGATTAGTATT
>CAZRWM010000240.1:0-2191 GCA_964603885.1 uncultured bacterium
CCTAAGGTCATGAAAGCATCACAGCCCTGTAAGTATCGATTCACTTTCGTCTTTAATTGATTTTCAGAATCAGGGGTTTTAACCGTAGACAATGTAAATAAACCCGAATCACTTCGATTTATTCCAAATTTTTCAAGTATTTTTAGATACATGGTTTCTAGTTGTCCTGCTTTGAGAGGATTATTAAGGTCAAGTTTAGATCCATAATCTGTACCATCCGGAACTACTCTCACAAGAAATCGCCTGGGATGATCCTGTTTTCCAAATGGACTATTTAAGAGTTCTTTAAGAGATTTTTGAGTGATCCCAGTAACTGACAAATGTAAAGGACTCAGTGGAGTAAACATTGCCTGCAAGAAATCGCCATGTGCAGAAATCTTGTATGAATCCTCTCCAAGTAAGCTCAGATAAACAATCATTTCCTCAAGAGCCTTTTCCACTTGAATCAAATGAGCAATCACATCTTGATCTTCGAAAGGTTTGTCAAGATAGTAGTTTAGGGGGTTTAGTGAATTTAAGTGAACAGTCGACGGCACGAGATTAGGGCTACGCATATAAGCTTGCCTTTCCTCATCGTTAGGCAAATGGCGTTCTAGAAATTCATTCAATGCAAACTGAAATAATATTGAACGTTCATTACTAATGCCATGTCGGAAATTAAAATGCTCTAATTTTTCTTTAAGGGAGCTAAAACCAAAATCAGAGTTCTCAGCTTCTAGCAAAATATCTTTAATCCCAAAATAGTCGAGAAGAGGATCAACAAGGTTCCCAAGAATCTCACGATTTATTAACACCTTTTTCAATTCCTGCACTTGTCTCTCATTACTAGTAACTAGTAGTAAGCCATGCTCAACATCATTACCCTGGCAGGTATTTAGAAAATGAAAGCCTTCTGGGTTAATCAAATTACCCTTTAATGTTGTATAACTAAAAGGTAAATAAGATTGTTCGAGAGTAATATCTTTCCTGAAAAAAGCTTGATTCAGTGATGAGCTATTTTCTAAAAAACGAGATTGCATGGAGACTCTAGCCGGAGTAACAACTTCGCCAATCTTAAGTTTTGAATCTGTTGAAAAAGCTGCATGAGCGTATAGGAAATCTGAGAAACCTATGCTTTTAAGTACTTTAATTAAACTACCTAATGAATCCCCTTTAACATCATCCACAAAAAGAAGTCGCTCTACCCCGGCCTCCGTTCTGACTGGTAATAAAGCAGAGAAATAATGAAGATCTAACTGATTGTGATTATTCAACAATAATTTATTGAGTATTTTTTGTTTAGTCACTAGATTTTTGCTGATTGCAAGCTCATTACCTACCAATAAAAGTTGGCTCAAACGATTACTTTTATTTTGTTTCAAAATTAAAACTAACTGTTTTTGAAATTCCTGAAATAAAACAATATGTTCTTTGTCTAATAACTGACCTTGCCAGCTCTCCAGTTGCTTGAAAACTTCTATATCCCAATTTGTTAGCCCCAGAAAGTCTTGTTCGATCAAATCTCTTTTTAAGGGGAGCAAGAATTTATCGCCGTACAATCCTTTGAGAACATCAATACTTTTTACACTAAACTTACGATTTAATGCTTCTTGAAGAAGAAATTTTCCTGAACCCAAAAGGGCACGATTGACGCCAATAGGCAAACCAACAAAATTTTCTTTGAAGAATGCCGAACGATAAGCTTCTTCATCAAGCAAGTGAAAATTATAAGTAAGAATATCCGCAGCTGAATATGCTTTCCCAGCATGCCTAAAGTGCACTAGTGCCATCTGTGCATTAAATATTTGAAACTTTGATCGGATACCCGTTATTGTCAGCAAACCTGGCTTGATACCCTCCGCAGGTCTCAAAACAAATTCAAAATCTGCATTTTGATTAGAAAATATATGAAAAGCCTTATTACTATCATTCTTAGCTAGGAAAAATAAAGTTTCTGCGCTTGATCCAAAGTGAATTTGTAATTTGTAATTCTTTTCCAGACAAAATTCAATTAGACCTCTCGGAGCATTCTTACGAACCCAGTCTGAGGCGAAATTAGAAAACTTTAGATTATCCACTAACACGGGAATTCTTTTAGGTAGTTCTCGCATGAGAGCATACTCCAAAGCTGACCTCTTGGTATCCATCTGACTCAAGTCCATAAATCGAGCATCAAAAAAATTATCTGCTTCAACGATTTCCTTCAATTTTT
>CAZRWM010000241.1:0-2186 GCA_964603885.1 uncultured bacterium
TTCCATTGGTTATTTTGGCTATTAAGCTAACCTCGAAGGGCCCGATTGTTTATTCGCAAAGGCGTGTGGGTAAACGCGAGAAGCTTTTTACCTTGTATAAGTTCCGCACCATGCGAACTGATGCAGAGAAATTTGGTGCCGTATGGGCACAAGAGAATGACCCTAGGCTTACGCCGGTAGGCGGATTTCTACGTAAGACTCGGTTAGATGAAATTCCGCAACTTATCAATGTTTTCAAAGGTGAAATGAATTTTGTGGGTCCGAGGCCAGAGCGCCCTAAATTTGTGAAACAACTAAACAAGGAAATTCCTTTCTATCGATCTCGTCATCAGGTAGCACCAGGATTGACTGGCTGGGCGCAAGTAATGATGGGCTATGTTAACTCGGTAGACGGAAGCTTAAAGAAATTGCAGTATGATCTTTACTACGTCAAGAATCGTAATATTTTCCTTGATCTACTAATTCTACTGAGGACTGTGCAAGTTGTTTTAACTCGCAAAGGGACTTAGAGATTTTATTGAACAAAAAATAGTGATTTTTAATTACTTTCGTTAGAATGTTCGTCATGAGTAACCTTCTAATTCTTACTTATCACTACCCTCCTGAGAATACTGCTGGCTCTGAAAGGGTGTCGAGCTTGGTTCAGCATTTCGCTAATCATGAGGGTGAAGAGATCGCTGTGGTTACTTTAAATTATTGCCAATCTAACGGTAATGTTGAGCCACAGAATGATTATGCAGAAGTATTTCGTCTCAATTCTGTGAAGTACTGCAAGGATAGTTTTGTTAAGCGGGCTTTGGGTGAGTTTCTAAATTCGCTTCGAATCGTTTGGAATGCCAGAAAACTTTCAGCTGAGAAAGTTTTGATTTCTATACCGTCTATGTTTCTAATGTTACTGGCCCCAATATTTTTGAATGGTAAAACATTAATTTTGGATATCCGTGATCTGGTCTGGGATTATTTACCTGAAAATTCCTTTGTTTTTCGCTTTTCTAAGTCTATTTTGCGGACATTAGTTCGTCATAGCCTGAAAAGCTATGACTTAGTGCTGGTGACTAATTCGATTCAGGCAGAGAAGCTCGAATTAATCTACCCAAAAATTCGTGGTCGATTAAAGGTCGTGGAAAATGGGATTTCGAGGGTCCGTTTTGAGGGTTTGGATAAAACTAGAAAAATTATCCAACAGAGATCTGAAAAGGGTAGAGGACCTTACAAGGTAAGCTCTGTTGGTAATGTTGGTATGAGTCTTCATATTCAGACTTTAATTCATACGGCAGCAAAACTTCCATCAAATGATTTTGAGTTTTATATAATTGGAGATGGTACGCAGCTTGATAAAGCTAAGAAGTTAGTCCGAAGAAAAGGTCTAAAAAATGTCCAATTCATCGGGCAGTTGGATTGGAATGCGCTTGGTGAATATTATTCTCAATCCGACTTACTCTATTTGCAAGTCCATCCTGATTATAATAGTAGTCGTCCCGTAAGGTTTTACGAATATCTTGCTACCGGCCTACCGATTGTATTGGCAGATAAAGGTGAGGCGAGGGATTTTGCGCTTCAATTTGACAATGTATTTCATACCGAACCTTGTTGTGAGATTCAACTTCGAGATTTATTGATTCAATTGAAAAATAACCCTCCCCATTGTTTCAGTACACAAAATGTCCAAAAGATTGCAGACGGATTTATTCGTGAAGATCAATTGAAAATTAAATTTCGAGAGGCTCTTGAGCTAGTAGATACAAAGGCGATTTTGCTTACTAAGGCAGAGGGACAAGGCTCATTAAGTTCGAGTAATGTTTAAGGTAACCTTTCAACAATATGTTTAGCTAGAGCGAATGAGCAAGTAAATGCTGGGCTGACGGCGTTCAATAGGTGTACTGTCGAGCCTTGCTTTTCGATTACAAAATCACTAACGAGATTGTCTGTTCTCAAGTCTAGTAGCTGGGCCCTAATTCCAGCTGGGATTTCTTCAAATTCTCTTGTCATATTTTTGACCATTGTCAGCGCTTGGGAAATCATGACCTCGTGATCATATTTTTTGATTTCTTCGAAAGCTAAATCTCGAAATCCAAAAGCATTAGTTAACAGTAAGCGAGATTGATGTTTACCGATTGTTAGCATTTCATTAAAGCTAAATCGCTTGAATCCTTTATAATTTTCTCTCCACAATGCAGGTGTTGCGG
>CAZRWM010000242.1:0-2177 GCA_964603885.1 uncultured bacterium
ACTGAAAGCTGAGTTTTTCTGGGATAAATCAAACTTACATTACTGGGTAAATCCAAAACTTTTTGCTGAAAATCTTTTTGATAAATTAGACTTTATTTTTGATGAGTTAGCAGACGAATTAGCGTATGGGCACTGGGATGTAATTGGTTTCACGGTAATTTCAAGTAATGTTATTTTCATTAACCATCTCGTCCATAGAATTAAACTTCGAGAACCTAATAAGATTATTATTGTGGGAGGACCTTGCTTATCTTTTAAGGAGGAGCGAGAGCGTCTTCGCGACGATATAGATTATTTTGTAGCAGGAGAGGGAGAGGATAGTCTGCCCGAATTTATGCAATATATTGCTGGTAAGCGTTTAGATTTGCCTGAGTCGATTTATCCATCTCGAAATTGTAACCAAGATCTTCCCTTTAGAGAGTGTCGTGACTTAACTAAATTCGGTATACCTGACTATTCAATTTTTCCTCTAAATCGTTATACCATGGATGCACTTCCCCTTATATTCACTCGTTCCTGCCTGTTTAAGTGTCGTTTTTGTGCTGATCACAAGAGTATGGGTAATTTTAGAAAGCTCAATGAGGAGCAAATGTATGCCATGTTTAACGAGTTTTACTCATTAGGCTACAAGAAGTTCTGGCTCAATGACCTTCTAATTAATGGGATCATGAGTGAGTTAGTAAGCGTATTCCGGAAGCTTCAATCCGAAGATAAGTATTTTGAGTGGATTGCGCTTGCTACGCCGAATCGTCAGCTACAACAGGAAGATTTACTACTTCTTCAACAGTGTGGTCTTCAAACTCTTAATTTAGGTATTGAGTCAGGTTCTGACAAAGTAATGAAGCTGATGCGCAAGGGCTTTAATAGAGAGCAAGCGGAGTTAGGTTTGGAGCGTATTTTTCAGTCAGGAATAAATACGCAACTCAATATTATCGTGGGTTTTCCCGGTGAAACTGAAGAATTATTCGAGGAAACTTTAGAGTTTTTAGAAAAGAACAAACGCCATATTTGCGGTTTTACTTCGGTCAATAGTTGTGTTCTGCTTCCGGGGTCTGAAGTGTCAGCCAATCCAGAAAAATTTGGTATAGAATTTCAAGAGGGCTCAGACAGGCAAACGGAATGGAAAATACCTGGTGAAAATACCAAAGAAATTAGAAATCAAAGATTGAAGCGTGTTTTAGAGTGGATTGATTCCAACGGCTACAATATGTACTCGTCAAATAAGGCCAGCACAAGCTATTCAGATGATGCATAGGCGCCTACATTCATTCGAAAGGCTAGGAAAATCGGTCTCAGATAGCTCCTCTCGGTGCAGTTGACAGCTCTCAGTAATTTACTAAACTTAAATGTGGGTTCAATATAATTTTTAGTTATTAGATATTGTTTTCACTGAAGCTCTGAGAATCTCTTTAAGTGAAACTTAGCGGCTGTCTTTGCGTACTAATTCTGTCAATGATTAATTTATGAGCCCCATGAGCTGAATTATTAATATGCTTAGGATTATCCAAGAGAAAATATCGTTTATAAATTTTGCTCTATGTGGAGTTTTTGCCTTTACGCTTTGTCTGCCTCAGTCAGTGGTATTTGCAAGCCAAACGGAAAGCTTTTCAGCAATTGATGGCTTAACAGCTTTTCAGGCTAGAGCATCAGGTAGTGCCAATTTAAACCCAGTTTATTCTAAGTGGCAGAGGGCCATTCAATTTTATGTGGGGGCGGGAGTTAATCGTTTACCAAATTCTTTGATTGCGGATTTGAGATCAGCTGGGGTGACTGTAGAAAACAGTCTGTCACAGCAGCAAATTGATCAGGCTTTCAGTGCTGCGAGCTCAAATGAAGGAGTTGCTCAGCAATCCGAAGGTGCCACTTCGTCAACATCCAGTCTACCAAGCTCATCGACGGATTCTGAAGTATCTGATCAAGGGAATCCGAGCGATCTGAACAATGAGAATATTAATCAGTCCGGATCCGATTTGAGCGAAGCCGCCAGCAATTTATCGTCAGGCGGTTCTGATATTAGTGTTGATGAATCGAGTACGAACTCGAGTGGAAATGCATCGGGAACGAACTCCTCAAGTACATCAAGTGGTGGGGGAACTTCCGGATCATCAAGTTCCGCCAGCAGTGGCTCTAATCCTGGGGCGGTCGAAAACAGTAATTTACTTGGCGATAATAATAAT
>CAZRWM010000243.1:0-2170 GCA_964603885.1 uncultured bacterium
CCGCTGGAATAGGACCCATCTTAAAGACCGTTCCTAGTTTTTTAGGAGCAGCACTAGGGTATGAGTGGAGTCAAGGCAATCTAGGTAATTTAGATTGGGCAAGGGAAGGACTTAGCGCAATAGCTTCATCAGCGGCTTTTATAGCATTTGGAGGTGGCGGACTGATCGCTATTGCAGGTGGTGTTATAGCCTCTATGCTCAGCGATCAATTATACGATACATTTAAGGCACAAAAGTCCCCGAGCCTCCGAGATTCTGGTAGTAATCAAACAGTTCCCAAGAGCACAAACATTGGCATGGATGGGAAGAAAATAAAAACTTCACCGCCTTATCTGCACTTAAGAAAAGAAATTCTACGGAGTATCCAAGACAATTTAGCCAATGAGAATTTAGACCAGACTCGAGAAAACTTGGAGAACTTACAACGTATTTCTGGTGGAAACTAAGCTTTGTTAACGCCAACCAAATCAAGAATGGCTTGAATGACCTCCCCAGAGTTCTTATTCGATTGCAAAAATTCTGACTCTAAAATCCGTATTCTACTTTCATAATCTGGGTTTTCTAGACTCGATAGCAGAAGTTGATGTTTAACTGCTCTGCGCAACCAACTTAATTGCTGTCTTTGTCGCTGTTCCTGCCAAGTTCCACTTTTTTTCTGCTGTTCTACAAAACTCTTAAATTGAACTATCAGCTTTTGTATAGTTTTTGATTGTAATGCACTACCATGCATGATAGGAACTTTCCAATGGTTCCATCGTGGCCTAAAAAGCTCACTAGCCGAAATGCATTGACTTAGAAGTTTTTGAGCACCTTTGGGGTCAACATCGGCTTTATTGATGAAAATTATATCTGCACATTCCATCACGCCCTTTTTAATACCCTGGAGCTCGTCTCCAGCTTGAGGTAGCAACATCAAAAAAAATAAATCCACCATTGAAGAAACTGCCAACTCCGACTGTCCAACCCCAACCGTCTCTACTAAAACCACATCGAATCCGAATGCCTCGCAAAGTTGAATAACATCATGAGTCCGATGCGCGACCCCACCCAAAGAGTTACCAGTAGGTGATGGTCTAACGAAGGCTCTCGGATGATTCGCTAGTTGAGGCATTCTAGTTTTATCACCAAGAATACTGCCACCACCTCTGGGAGAACTCGGATCAACTGCTAAAACGCAAATTTCATAATTATGCTCTATGAATTTTAATCCTAAATTTTCAACGAGAGTACTTTTACCTACTCCTGGAGAACCAGTGATACCTATTCTAAATGTATCTTTGGTAGGGGTATGCAAACGCCGTAAAAGCTCACCACTCAATTCACGGTCAACATCTCGTACGCTTTCCAGAATCGTGATGGCTTTCGCTAGACTCCTTCGATCTTTATTTATAAACCCTTCTAATAATCTATCAACCAGACTCATTTTATGCCTCAATACGCCAATGTATTGTCGAATCACGTGAAGATTCAAAACTAACTTGTGAACCTAATCTGAAACAAACAAAGTCCTCTATGTGACCCACGGGTACATTAGTAACTGCAGGAATCTGGTAGCGTAAACAAAAATCAGTAATTAACTCATTTAATCTCATATCACCGCTATCTGTCGGGGAAACTATACAATCTCGAAAAGATCCAAACAACATCCCTCGTATATTGATGAAATCCTTTTGCTTACTTAATTGATCTAACATTCGATCGATCTTATAAGTTGGCTCATTGATATCCTCTAATAATAATAATTTACCTGATAAATCTGGCGCGTAAGGAGTTCCAAGCGAGGCACAGAGAACGCTTAAATTACCACCAATAATCGGACCGCTTAAAGAGTTGCAATTGATCAGCCTGCCTCTAAAACTACAGTCAAATGAAATCTCACGGATGATAATATTTTCAAAACTACGCCATAATAAACTGTCCAATCTAGTATATTTTGGCCACTGCATCATGGGACCATGAAAACATGAAGCATTATGCTTCTGAGATAGATAGTTCAATAGTACTGTCAAGTCAGAAAAACCACATAATTTAGCTTGAATTTTTTGCGGTATTTTCAGGTATGGAAGCATCCTCTGGCACCCATAACCCCCTCTACTCGCCATTGCTATAACGTTCTGGGGTAGAAGCTGATTTAACTCAGTAGCTCTTATTTCATCTGATGCGGCAAAAC
>CAZRWM010000244.1:0-2136 GCA_964603885.1 uncultured bacterium
TAATCCAATATTACCAATACCATTTGACATTAGGCCTCCTTCGGGAGGCCTTTTTTATTTACGATACGCGATCACTTCGATCTCAACATTAGCATTTTTAGGTAAACCTTTTACTTCAACACAAGCTCTTGCAGGGTATGGCTCTACAATGTACTGTGAATAAATCTCATTAAAATGGGAAAATTTAGACATATCAGTGAGAGAAATGTTGACCTTGATTAAATCCTCAAAAGATAATTCATTGTCATTTAACAAATGCGAAATATTCTTCATAACCTGATGAACTTCAGCTGCAAAAGTGCTCTGAATAAGTTCACCGTTAGAAACCTCAATAGCGATTTGCCCGGAAAAAAAACAGAAACCGCCAACCTCTTTACCTTGCGAGTAAGGCCCGATGGCCTCTGGTGCATTTTTTGACATTAAAATGCTCATATTTTTACCTACTTTCCCATTGATTTTAGACGTTCAAACCTTAATTTTTGGAGTAAAATAATTGATCTATAAAAAGTTTCAACTGCGCTATCCAAATATACGGTTTCAAATTGACATTTATTAATAAAAACGCTAAAATTTAAATAGGATAAATGCGGTTTTCAAGGGTCTGGACAACCTTTGAAAAATATTGAATTTCCTAGTTCAAAGTGATTAGGAATGGGTCGGTTTAATCAACACGGATTGTTGATGTTTTAATAAAAGTTAGCTCGGATGCTGACTATTGGATCAAGGAGGATCTTACCATGGAGGGTATATGGGTTTCCGTATCAATAACAATCTTGCTGCCCTATTGGCTCGCAACAATTTAAATTCTCATGAAAAAGGTATAACTCGGTCAATCGAAAGACTATCTTCGGGCTTGAAAATTAACAGAGGTTCGGATGATCCGTCGCGTTTATCAATATCAGAAAAATTAAGTGCACAAATCACTGGTTTAAATAGTGCAATAACAGGATCTCAGCAGAGTATCTCTATTCTTCAAACAGCGGACGGAGCACTTAGCGAAAGTAATAGTATTCTGTTGAGAATGCGGGAATTGTCTGTCCAATCGCAATCGGCCTCGCTTACCTCAGATGACCGACTCGAATTACAAAAAGAAATTGATGAACTCGTATCCGAATTAGACACAATTGCTAGTTCAACACAGTTCAACAATCGAAACATTCTTGATGGCTCTGCATCTTCGAGAGTCTCAACGTCTGATGCAAGCCTTAAGGCTTATCAAACTGGAAAAGCAAGTAGCGGAAAATACTCAATACAGGTAAACATGAGTACCGTAGGTCAGGGCGAAGTGCAAAAATCTGCAATACAGACCCTTAAAAGTAATGGCCAAGTTGCTATTTCAACTAGTACTCTTGGTGAATTAACTAGCATGTTTGATGCATCTGGAAATGAAATATTAGCCAATCCTTTAACACTAACCTTGAGAGCCAACGGCAAGTCTTCCTCAATTAGCGTATCTAAAGATTTGACTCTTGATCAGTTTTCCGCAAAGGCTGAAGCAGTAATAACTGATTCTGCAGCAAATAATGGATTAGATCTGGCGGGTTCAACTTTTGCTTTTGATCGTACTAGCGGGCAGATAATTTATGAATCTGGGCTATCAGGCGTAGCTGGAGAACTAAGTCTAAGCAGCAATCAAGACTTCATCACTGGATTGGGTTTTTCAGTCACCGCATCAAGTATTGATAGTGCACACAAAATTACAGCAACAGAGAAAGGCGTAAGTTCCCCAAATAGCGTAAGTGCAAACACGAACACTAACAGAGCCATAGGAGTATTACCCGGCCTAGAATTGGAGTTTGACCCTACGAAAGAGGCCCGTTTAGACGGGAATATTTCCGGTTTGGAAACTATTCAAGTACATAGCTCAGTTAGCGATATAGTTTTTACATTTCACGATACAAATGCCACAGACAATAAACAAGTTGATAGCAGCCTTACTAATAGTGTCAGAATTACCTTAACTGCAGGTAGAAGCTATAGTACTTCTTCCATTTCTGATATGATTAATGCAGCGATTTTGGTTTCAAATGATACTAATCATGCACTGACAGCTGGACATTCCGCTACATCTGAATTTCAGAATCCTGCCATTACTGCTAGCTTTGCAGGCTATGATTTAGTATTAACTGCAAACAC
>CAZRWM010000245.1:0-2122 GCA_964603885.1 uncultured bacterium
ACGGGTCGATTCCAGAATCTCGCGGGTATTTCGGGTTCTTGAAGATGGAAGATAACAAACAAATTCGTATTCTTAATAGCATCTTAGAAAACCACTTAAATTGTCTACCAGATATTTTAAAATCAGGAAAGTCGGACGCTATTTCCCTCGCGCTAAAATTAATTAGTATTATCGGATTTAAAAAATATGACGCATGTATTCAATCTAGAGACTTTTTCTCAGAAAACTTTTCAGCTTGCATAGAATTTTTAGGGATTAAACCTCTTCCTCGTTACCTAAATCTTTTGACTCAAGATCTATTTAATTTCAATCATCAACAACAAGTTCAAATCTTGAATCTCTTCCCTTTATTTGACGAACAGCAAAGACTCACAAATTTTTTGATAGAGAAATTCAATAAATTTGATCAAATTCAATTGCCTGATGTCTTACTGGCTATTTGTAAATTAAATCAGGTTGATGGAATAAGTTTTGTAATCGAGAACTTGGATACTTTAGGTTCGGATGACGAGCTGACTCTGCTGGAAAATATTTCAAATTTGGAGATTAAGTTCAACAAAGAGTCTACTCGATTTTTGCGAGATCGTTTCGAAGCATCTGAGATAATCGAGCTCAAGAGGACTTACTTGAAACTACTTTGTTTTGGCGATAAGAAAATATCGGTTCCACTAATAATGGATAATCTGTCCAATTGTCCAGAGGCTTTGATAACTGCTGCTTTTGAGGCTTTAGTTGCGCTTGGGCTGCATGCACAAATTCCGACTAAATATATAAATCAATATTCAAGTTCGACTCATTATGAGTTGTTATGTGTAATAGCTAAAATATATGCACTAACTTATGAATCAGAAAAAGATAAAGAGACTCTTCAAATGGGTATGAGCATCATATCTTTTTTAATGAATGAGCAGTCTAAAGAGGCAAAATTAGCTGCTGTTAAAGCAGCTTATACTTTCAACTCAGACCCTCGTATTGTCAATTGGATTGGCTCAATGTTACTGAGTGAAACTGATGAGGAAGTTTGTGAAAATGCTATAAACTTTTTAAGTGATCATCGTACTGATAACATCAAACAACTCTTAATTAAAGCTGTGGGTAGAGATCAACCTCACCTTAAAGTTTTAGCATTAAAAGCTTTAGCTAAATTCGAAGATTCCAAAATATTTGACTTTTTGGTAGAGGTAGCAAAGAGCTCTATTACCGATTTAAGCGTAGTGAGTGCTGCTATTGAGACGATGTCTAGAGCGCTACCTCCTGATAAAGAAAAAATCTATGAAGAGTTTCTGAAGCATACAAATTTGCAAATTCAAAGGGCAGCCATAGAGGGCTTGATGAATTGGCATTCTGAAAATCTGAAACATTGCTTAGAAAAGGTTTATCAAACATGTAGTGGATTTAACAAGTCGCTCGCAGCTTGCGTTCTATTCCGTCTCGGAACTCCTTATGTGCTAGATGACTTGTTACAAATGCTAGATAGTCCTCAAATGGGAGATAAAAAAGTTGGCTTGCAAGCTATACACGGCATTTTCGTGTATTTAAGGGAGACTCCTGAAAATCGATTTCCAAAAGAATTAATAAGTATTCTTGAAGTTCATTATCGTGAGGCCGAATCGCGTGTGGCTAAGGAAGATATTTTACTCGACTTTTACGTTGAGGAAATATTGACACTTCGACACCTTTATAACCAAGGAAAGTTGCCAGAATGTGAAACCTATGTGGAGTCATTGGAGCCAACAGTTAGACGCAGTTTCTACATAAGCATGGCAGTCATGTGGATTCAGCATGAGATGAACTCCGACATTGATTCCGAAGAATGCCTTAGGCTGACTAGTCAGTCGCCAGACTGCTTTTTACCTTACGAGATGTTGAATCGTCAGTATCAAAAATCTCAACGGAGGACAGAATACCTTATAAATCAGCTGCGATTACTCGAGAGCCGTCAAAAATATTACCAAGAGATTTTAAATATTCTGGAAGACTTTTCACAGGAGGATATAGGAGGTGTAATTTTCAAAAACCTCATCAAGATTCTCAAGGATGGAAGTCTTCCCTTGGACCATGCTATTCATCATTTATTTGTACAGATTTATGTCAAGTTAAGAACCTACCACAAAGCATTCAA
>CAZRWM010000246.1:0-2122 GCA_964603885.1 uncultured bacterium
GTCAGCGAGATCAGTTCTTTAGAACTCTTGAAATAGAGCTTGAAGCTCGAGTTGCAAATAAAGGTCTTATTGCTGACACCATTTACCTAGGTGGTGGTACGCCAAGCCTTTTGACAATAGACGAACTAAAGATACTTGTAAACCTATTACAGCGATACTTTGATTTGGGTGATGTCAGAGAATTTACTGTCGAGGCTAATCCAGGTGGTATCAATCCGGAAATTTTACAGCGATGGGCGGAAATTGGTATTGATAGGGTTTCTTTAGGCGTGCAAAGTTTTATTGAAAAAGAGCTTAAGACTCTGGGTAGAGCGCATCTAGCGGAACAAAATCATTCTGCTTTGGTGGCACTGAGTGAAAGCGGAATGAGATTTAATGCGGATTTAATGATTGGAACTCCGGGACAAAGCTTAATTTCAGTCAAAAATAATCTTCAAAATCTCATCAACTATGGAGCAAGGCATTTAAGTGTTTACATGCTTTCTGTTGAATCAGGTTCGCCTTGGTTTAATTCTGTTCAAATGGGAAAAATTAGAGTTTGTGATGATGAAGATGTGGCGCAAATGTATCAGTTAGTGATAAAAACATGTGCTATGCATGGAATTGAACAGTATGAAATCTCTGCCTTTAGTGAGCCCGGAGCGGAATCATTACATAATCTCAAATACTGGATGAATGATATTACCTTGGGATTTGGACCCTCTGCTGCAAGTTACAGCAAAAAGTATAGGTATCAGAATTACAGAAGTTTAGAACAGTGGCAAAAACAGTGGGAGACGGAGGGTTTATTTGCTAGTTATGAAAGGATTCATTCAAAAAATGCGATTTTAGAAACATTTATGTTACAATTCCGGCTTATACGTGGCATAGCCGTCAAAGAGCTAGATTCTGCGCATGAGCAATATCCTGAATTAAAAATCAAGGATCGTATTAATAGACTGGTTTCTAGAGGATTGCTGCAACTGTGCGAACACGGACATAGAGTAGGATTATCTATGGAGGGTAGGCTCTTTGCAAATGAAGTATTTTTGGAGTTTGTTGACTGATGGATCCCTTTGCAATTGAAACGAATCATAGTCAGGATCATTTGTTCAAGCCACAGGTGGTTGCGCCCACTCTGTCAATTTTAATTTGGGGTGGCGGGCAGGTTTATAATGGAGAATGGAAGAAAGCTGCGATTTTCTTCACAGGGCAGCTGGTCAGTTTGCTGTATCTATGGGATTTTGCGAGTCAGCACGTTTTCTATCGCGTAATGACGGCGCAGATAGGTACTGTCATTTATAGCTTCCTGATTTTCTTGTTCAGTCTAGGCGCTTTATTTGTTTGGATTTACAACTTATATGATGCTCATCGTATAGCTCAATTTTTAGAATTTATCCAAGATCGTAATCCCGAAGAACAAATTGAAGAAATCGGTGGATGGGACTTTGAAAAGGATTATCGTGATTATGCCAAGAGGTTCCCTTGGGGCTCCTTGTTTGTGTACTCGCTAATTGTACTCTTCGTGCTGAAATATGTGCTCAGTTTCCGAACAGCTCAATCTGAGTATACGGTATTGGTACAACAGGCTCAGGAAAAGCCAGCAGATTTGAATGTCCGTATGGCGCTGGTAGATTATTATGAGACCAAAGGAAAGTACCGCCATGCTGAATTAGAATTAGATGAATTTCTCCGAGCTTACAGCAGCGGATTAAGCGTAAATGAGCGCCAGGATTTTGAGAGGCGCTTAGAAGATGTGCGAAGCAAAGTTCGAGAGGGCCGAACATTCGTTACTGAGACCGTTTTGGGACCTGGAGATAATGTTGATTGGGAGGAGTTGCACCAAACCTTGAACTGGTCGTCATTTGAAAAACGAGCTTGGGCTTATTTCAAAATTAATCGTGAAAACAGGGTTGTTTTTAATCTATTGTTAGGCCGCTACCTCGGCGGTAACTCTTGGGATAAGGCTAAAGATTTGGTAAGTTTAGCATTACAGCAAAACCCACAAGACCCCAGCTTGATTCAAACTTTGGCTACCGTTGAGGATCGGCTACGGAAACAGAAAGTAGAACAAAATCGCCTCAGTTTAAGGAAAGCTCGATTAGTCGAAGCGGTAGCATCATTCAAGAATAATGACCTTAGT
>CAZRWM010000247.1:0-2096 GCA_964603885.1 uncultured bacterium
GGCACGATAAACATCATTCCCGGAATCATCATGCTCGCCCAAAAAGTTACATACAAATAAGTCTTTCCAGTGAATTGCTTTTTAGCAAAAACATAACCCCCTAAGGTGCAAAGTAGTATCGTTAGAAAGGCAGTACCGATACTAACCATAAGGGAGTTAAAGAAGGCACGACCGAAAGTAAAATCATCTCCTCGAGGATGATGACCAAGAATCTTTTTATAATTTCTCAATGTATAAAGTTTGTTGGAGAAGAATAGGCGATTAGCTTTGTCCAAAGAACCCACCTTGAGAGCTTTGACAGAACTCTGCCCTTCGAAATCTCTTAAATTACGAGTTGATATCCCGTATTTCGACCTGTATTCACGGTATATCTGAACATCTACTTCTGACCACCCTAACTCTTTATACCGTGCTGGTTCATCCAATTTAAGAATAACTTTGGCATCTGATGAAAACCAACGGCGTACGAGCCGTAAATTGCGAGGACTCAATAGGGGAATTTCTCGTAAGTTCGAAGGATTGTCATATTCCCCGTTCTGTTCACGGTAATTAATAATTATCTCGGCGTCTCGATTTGAAAAGCCCAAATCCAATAATAATTGTAAATCTACCTTATTGATATCGTACTGGGGTGCAAAATTATTCCTGAGTTTATTCTTTTCATCAGGACTAATTTTTCTTTGCATAATATCTGAAATTAAATCTTCGATTTGCTGCCAACTTGGAACAGAACCTGGTTTGTATAAATCTTTGATTTTCTGACTGAAAAGTAGAGGGCTTACTCGACCAAGATCAAAACCTAGGCTTTGTAAATCACTTGCTTGAACTTTGGCAAAGCTGATCTTATTGGTTGGGATGTATAAGAACTTATCTCCCGTACCTGGGACTTTGAATGAAGTGACAAACATCCAAAGAAATGGAAATAAAAAAAATAACGCAGCTATCAACAAAATAAGATAGTAAGCCAGCGATCCCAAACGTTGATTAAAACTCATTAAAATTCCTCGGGTGATAGCCAACGAGCATTGATATAACTCACCAGCAAGGCAAAAATCAGCATCAGGTAACTCATCGCAGCAGCATAACCGTACTGACCGAAAGAAAACCTTTCCCACAAATAAAAACCAGCTATTTTAGTAGCACCCAAGGTTTCGTTCATAAATAGGCCTGTCCCATCTACAAAAGTTGGACCACCCCGGGCATCCGTCATAGCATAGATCTCCGTAAAACCGTTGAGTGATGCCATCACTCCCGTCACAATCAAAAATAAAATTGTTGGCTTCAGTAAAGGAAGGGTTACATTGAAAAATGTTTCCCATTTGTTGGCACCATCTAGAGCAGCTGCCTCATACAAAGAGGGACTAATATTGCCAAGCGAAGCGAGAAAGAGAATCATACCAAAGCCTGAGCCCTTCAGAATCATTGCAAAAGCTATTGCTGGTAGCGCTATTAATGGGTCACCCAAGAACCCTGTATCGTGGAAGGCCTCTATCCCCATGTAGCGATCTAAAAGCCGAGTAAGAATTCCAAATTTTGGGCTGTAGATAAGCTGCCAAATAAAGCCAACAACCAACATATCTAAAACATTTGGTAGAAAAAATGCAGAACGAAAAAATGCCTTTCCAAAGAGTCCTGAGTTTAGAATTAATGCCAATAACAGACTTACAAAAATTGTACCAGGAATTGTCATACCAGCATAAAAAAGCGTCAAAATCATCGACCATCTAAACTCGCCGTCCTTAAGAAGCTCTATGTAGTTACCCCATCCTACCCATTCCATTTTGCTGAAAACATCAAATAAGTCTGTGTAAACCCCAACTTTGTAGAAACTTAGCCAGAAAGAGTAGAATACAGGAATTAGTAAGAAGACCGTGAATACGCAGAGGAAAGGTATCAAAAACAGATAAGCCGTGAAATTATCTTTTAACTTCATATTTCAAACGTCCCACAAACCTCGGCCTTAAACATAAATCGATCGATCGATCAGATAGCGACCACTGAATAGTTGACAAGCCTCCCGCCTGTATAACTTTCACTTCACCCTGCATGTGCGTCAGGGAATTTGCTGCTAAAAAAGCTGCAACGGCTCCGCTCGA
>CAZRWM010000248.1:0-2094 GCA_964603885.1 uncultured bacterium
AAGAAGGTAATGGGTATGGGTCATAGGGTCTACAAGACGATTGATCCAAGAGCGAAAATCTTAGGTGCCATGCTAGAGGAACTTTCAACAGAAAAAGAGGATAATTCTAACCTCGAAATTCTAAAAGCTCTTCAATCCAAAATGGCAACCAAAATGGAAGCATCGGGTAAAGAAATCTGGCCCAACGTGGATTATTTTTCAGGTACTTTGTATACACTTATGGGAATTGAACCTATTGACTATACGCCAATTTTTGCCTTATCTCGGGTGGCAGGATGGACTGCACACATCCTTGAATTGTGGAACGACAATCGGCTGTACCGACCAAAAGCACACTATGTCGGTGAGAAAGACCTGGAATACACGCATATCACAAGTCGATAGCTTGATTCGATAACATTAGTGATTTTGGAGCTGCACTGTGCCGGTGCAGCTCTATTTGCTTATGAAGTTATTATTAATATTCTTTTTTTACATTACAACCTCTCTACTTCACTCTGGGGATTTCGAGATTTATTTAAAGTCAGTCAAAGCTGATTCTCCGGTACTCCACTCAAAATTGAAGGTACTAAATAAACATTCCGAAGATCTCAAAATAGATTATCAATTCATGAAATCTTCACCACAATGGGAAAAATTTAGTCATTACTGCAGTTATGACCAATTCATTATTTGGCTATCAGAAAAAGAATCCTTCAAGCCGGTATGGAAATCGGTGAGTAGATATGCTCGACCTGATTCACAGCAAACCTTTGATAAAGGCAATAAGAAGAATTCGAGCAATCTCGAGCTACCGCGAAATCAAATCAGAATTACGAAGGCTTACAAAGCCAATTTGAGATCATTAAAAGAAATAGAGCTCAAGTATCATGTTAATGCGGAAATATTAGTTGTTTTGGCAGCAATGGAATCTAGACTTGGTAAATTCCGTCTACGCTACAAGGCTCACGAAGTTTTTTTAACTCAACTTGTATTACTAAACAAGTTTTCAGATTGGATAGATAGGAGTCGACTTAAACGCTTGCTGAGATCTGCTCGCCGTAACTTAGTATGTCTCTATCTTTGGGCTTCAACCACCGGGCAGCAACAAATAAATTCTAATTGGGCTGGTGCATGCGGTGTGGTTCAATTTTTACCATACAATTTCTGGATGCTTAGGGATGGCAGTGGCGATAATGAAATTCAACTAAATAACCTTTCCGATGGTTTTGCATCATCAGCCTTTTTCTTAAATCAAAAGGGCTGGGATAAACAACAGTCAGTAAACTTTAAATCTGGTAAGTTTGAGTCCCCCCAACTGAAGGCACTTCTTTCCTACAACCGTAATGAATATTATGCAAAAGGGCTCTGGAATTTAGCACAGTGGCTTAAAAATAATCATTTGCAAAAATAAGAGTTTCGCGTCCTTGCTCATAACGGTTTTCTCATGCTATATTGTGCATCTTGCTTGGGGAGTGGCATTTCGCCACTTCTTTTTTTGAGACGTCGAAGCGTAACCTGGACTATGCCACGGTCCTAACCATAGTTTACACGATTCAAGAACAAAGAAGAATTTGTGATGATGTCTCGTAGCTACTTCCGGCCTGTGTGCCGGATTGTTTTTTTGAGGAACGATGAAACTGGACTTGAAGTTGATGGAAAAACGTATCAAAGACTTAATCGATGATCAAACTCATCTGTACTGTATCAAGTCCAATACGGTAGGTGATAGAAAACAGCTTGACGTGTCTGTTGACCGATCCGGCGGGATGAGTCTTGATGAATGTAGTTTTTTACATCGAGAATTCTTTAACAGCGAATTTTACGCAGATTATGAAGACTTCGATGTAACGTTTGGTACGCCCGGCGCAAATAGAAAATGTACATTTCCAGTGGACTTTGTCTTACATAATGACAAGAAATTCGAACTAACCAAGAACGATGGAACCTGTGTAATCGGTCATGTAAGTATTACTGATCAAGAAAAGCAAGTTCTTGAGATTACGGGTGTAGTTAATAATGCAGAACCCAAAGATCCAATTCAAAGCTACCGTCTACAATGGTCAGACGTTAGAAAAGCACGATTTCATCTGGAGTTTTAGGGAGTTAATATGA
>CAZRWM010000249.1:0-2064 GCA_964603885.1 uncultured bacterium
TAGTTGATTTTCTGTCAACGGATTACGTTATGAGTAGTACGGATCAGATCAGATTCAGTACTTCTGTCAGTTTGAGTTTGATCTCCACCGAATTGGATACTCCAAATTATGTTTTTAGTATTAGTGACGCATTAAACAACTCAACTTCATTCAGTGGTTCGCTGACGAACAAAATTGATACCATCTCCCCTGCTTTATCGAGCGCAACCACCACGCCCATTGTTTTCAGTACGGACTTCCTTCCCGGGAGTACTTATGTCGGTGGCGATTACAGAGTTTTGATGGTTTTTGAATTATCTAAAGTTGAACAAGAGGTTGAGGTCTATTACGGTTCTAATTTTATCGATACTTTTTCCAATACTTCCTCTGAGCAAGTTACATTTAGGGTGGATGAGTACCCTCAGTCTGATCCAGATTTTTTAAGTTTCCGCCTCACGGCAAGTGATGCCGCAGGTAATACGTTTACCACCAATTCTATTAGTCCATTTGTCAGTGATACCAGTCCTCCGGTGCCTACTCTTGTGACCAATGATGCGCCGGGTGGCGGATTTTTGCAAATAGGCGATTCAATTACATTTACCTTATCTATGCAATCGGACGAGCCTGGGTTGGAGGTCAGTGCCACATACAATTTAGAGGAATTACAATTTGATTACGTTACAAGCTCTTTGGGTAATTATTATCAAGCTACCTATACGATTGATCAGTCACACACTCAATATGACGGTACTCCGCCTGATGTTGAGATAACGAGTATCACAGATCGAGCCGGTAATGAAGCAGTTGTTTCGGGTGAGATTCACGATGTACAGTCAGGCTTTGATAATATTTTACCTTCAATTACTTCTGTTAGTATTTCGACAGCAATCACCAAGACTCTAATTTTGTCTGATGTTGTTGAGTTTTTAATTACAGCGAATGATCTTGGTACAAATCCTTCTACCCCTCTTTCGCCAATTGGCACCTTTAACTCGGAAACTCTAAGTTTTAGTAGCGCTGATAGTATTAATTTTTTGGCTACTTATGTTGTTGCCTATAGCTCCATTAATTCTGATGGACCACTCACGGCTGAGTTTAGAGTCAAAGATGCAGCAGGTAATCTTTCGGCTACTAGTTCTATCACGATCACTCATGGGATAGATTCCGGCTTTGTTGATCCTTCATCATTAATAGGAAGTATTACTCAAACCTATCATCGTTTGAAAACGGGAGATATAGTAACTCTTACATTCGAATACGATGAAGACCCCGAGTTGGATAGAATTGAAAGTGAAGCATTTGGCGTCTCACTTACCTTTGTGGCATCTTCAGGAAATAATTGGACTACAAATTTGGCATTACCGGATACCTTAATTGTCACTGATCGAATTGAATTAAATGATACTATTTTTTATGAAGTTAATTTGAATCAATCAGCTCCGCAATCTTATGTTTTGACGCAGCTGAGTACAACTCAAACGCCATTTGTTACAGATGTAAATATAGACACTCTTAAACCTTTGGTTGCCGAAATAACGCATAACATAACCACAGACTATTTGGGTATAGGAGACTCGGTAAGCTTCGCAGTCTTTCCAACCTATGGTGATTTGAGCAGCTTGATTAGTGTGCCGCCTTTAGATTTGACATCATTAATATTGAATATTCAATACAACGAAGTAAGTCTGGTTGGTACCTATATTTCAACTTTGGGGGCTTACTTGGCTACCTACACGGTGAGTGAATCTCATATTTCCAGAACAGCTCCAATACCATTGACAAATGTATTCTTTACAGATTCGGAAGGACGGATTGGTTCAAGTAGTGCACTGTTGGAATTGTCCTCTGCCAGACAACTTCAAAAAATGAGCTCTTTGGTTGATCCGCTCCATGGAATTCAGCTCACCAGGATAACCTCGGGTAGCTTTATGATGGGTTCAGCGGTGTCTGAATTGTTTCGAGATGTTGATGAGTTTGATCAGCATGAAGTCACAATTACTAGTGATTATTTCATAGGTGTGTCTGAGCTTACTCAAGCACAATGGGAATCGATTATGGGTGGTACTGATTCTTGGCCTGGAAGTG
>CAZRWM010000250.1:0-2059 GCA_964603885.1 uncultured bacterium
CAAGCGAAAAAATAGTAAATGAAACTGGGGCGAGTCGCGGGTACCGTGGTCTGCTCAGTGAAAGATGAACGCCTAACAGGGCTCAAGCTTCTAATTGTTCAGGAGTGCGATGTTCATTTAAGGGCGACTTCCTCCTTTCATGTGGCCGCGGATACGGTACAAGCAGGAACAGGTGATTTAGTATTATTTGCTTCGGGAAGTTCTGCTCGGCAGACCGAGAAAACTACTGGTAAAGCTGTAGATTGTGCAATCATTGCTGTCGTGGATCAAGTGAACTTGAATGCTTGAATTCCGTTGTAGGGGGGTTAAGTGAGTTATTCTGCGGATGAAATTGCTAGAATCGTTAGTTCTGTGGTCGAGCAAATCGAAAAAGGTCGAAAGTCAGCCACACCAGTACTTGGAACACTTGAAAATTCTTCAACAAAGGCGCCAAATGATGAAACGCGACTCGGTGTTTACCCTGAAATTGGAATGTGTGTTTCGAAGGCTAACACAGCTTTCGAGTCGTTCAGAAAAGTTGGGGTGTCACACAGAGAGTTAATGATTCGCGAAATTCGTAATTTGTGTCTGCAGCATCTCGATGACATAGCGCGATTAGCTTGGGAGGAGACGGGACTAGGTCGTTTCGAAGATAAAATCGAAAAAAATCGCTTAGTCATTGAAAAGACACCAGGTACTGAGGACCTGCATCCAACGGCATTCAGTGGTGACTTCGGTCTTACCATCAGAGAGGGTGGTGCTTATGGAGTGATTGGTGCGATCACTCCTACTACAAACCCAACCGAGACTATTATAAATAATTCAATTGGCATGATCGCTGCCGGTAATGCAGTAGTTTTTAATCCGCATCCTAGAGCTAAGAATTGTTGTGCTTATGTGGTTGACCTTATCAACAGTGCTATTAAAAAGCACGGGGGTCCTTCTGATTTGGTTACGATCAATTCAAATCCTAGTCAAGAATCTGGTCAGGAAATGATGAAGCATCCGGGTGTAAAAATTCTTGTTGTGACGGGTGGTCCAGGAATAGTCCAAGCCGCTTTCTCTGCAGGTAAGAAAGTCATCGCTGCGGGACCTGGTAATCCCCCATCAATCGTTGATGAGACGGCAGATATCGATTCAGCGGCAAAACATATCATTGCAGGAGCAACTCTTGATAATAACGTGTTGTGTATAGCCGAGAAAGAGGTCTTTGTAGTTGACTCTGTGGCGGATGAATTTATACAAGCTTTGAAGCGCAATGGCGGGTATCAAGTAATTGGGAATAATATTCAGAAGCTTGAAAAAATAGTTCTAACCGATAGTAAAATTAACCCCGATTTGATCGGGCAAAATGCGGATTATATACTCGATAAGATAGGAATCAATGTTTCTACAGACGTTCGAATGGCCTTTTTCGAGTGTGATTTTGAACACTTTTTGGTCAAAAAGGAGCAAATGATGCCGGTAATGCCGATTGTCAGGGTGCCTAATGTGGGGACAGCAATCGATATGGCCGTCGAGGCTGAGAGAGGTAATTTCCACACCGCTACAATGCATTCGAAAAATTTGGATGCATTGCATGAAATGGCAGTTCGAAGTAACGTTTCGATATTCGTTAAGAATGGCCCCTCATTTGCTGGTTTGGGTATGGGGGGTGAAGGTTTTACAACAATGACTATTGCTGGACCCACAGGTGAGGGTTTGACATCAGCACGTACTTTTACACGACAACGTAGATGTGTTTTAAAAGGTCACTTTCGTATTACCTGAGGTATCAAATGAGAGTAGCAATTGCATCCGATCACGGAGGTTACCGTATGAAAAATCTCCTAAAACAATATATGTCTACTGAGTTGGACATAGATGTGGTTGATGATTTCGGGCCTTACGATACCAACAGTGTGGATTATCCTGATTTTGCAGTATTGATTGCCCGCTCTATTGCTAATGGAAGTTATGATATAGGAATTATGTTAGATGGAGTTGGTATAGGTTCAACTATGGCAGCTAATAGGATACCAGGAGTACTCTGCGCTAATTGTTGGGACCATTTCACAGCTAATAATGCTCGTGAGCATAA
>CAZRWM010000251.1:0-2048 GCA_964603885.1 uncultured bacterium
CGGATTAGAGGTAAGCACAAGCCTGAATTTACACCGAACCAATTATGCGGTGACTCCATCATTGTTATTAATGCCGAAAAAGTTCGATTAACTGGTAACAAGGCTGAGACCAAAGCGTATCATAATCATACTGGCTATCAGCTTAAAACTCGTACCTTTAAACATGTACTCAGTACATATCCTGCTCGTATAATCGAAAAAGCTGTCAAAGGTATGCTACCAAAAAATGTTTTAGGTAGACGGATGTTGGGAAGGCTGAAAGTTTATGCTGGTACAGAACATCCTCACACGTCACAAGCTCCAACAAAATTGGAAATTTCCTAAGAGGTTAACATGGCAAAAGTAAAATATTTCTACGGAACAGGGCGGAGAAAAAACTCCTCAGCTAGAGTGCGTGTTTATCCAGCAAATGAGGGAAGATATACAGTTAACAAGCGCGAGCTAAAAGAATATTTACCCTCTGAGATCTGGTCCTCAGAAGCACTCGAGCCTTTAGTTTTGACAGAGACTTTGGACAAAATCGAAGTGCGAGCTTCAGTTCAAGGTGGAGGGCCTCATGGCCAAGCCGGCGCCTTAAGATTGGGGCTTGCGCGAGCATTGTGCGAGTACAACCCAAGTCTACGACCTTCGCTAAAGCAGGCAGGCTATCTTACTCGTGACAGTCGTATTGTTGAACGAAAGAAACCTGGGCTTAAGAAGGCTCGGCGAAAGCCACAGTTTTCCAAGCGTTAATTGCTTCCTAACAATACAAAGTATTACACTAACCCTGAGGTTATCACTTCAGGGTTATTTTTATACATGAAAGAAAGATTAGACATATTACTTGTCAGAAGGGGATTAGTTGAATCTAGACAGAAAGCACAGTCTCTGATAATGGCAGGTGAAGTCGTGGTGGATGGGCAGCGAGTAGATAAATCGGGGGTGAAATTTTCTATAGATTGTAGTATCCGACTAAAGGCAAATATTCCGTACGTTAGTAGAGGTGGATTAAAACTGGAGTCTGTATACGAGTCACTTAGATTTAAGGTGAGAGATTATAGTTTTATGGATGTTGGCTCATCCACCGGTGGTTTTACTGACTTCCTGCTAAAGCATGGTGCGCGTAGAGTATTTTGTGTTGATGTAGGTACGAATCAGCTTCATTATAAGTTACGACAAGACGAGAGAGTTTTTAGTAGGGAGCAAACTCATATTCTTAATTTAAGCGTTACAGATTTACCATTTCCCATTGAATCGATTGTGATGGATGTATCTTTTATATCTGTAACTCGTTTATTCGCTCATCTAAGTACTCTAGGTCGGCAAGGTCATAGCCTAATTTGCCTTATTAAGCCGCAATTTGAAGTCGGTAAGAATCAGCTGGGATCAAAAGGTGTTGTGAAGGAGTTTGATTCAACTCTGAAAGCTTTAAGAAGTGCTTTAGGTGCCTTAAATTCGGCTGGTTATAATTTAAATGCATTAGATTACTGCCGAGTGCCCGGACCCAATGGCAACGTAGAGTATTTTGCATCGGCGACCCACGAACAAAATCATAATGAGCTCTGCGATGAGGATACGATTCAGGCTGTTTTGCACAAAAGGTTCAGTGACTCAACTCTTCCGTTCAGTAATTTGGTGAAATGAGATTGGTCTTACTGAGTTGATTTTTCATCCTCGACGGGTGGTGATTTACCTGAGCCACTATCAAATACGTCTCGAGCTGCCTCGATCGCAAAAAGGGCTGTAGGGAATCCAGCGAATAGAGCAAGGTGGATGAATACTTCAATGATTTCTTCCTCTTTAAGTCCTGCATTTAATGAGGAAATAATGTGAGTTTTTAGCTGCGGTTTTAAGCCTTGCATAGCTAAAGAGGTGAGGGCAACGATTTCTCGGGCCTTAAAGTTTAGTTGTGGCCGATTATATATTTCACCGTAGCCCCATTCCACGATGTATTTAGTAATATCTTGATTTTTAGAGGATAGCGCTTCAATTAATAAGTCCCATTTATCGCCCAGTAGTTTACGACCTGTTTCCTCACCGGATTCAAGTCGGCTTTTTTTCCACATTTT
>CAZRWM010000252.1:0-2045 GCA_964603885.1 uncultured bacterium
GTAAGAATCTTGTGGTCCCACCGAAATAAAGTTTGTCACAGATTTGCTTCGCAGCACTAAAAGATATAAAACTTTCGGCATCTTCGAAGTACGAAAAAATCTGAACAGGGGCTACAGTTCGACCAGGGTCAGAAGCATTTACAACGGTATTACCAGCCAAAGTATCTCCTACTAAAATAGGATCATCTAAACGTCCGTTACCATCTACATCAAAACTATGGACTCTTGTTTCAGGAATACCATCTATACTAAAACGATGATATGCCGCGCCCAATACCCAGCCACGTTCTCCCACAGGAGCTGCATATGAAAAGCTATTATAATTTCTATCGAGTGATAACGAGGTATGCATTGCAGCAATCTCGCGACCTGTAATGTTGGCTAGACCAGCTGGATTCCAGTAGGTCGCATTAACATCCCGACTAACCGTTGAGCCTGCTCCACCCATTCCTAGAATGCGAGCATCTACGCCTAGTTTGAGATAAGCTGCTGCCTGACCCGCAGAGTTACCCGCTGCAAATCCAGTCGAAAAAGCGAGGGCCAAAAGACTTCCGCTTATTACAACTTTCATAGGTTTCATGTTTTGTGCTCCTACTTTGAATCTGTACACTTAAAAACTAATTCCTAAATTCCATCAAATTTTTATGATGAACCGCCACTAATACTCTGTACTCTGAAAACACCAGTTCCATTATTGGTTGCTGTGAATGTCCTGGTGCCCTCAGCAGGTTCTATTGGGTCTGCTGAGCCTGGTTGGGGACATACATATTGCGTTAGACTAATTGTTAGCTCCTGATTGGTATTTGTTGGAACTCCATCAATAGAAAATGTTCCTTGAGTCCCTGCGGGACAAATCTGAGCCCCACCTGTTACTCCACCTTCGAGCCCCGCTTCAGCAATCACTGCAGGCAATCTTGTATCCGGATTGGTGACAGAACCAACGACTGTGACCGTCTCAGGTACCATTGGTGGAATATCCACTCTTACCGAACCCGCCGTTGGTCCAAGTATATTATTCACTACTTGATCAAAAAACCCTAATAATTTAATACGTATCGTGTAAGACCTGGCATTTTGCACGGTTCGAACGGGTACTTGAACAGAAAACGCTCCGCTGGAACCATCTAATTCTAGACCCAAAAGACTGCGTGGAATACCATCGACTGTAACTTCAGCATTACCCAATTCATAAAGACTTCTAAATTTGGATAACTCAATAGTACCTTCAATGGATCCTCTTATTGGGGATAATCTAACGGTAGATTCCACAGTTTGACCTGCTAAAGCATTAACCGTATCCGTTTTACGATCATACCCATCTGCATTAATAGTTACATTTAAACTTTGGCCAGGCACTCCGCTCTCACTAACTCTTATAGGAACTGTAAGCACATACTGCCCATTTGACCCATTAGAAGTAGAAGCCTCACCTGCTGTGACAGTAGCGCCATTCACAGGCTCACCTGTGACCTCATCGATTAAATTAACTATGACTTGACCATCACCTTCAGGAGCTAGTTGCTTTAAGGTGATATCTGGAGCTGTTATCGTTGACCCCGTATCTACATAAAGAATTGTTGGGCCGTCTCCAATTGCACTCTGAGTTCGAGAGCTTCCTTTTTCAGTTGTAATTGGCTCGAATCCGTCCTTAGTGAAACCAACTCTATATTTTCCAATTGGAAGGTCAGGAATAACATACTGCCCATTACCATCAGATACTGCGGTACGAACTCGCTCGGGCTCACCATCAAAAACGGCTACAACACTTACTCCAGCCTCGGGAGATTTGGTTAAAGCCCCACCAGATCGATTGGTGAAGACTTGACCTCTGATCGAACCGTTAGAAGTTCCCGCATCTCCGCAGCCTGTAATCATTAGTACAAGAGCGAAGATCTGAATCCATATTGCTAATCTATACTGTTGCTTCTTTGTTTCATCCATGGGTTACTCCCGTTGCGCAGCTCTACAGCGAGCAGACTCCGTGCAAGTTTCCAAAGTTTTCGGCAGCTTTTGTTAGGCCCGTTATAGATCTGACAATTTTTTTA
>CAZRWM010000253.1:0-2037 GCA_964603885.1 uncultured bacterium
TCTTGCTAGATCCATTTTACGAAAACCGGACTTTCTTATTTTAGATGAAGCAATGTCGGGTCTTGATTTTGAGTGCGAAAAACGTGTTTGGAAAGGCTTGAAAGCTAAAATCCCGGATGCTATTGTAATTTGTGTAAGTCATCGTGAGTATTCGGTTCAGGACTTTCAATACACTTTGGAATACTCTTTAGGAAGATGGCAATTAAAAAATTCTATGGCGCCGTTTTCAAAAGCGGTTTGAATTTAAATAGCTCGTAAAGATAAGCCCTTTAGACCGCTAGGAAGACAGACAATTCGCTTCGACAAATTTTCCGTTATTGAAAGATCATCTCTAGGATATTTAGCATAGGCAGTCATGCTATGTATAGGTTTCCATATGGGGCGACAAAGAATTCCTTTTTTGTGAGCATTACTTAGAAGATTATTCCTTAAATTAATACTGTCCAAAGTAATTGCATTCAGCCAGTAATTTGATTGATTTTGTTTAGGCTCTTTGAGCCATTTTGATTGTGGAATTTCAAGTCTTTGATATTTTGATGCAAGAGAACGTTTTTGTTGTATAAAATTAGGAAGACTTTCTAGTTGGGCCATCCCTAGGGCGGCGTTTAGATTTGGCATTCTGTAATTAAAACCTGGTACATCATGTTCCACCTCATATCCAGATTGAATACGAGCTGTCGTTGATAGATGTTTTAGTTGTTGAGCAATGGTCTGATGCTCAGTGAGAACAATACCTCCACCACCCGTTGTCAGTGTTTTATTACCATTGAAGCTGAGAATTCCTATCGTACCGAAAGTCCCTAAATGTTTTTGATTAGTTCGGCTACCCATGGCTTCGGCAGCATCCTCGATTAAATGGATTGAATAATCATCGGCTAATTTAGAAAGCTCTGTAATTCTAGATGAATGACCGAAAACATGGGTGGGCATGATGGCTGCAATTGTTAGACCTGAGGCTCTATGTTTGAGTTCTCCTCCCACAGAAAGACATTCATTCTGAAGGAATCCTCTGGCTTTATGTGGGCAAATACCGAGAGTTTCATCTTCAATATCAAGAAAGATTGGCGACGCTCCGTTATGGAAAATAGAATTTATGGTAGCAACGAATGTAAGTGAAGGAGCTAGTACAGCTTTGCCAGGACCTATTCCAAGTGTATACAAAGCTAAATGAAGCGCCTGAGTTCCGTTAACTACTGCTACAGCATTTTTACTACCGGTAAAATTAGCAATTTCTTTTTCGAAATGATTAACAAATTCGCCAACACTGGAAACAAAACCACTATCAATGCATGAGTTAAGATATTTTTTTTCATTACCATTTAACAGCGGTTCGTGTAGTGGGATTGGAGATTTCCCAGGATACAAGGACTGAACTAGATTAAAGAGTTCATCAAACATTGTAAGTTCCGCTTCGATATCGAAGAAGGTTATTCGGATCAGAAAACCACTTCACAGTAGTTTCTAAACCATTTTTTAAACTCGTTTTTGGCTCATAATTGCATAATCGTTTGATTTTGGCAGCATCTGCCAGAAGTCGATTGACTTCACTTTTTTCAGGCCGGATTCTTTCCTCACGGCACACTATCTCCACATGCTCCATATGCATAATATTTAGCAGTTTTTTTGCAATATCGCCTATCGAAATTTCTTTGCCAGATCCTATGTTAATAGCCTCACCTGGTAAACCGTTCATCGAAGCAATATCAATGAATCCTTGGCATGTATCGGCTACGTAATTAAAGTCGCGAGTTGGGCTTAGAGCACCGAGTTGTAGCTGACTAACCCCATTAAGAACTTGAGAAATAATGGTTGGTATTACAGCTCGCGCAGATTGTCTGGGACCATAGGTATTAAAAGGACGTACAATTGTAACTGGGAGATCAAATGAGCTATAAAAAGATTTAGCAATAGAGTCACTAGCTATTTTGCTAGCAGAGTACGGGGATTGGGGCTGTAGTGGATGATTTTCTGATATTGGTATGTGTATGGCTGTTCCATAAACCTCACTAGTACTAGTTTGATAAAAAGCATCTACTT
>CAZRWM010000254.1:0-2030 GCA_964603885.1 uncultured bacterium
TGGACACCTTAAAAGAGGCTATTGAGAGTGCTAGTCACATCATCTTCGCAGTCCCTATTCATTGCTATGATGTTAACGCTGCCACAAAAAACATTATCGAATTAGTCGGACGATCCTTCACACAGAAAATTGTAGGCTTCATCTGTGCAGCGGGAGGCGCAAATAGCTATATGTCCGTAATGGGAATGGCGAATCATCTCATGCTCGACTTCAGAACCGTAATTGTACCCCGATTCGTTTACACCGATTACTCTTCATGGGAAGAAAGTGGGGAATTGAAGGTAGACATCAAAAACAGGCTCGAATGCCTACTCAAAGATCTTCAACAAATTACGATAACAAATCTCGATTAATAAAAGACAAAATCTAACAGACAGTTAGACAGACTTTTCTTTACGTAATTCTAGGATTAGTCCCAGGAATACCAATAAGCAAAGGACACCAAGAGGTAGACCAGATGCAACGGCAGCTGTTTGCAGAGCCTTCAGACTATTGGCACCGCCCCCAAGAAGTAATGTCGCCGCTACGGCCCCCTCCAACGTTGCCCAAAAAATCCTTTGTGGAATCGGTGGATCTTGATGTCCATTGGAAGACAACATATCTATTACCAGAGATCCAGAATCAGAAGAGGTAACGAAGAAAGTAATTACAAGAATTACTGTAAAAGCACAAACAGCTTCAGATAAAGGAAATTGCTGTAAAAAATGAAATATCGCTGTTGACATATCAGCATTCACAGCAGATGAAATAGAGGACTGTCCTTGCATTTCCATATGAATTGCCGTTCCACCAAAAGTAGAAAACCAAATCAAACAAGCAGTGGTTGGAACCAACATTACACTTACTATAAATTCTCGAATCGTTCTACCCTTTGATATTCGAGCGAGGAAAATACCTACGAAAGGAGCCCATGAAAGCCACCAAGCAAAATAAAAAATCGTCCAGCTACTCATCCAATTTGGCTCACCAAAGGCATCCATATGAAACATTTTTTGCATCAGCGATTGAAAATAAATACCGGTAGTTTCCGTAGCAATATTTAGAATGATGGCAGTTGGTCCCAGAAGGAATATAAATAATAAAACCACCACAGCGCCTAGAATATTGAACTCGCTGAGTATTTTAATACCTTTATCGAGACCTGATACAACTGAAATCGTAGCTAAGGCTGTTATGATAGATATCACCACTACTTGTACGTTAGCGCTGCTTTCAACTCCAAATAAATGATTTAAGCCAGAGTTGACCTGCATTGCGCCCAGACCCAGAGATGTAGCTACTCCGAAAAGAGTCCCAAGAATAGCAAAAATGTCAACCAAGTCCCCCACAAAACCCTCTATTCGATTACCAAATATAGGGTAAAGTGCAGATCGAAGAGATAGCGATTTCCCTTTACGGTAACAAAAATAGGCCAGAGATAATCCAATAGAAATATAGATAGCCCAAACGTGTAAACCGTAATGAAACATGGTTGTTTGCATCGCAAAGTGAGCAGCCGCAACAGTCCTAGGTTCCACACCTTGAGGCGAATTGAAATGCAGAATGGGCTCTGCGACACCATAGAATAATAGTCCGATTCCCATACCAGCACTAAATAGCATTGAGATCCAGCTCAAGAAAGAATAGTCTGGTTTTGAGTCATCAGGACCTAAGCGAATTGAACCCCACTTTGATAAACATAGCCATATACTAATCAGAAAATAGCAAGAGACAAAAAACATGATCAACCACCCAAACTTATGAGTCATGAAGGTGTGCAATATCGACGCTATATTTTGAAAATGATCCTGAAAAAAAAGTCCCGTTAGGACGACCAAGATAACAAGGGTTGCTGAGGTGAAGAATACGAATGGGTTGAAGGAATCTGATTTTGTAAAACGCAAGAGGACCTTTCGAAAAGAGTGTATTGGATTGCGATCCTACCAAATGAAATAAGAATAATACAGTGAAAGAGTAAATCCTTTCTGATTGTCTCTTTTGTCTTTAAATCAAAAAAAGAGTGCTGGCATCGACCTACTCTTCCGTACGCA
>CAZRWM010000255.1:0-2013 GCA_964603885.1 uncultured bacterium
GATGTAAGCAAGCAAAACATCGTGGTTTTACGTGGTGATACGATCCAATGTTTTGCTGATCTGCACCAACATTTTGGCATCAATGCTGTTTATTCTCATGAGGAGACAGGGATTGATTGGACGTTTCAAAGAGATATTAAAGTTGCCAAATTTCTTACGAAAATTGGTGTCCCATGGCATCAGCACTCAAACGGGGGAGTGATACGAAAGTTAAAATCCCGCAATGATTGGAAGCAACTCCAAGAAAGACGCTTGATTCAAAATTGTGTACCTGAACCCTCCAATTACGCGAGTCCTCCCGATCACAATCTCCCAGATACCGTTTTGACCGACTTCACACTGGACACAACTTTTGCGCAACAAGTACAACAAGGTGGCCGGCGTGCAGGCACAGCGGTCCTGGAAAGTTTTTTAAGTGATAGGGCTAGAAAGTATCAAAAGTCTATCTCCAAGCCCGGTCTGGCTAGGGATAATTGTTCTCGGCTTTCACCTCATCTGAGTTTCGGAACTCTAAGTATCCGAGAAGTCATGCAAGCCACTTGGTCAGCAATGCGAAACGCAAAGCAGGAAAATGACTGGATTTTGCGTAAAAATTTGGCAGCATTCCAGTCCAGATTGCATTGGCATTGCCATTTTATTCAAAAATTAGAGGACCAACCTGAAATTGAATTTCGATGTATGCACTCTGCCTTCGAGGGAATGCGTGAGCCTCATCACCGGGAAGATAGGTTAGAGGGTTGGCGAAACGGTCAAACTGGTTATCCCTTCGTTGACGCGTGCATGCGCTCTCTCATACAAACGGGATATCTCAATTTTAGAATGCGAGCCATGCTGGTGAGCTTTGCGGCTTACCACTTGTTTCTTGACTGGCGTAAATTAAACCCGATCCTGGCAGCTTTATTTACTGATTACGAACCGGGAATTCATATAAGTCAACTTCAAATGCAGAGCGGAGTGACTGGAATCAATGCATTAAGAATATATAATCCAGTAAAACAGGGATTAGATCACGACCCACGTGGTGATTTCATCAGAGAGTTTGTACCCGAGGTCCGGCATCTGACAGATGAAGAAATCCATTTGCCTTCGAATATCTATACCCAACCAATAGTGGAGTTAAGCCCCAGCTTAAAATTTGCAAGAGAAGCCATATCAAAAGTACGCAAAAGTGACAATTTTAGAACTATAGCCCAAGGGGTTTATAACAAATTAGGTAGCCGTAAACAGAGATCATTCAGACAGAGTAATCAGCAACCTGTTTTACTGACTCGTGAGCAGATTACGTCGTTCAAGACCAAAAAGTAATAAGATTGAACCGTAAGGTTCTTCGATAAGGAGCTTCTGATTCCGATAATCTCTTATGAATATGCAACCAAGTATTTCCTTTATAATCCCAACCTATAATGAGGTGGAGTCCATAGGGCCCTGTTTGAAATGCTTAGACGAGTTTGGCGGAAAACACCAATTGGACTATGAGCTTATAGTGGTAGACTCTGGTAGTACTGATGGAACTACTGAATTTCTAAAGTCCCTAACTAATAGAGATGACCTCAAGATCATTTATCAAACACGAAGACTGGGTATGGGAGTGGCATTAAAAGCGGCTTATTCAAACGTCACTAAACAGGTCATCTGTCATTACGAATGTGATCAACCTTTCGACTTAGAATTTGTATTAGTTGCATTAGATAATCTAAAATCCGCAAAGTATAATTTTGTCCTGGGTGCTAGAATTGGGGAACGTCATTCTGTAATCAGGTATCTTTACACTGCTGGTTATCGCCTATTCATCAGTACTTTGTTTGGAGTAAATTACCGAACAATTAATTTCTCTTTCAAGGTCTTTTCAGCCGAATTATTAGATAACATAAACATACAATCAACTGGTTGGTTTATCGATGCTGAACTGGTAATTGAAGCTACCCGACATGGCGCCAAAATAAAAGAAATCCCTATCGATTACTTAATGCGATCTGAAGGACAGTCTACCGTTCGCTGGCAAGATGTTTTTGC
>CAZRWM010000256.1:0-2011 GCA_964603885.1 uncultured bacterium
AGTGAGATCTGGATATCTACCCATAATCGCAAATTGATTCATTAATTGTATCGTTTTTACTGGAAGGCCTCGACCGTATCCCTGATAGGCCGTTGTAGAGTCAATAAACCGATCACAAAGCACTACAGAACCTTCCGCAAGAGCTGGGAGAATAACTTTTTGCACGTGTTCGGCTCTGGCCGCCAACATTAGAAATAACTCTGTTTCACAACAAATTTGATCAAACTTTTCTGAGAGCAGAATTTTGCGAAGTTCTGCAGATAGTGGCGAACCTCCCCCGGGCTCAAAGGTTCTTACGACATTCAAACCAGCTTCGTTAAGACGGTCCTGCAGTAAACCAATCTGAGTACTCTTTCCAGCACCTTCAGGCCCTTCGAAAGTTATCAAGCTTCCTAGGGTCATACGATCCTTTGTAAAAGTTCAACAACCTTATGAAAATTTTCAACACTGACGGGACCTTCAATACATTTCAAAAAATAATGATAAGCCTTACGCATATCACCCTGCTGATACCAGTACTGACCCAAGGGTAAATTAGCTTCCTCCAACTCAGGGCTCATTGTAATGGCTTTCAATAAATATTTATGCCCTTCATGAACATCTTGCTCGGAATCTATACAAATTTTACCTAACGAAAATGATAGAGCCTCATGATTAGGGTGCTCACTTAAACCCTTTTCAAGTAAAGTACGTTGCTTCGAGTAAACATGAGTAATTTCTCGCGAATTCATAGACGCAGCAAATAATGGAACTTTCAACGCTTGAATTATGAAATCAGGATCGTTCTCTGACTGCCTTAGCGCTCTTTGGAAAGCTTTGCTACACTTGGTATACATTTCCTGAGATTGCATTACAACACCAAAATGATAGAGCGCTAAAGCCATATCCAGAGTCACCAGCGCATCGTCACTATGGTTCTGACATTCATACTGATAGCTTTTGAGAATTTGAAGAGCTTCATCGTGGTTTCCACCAGCCCTTTTCCAACGAGCAACTTCTAACTGTAAGCAGAGATCCCTCAACATAAGCGCATTAGGATAATCGCGAATATAGTCTAACGATGTCTGATAACCTTCATCCAGATAACCACAACGCATAAGTTCTCTAAGATATAGTTCACGGGATCGTAAACTTTGATCATGACGAACCCAATCTCTTAATATACCTAATAACTCGGTATAGTCGTAATCCATAAGGTGTACCATGTAGAGCCCTTGGTAAGCCTGAGGAAAATAGCGCAAAAATTCTTTATTAGATAAAACGGAATTAAAACCTTCCCGCGCGCGAAAGGTCCACATATTTGAATCAAGTAAATGAGAGCCCAAATACAAATAATTATAAGAGCTACGAAGAAATACAAGCGGATCACTAGTATCGCGAGCCTTATCCTGCCAATGCAGAAGAATTCCTTCGAAAAAGTCCACGTCAAAACTTTTGTCCGTGAGTAAGTGCCTAAGTGCCCTGACCTGCTGAAGCTGTAAAAGAACGTCATCGGACTTATCATCTACTAATTTCTTAGATATCTCATAACCTTTTTCAAAGTCATTATGCGTAAAAGCCAAATGAATTCGACGGCCATCTAGTTCTGGCAGTTTGTCAGATTCCGACAAATTGCGAGCACGCTCTAGGGCCTGAAGTGCTTCAACGTAAAACCCCTCTACACCTGCTAGTGTGCCCCACTGCTCTAGCCAATCAACATTGTCAGGCACTCGTTCATTCAGGTTTCTAAATAATTCTAGAGCCACCTTAAAGTTACCTGCTGCTAGGGATTTACTGGCCTCTTTAAAGCATTTGTATGTTTCTCTATAGGAGCGGTCTTTGTCAATTAGACTTTTAACATATTCTTGAAGATCACGACTGGGAAAATTACCTTGGATAGATCTAAACCACTGTATTGCTTGGGCATGACGTCCCAGTCTGACCAAAATCTCACCTTTGAGCATACACCACTCTTCACGAGGTTCCTCTAATTTCAATGCCTGCTCAATTGCATCTAAAGCTTTGGCTGGTC
>CAZRWM010000257.1:0-1989 GCA_964603885.1 uncultured bacterium
CGATGGGCGTGACAATACTTTCTTCAATTTCATCTGGAGTTGAGCCTGGATAAACTACATAGATTCTAATCATATCGAAGGCAAATTCCGGGAAAGTTTCTCTTGGAATTTGCACCCATGCGATAGTTCCCCAAAGAATAATAATTGTCATCAATAGGTTTGTAGCGACAGGATTTTGAATAAATCGTTTAATGCTTAACATCAGATATTCTTAATTAATTTGGTTTGGACAGTCTCTTTCGGAGAATTGCGCTCACTAAAATAAGCTACAATCTGTTCATTAGTTGCAACATCTGCGCGAATGTAGACTTTTTCACCTTCATCGCGAACAATATCCACTGGAATAAAATGTAATTTGTTTTTACGCACTACTTGTATTTGAGATAACTTCAAGCTACTTCGGGGAACTTTCAGAACATCTCTGAGAGTTTTACCTGCAAAATTTACTCTGCAGAATGATCCAGGTAGTATTTTATGCAACTCTTCTTGTTTTTGAGAATCGTCTGATAAAATTCGTTTGTTGAATTGTATATAAGCCATTAGAGATCGAGTAGCATTGTCAAGTGAAGCGCCCAGGCGCTGAACGGTACCTAAAATACTGGCTGAAGCTGGGGCTAAAAACTCTAATTTGACTGCCTTATCTTTAATACCCACCGGACCTGTAGACAAATATTTAGAATCGCTGACCTCATTGGTCAACCAAGGTAGCTCTGAATTCGGAATTGGAGTATGAATCTCCAGTGCGTCGAGATCGATCAATTCGCCCACTTTACTACCAATATTCAAATACTCTCCTACGGATATATTTTTGCTGGTGACGCGACCACGAAATGGAGCTATTATCTCTGCTTTTTTGAGACGATTTTTTGCCTCGGTGAATCTGACCCTATTAAGTTTAATTGTAGACTCGGCCTGCAATAGACGGCTAGGGACAAGCTTGAACTGGTTTTCGAGATTTAGCACTTCCAGCTGTTTCGCTTGTTTTACCTTTTGAAAGTTTTCAAGCGTTTGACGTGAGATTGTTTTTTCCGCATACATCTGTTCTTGTCTCTTGAGTTCATTCTGGCTGAGTTTATAGCTTTCTCTTTGAAGTTTGAGGCTAGCCTCAATATTACGAGCTTCTTGCTGGATAGTTTTGTACTGTGCCGTACTCAGTTCCAAATTAGCTTCCGCTTGTTGCACCGACAGTCGGAGATCAGTTTTATCGATGGTAAGTATGGATTCATTAGCAAGGATTTCGCCTCCTATGAAGAATGCTGGGTGTATTTTCAAGACCCGACCAGCGACTTCAGATTTGATATTTAATTTATTTACAACTTGAACAGTACCAAAGGTTCTAAACTGGGCGACAAAATCTCCTCTTTCAGCCAAAAAGGTCCTAAGAACGGATGTCTTAACTTCCTCTGCTTCTTTTTCCAATTTTGCTTTGGTGCTTTTTAGGTAACCAAAAATAATAATAGCTAGGGTCAAAAAAACCGCACAAAAGACTATGTTAACCAGCGATTCACGACGCATAATATTCTCCAACAATTTATGTGAGCCGGGATGTTATCATTTCGCAGGGAGTTGAGCCAGTTTGGAACATAATAATGGACATAAAATTTTTTTCATGGGTATTGAAGTGAGCCCGTTCACCTACGAACAGCTTCACGAAACCATTGAGAAAGTAATCGAAACCAGAAAAACAGTCAAAATATTCAATGTAAATATTCATGCTATGAATTTATGTTTTAGTAATCGCGCTTTTTTTAATTCCTTGAGAGAGGCTGATTACGTTTTTTGTGATGGAGAGGGGGTGCGGCAAGCAATTCACTATTGCGGCGGAAAAGTACCCTACAGGATAACCTATGCGGATTGGGTAAAAGTGTTTTTTCCCTGGCTTATAAAACAGGGTTACTCAATTGCTTTTGTGGGAGCGAAATCAGGAGTTCTAGAAAAAGCAAAAGACCAAGTTACAAAGCTGTATCCCGACTTAAAGTTAGCTGGTAT
>CAZRWM010000258.1:0-1970 GCA_964603885.1 uncultured bacterium
AAAGTCTGGCCCTTTTTTTATTTTATGCAAAAACTGTTAAAACTAAACAAACTTTGTATATACTAATGGACTACGAGCGTAAAAACTGGCGAGTATGTGGGAGTTTTCGCCAGCGTAAACATCGAGAACTAAAATTGAACATAGCTGGACAGTTGAGAAAAAAAACTGTCCTGCGATGCATTTTTTATTTTGAGAGCGAAAATTCACTATGATAGAGTATCGTCGAGCGTGTACATGAGAGCGGTAAACTCTCTTAAATTCTATATGATTACAGTTTCGATTTTTATCGATTTTTATAAAAATATTTCGTTTTTTTCCGTGATCCGAGGAGGAAACCATGGGGCTTAGTGTATCCAAGTTAATAACCACCATTCTATGTTTTCTGGTAATGTCATCAGCTGTATTCAGCGCTACCATTACAAGAGAATTGTCTGCAGGATGGAATCTAGTAACAATTCCTGTCGCAACAGATACCAATGCAGGAACCTTTTTAAGTAATGCATTGACCGGTGGTACGGTTAATATCACAAAAATCTGGACTTATGACGGCGGATGGAAACAGTATCAGCCCGGTGTAACTACCGAAGACACAGATTCTACATTTGTTACATTGACTCCGAACAGAGGCTACTGGTTCCTATTAAGTTCACAAGAAACTCTGACCCTGGATACAAATAGTTTCGATACACGAGCTTTACAATTGGATGCCACAGGCTGGGCTTTGGCGTCCTTCAATCAGGAATCAAGTTTAGATATTGCAAGTTCTGTACTGACTGCTGATACGATTGATGCGAATCATGAACCACGTAATGTAACGAAAATATGGGGCTATGATGGCTCATGGAAGTCATACACTACAGAAACTCAATCTGGTTCATTAAGCACAGTGGAGCCAGCATTTGCCTACTGGTTTTTGATACAAGATTATAATAACAAAACAGTGAGTGCTGATAACCCTATGACCATTACTCCTATTGGGGCTGCTGATGAACCAGCAGTATTAATTGTCGGCGGTGCAACCACTCTTTTTCCACCGGATGCGAATCAAGCAGGACAAATTCTAGGACGCGCTCCGGTTCTTTCAAAGTATTCCACGGCTCAATTTAGCTCAGTTTGGTCAGCATCTCATTCAACAAGCTCCTCGGATCATATGTCTTGTAACGATGCTTCGGATGCCGGTAAACAAATTGGTATTGCAGAAATGTGGTCAGTAGACGGTCAATTACTCGCGACAGATCCCATTGTATGTAACTCAGACCCACAAAATGAGCCACTTACTTTCGAGATCGGTCTTACCAAAGACGAAGCACAGGTTATCAAAGACAAACCTAGTCTTGCGCAAGATGCAATTATCAATGTTCGACTTGAATCGGGTCAAAACCAAAAAACTTGCTTACCACAAAACCCAGCAGATAATCTAGCGGGTGTTGATTTAGACGCACCGACTACTGGGCCCCTTAGAGCTGCTGATGCCAATACCTCATCAACTTCGACCTTAGCAGCGGCTTTAGTAGCCCAAGAAATTGGTAAGCGACTGGGTTTTCCACCCAACAAATTTAAGCTTGGAGAAGCTAACGGTGGACTAGAGGAGCAAAACTCTGAAGTAAATTCTATTGTGAGTTCAACAGCGGCTGATGGTGTAGACATCCTGGGTAATATGATGGCTATCATGTCCGGTGCAAATGACCCTAGCTCTCCTTTACATGCAGCAAAAGAAAAAATAGAAAGCGTGAATGCAGCTTCCGCATTGACTGAGGCCGGTCGTGCATCATACCGCGGTGATGAAATTTCTAACATCATGGCGGGCACTTCGACTGCAGACACCAGTGACACAAGCTTCAGTGCTCAATTGGAGCAAGCAAGAAATATCGGATCAGGTGTCAACGAATTATATGTGAAGAAAAGAAATGCAGCTCGTAAGGGTGTTATCACAACTGCAGAAGCTGGAAACCTAGATGAATTTATAGAAA
>CAZRWM010000259.1:0-1962 GCA_964603885.1 uncultured bacterium
TAGCCAATTGAGCTGCTTGACGCAATAATTCACTCCGTTGAAAAATATCTGTTTGTCGTCTAGAGCGCTCAACTAAATCATCAAAACTCTTATTTGTATAGCCTGGATAATTACCCTTAAGGCCAGTGGATGAAGAATGAAAAAGTGGAAATAAGAAGTTATCACCATCGGGAAAGTCCGCAATCCAATTTCGATAAAATAAATCATAATCCATTTTCACCAAAGCACTACTAAAACTATTCCAGTCTCGGGGGACTAGTTTGACCTCAACCCCTATGGCTTTAAGATTTTGTTGGATCACCTGACATACGGCCATACTACGAGCTTCATTCCTCAATAATAGCCGTAATGGTTTACCATCATATTTACTCTTAGAAAATAGTAATTTAGCCTTGGCCAAATCATAATTAAAAAAATTCTTGTCTAGATAACCCTTTAAACCCTTTGGAACTGGACCTGTGGCAACATCTGCTAAACCATGCTGTAAATTTTTAACAATACCTTCTCTATCTACAGCGAAATTTATAGCCTGTCTAAAGTTACGATCTACAAAACGCCCAGATTTCATATTCATGCCAACAAAATAAAGGTTGAATTGATTTACGGGATACATCCGTGCCCGAGTTGTTTCTACACTTCTAACCTCAGTAGGCGGAACTTCGATCATGTGGAGACCCTGAGCCTTAAATTCAGAAACTAAACTCAAAGGATCTTTTATTATTTTGTAATAAACCGCATTCAAATTTCCAGATTTTCTGTAGTGTGAGTTACTCAAAAGTAATATATCTTGTTCACGCCTCCAACTCTTGAGGTAATAGGGCCCTGCACCCATTGTTGTCTCACTTAACTCACCTCCAGTTTCAACATAAGACTTCGAAAGAATAGACATCTGTGGCATAGCGAATAGTGATAAAAAAGGAGCATACGCTCTTTTTAATGTAATTCGAATACGATTATCATCAACAACTTGAATTCCTTCTAAGTTTTGAACTTTACCCGACTGTAAATCCTCAAAACCTGCCACCTGATTAAGTAACCAAGCTCTGGGGGATTTAAGTCTAGGAGAGGCAAGCCGGTTCAAGCTGAAAGCCACATCTTGTGCAGTCATTACGTCTCCATTAACGAATCGCTGATTATCCTTCAGCAAAAAATCATAACGTCTTCCATTTTCGGTAATTCGATAATGTTTTGCCGCATCGAGAACCAATTCGCCATTTTGATTGAACCTCAATAAATTAGAATAAGTTAAACCTAAAATCACTCCGGAGTAGGTATCCGTAGAATGAATCGGATCTAAAGTTTTTGGAGAGGCTTCTAAACTAAGGCGTAGAGTCTTTTCTGGCAAAATTAATCCTGAAGTGCAAGAATCTCCAAACACCCCGATGATTAATAGACCTGCGATAACAAGTGCCACATAAGTAGACAATTTTCCACGCCTGACCGAGTCGAACTTGACTTTGTTTATTTCTGACATCTTAATACCCGGAGTAAATCAAATTAGCCGGACATTGTATGAAGATCCACGATCTTCGGCAAGGACTAAATGAAAAATTAAAAATTAGTCGTCAAGCTCCAGTTTTTCATACAATGATTCAGCTTTCTCAATCCAGAATTCATCCTCAATATTTTGAACTATTTGATTCAAAATCTGACCAGCTAAATGAACCTCTCCCAGATGCCAATGGCATTCCGCTTTATACAAAAGAGCATGGCCATCATTAGTTACAAGATCGAGTGATTTCTGGTAACTCATTACTGCTTCACGAAATCTACCTTGGAACCTACAAACATCACCAATTCCATTCAATGCGTACAAGTCTTCAGGATCTAACTGAATTGCATTATCAAAATGAGACTGTGCCTTGTTGTAAAGTTCCTGCTCTAAATAAAGTTTTCCTAGGGTGTAGTGAGCAAACGCATAGGAAGCATCAATTTCGATAGCCTTTTTTAGATTACCCCATG
>CAZRWM010000260.1:0-1942 GCA_964603885.1 uncultured bacterium
TTCGTCGCAGATCAAAACGGGAATGTAGTTGTGGGTGGCGATGTCATTATTTCAGGAGACTCAACTGTGGGCTCTCTAGAAGTTTCCGGTGATGCTGTCCTGAAGCAAGTGCTGATTTCTGAAAGTTTATCATTTGGACCGAATGCAAGTATCGATGCAACGCCTTCGGATGAAAGTGATAATTTAATTGGTAAATCACATTTGCTTGAGGATCATGCAACGAGTAATTTATTTACTAAATTAATTTCTTTGACCAATGGTTCTGTAGTAACGGCATCCTTCCATAGTCATAGCCTTGGCGTGGCTGAGCTGACGAGTGACGCTATCGCTGATGACTCTATTTTGTCCGTACACATAAGAGATGGTGAAATAACAAATGATGATATAGCAGCCAATGCAGCTATTGATGATACGAAACTAGCTACAATTTCGACGGCGGGAAAGATTACTACACAAGCACTGCCAGTGGAAGTAGCTTTACGAAATGGAGATAATACTTTTGGAGCAGGCTTTGATCCAGCGAATGTATCGGCACTTAGAACCCTAAATAGTTTTGATTCTGTTCGTTCAAAAACCTTTAATGTAATTTCTACGAGTTCTCAAATCGGTTCAAATTTCATCGATGTCAGGGATTTCAATGCCCAATTTAGATGGTTATTAGATGGTGATGGAACGCTTCAATTTAAGCGAATTGTTTCTGGTGTCGGGGAACAAACGCGCATCGAAATAAAGACTGAAGGTTCAAAGACTTATATTCGTCTTAGAGAAGTAGTTTTTGAAGGTGATCCTGGAATGATATCAGGAGATGTAATTGCTGATGGTGGAATTCAGACTAATGACATAGCAGATGGAGCAGTGAACACCGATAAGATATTAGATGGTTCAGTGATTGCCAGTAAAATAGGAAACTTACAAGTTACCGAAGACAAAATTGCGGATGGAGCAATCACGGCAGGCAAAATCGGAGTGGGTCAAATAACAAGTAATGAGATTGCTGACGGTGCAATTACCACAGCCAAAATACTTGATGGGAACATCACTCGTGATAAAGTTCTCAGTAACACTCTTACGGGAGATAAGCTAGATAATGAGACGATTACTGCTAACGAGATTGCCAATAACACTATAACTACGGCTAAAATAGCGTCTGGCGCCATTCAAACTAATAATATCCAAGATGAAACTCTGACTAACGCTAAGGTGGCTGATGGGGCAATCAGCAACTTAAATCTTAATGATAATGTACTAGTGTCACGAGTGCAGCCCATGAGTATTAATTTAAGCACTACAACGTCTCCACACATCACTCTTAATGCTAGTAGTGCCAATGCCAAGTTTGTCGACATGGTTATTAACAATCCGTCTACCATTAGCAGCCCAATACCGGGGGTTTTAATAAGTAATCAATCAGACAATCAATCGGTTAGCTTGAACCTGGATGGGTCTATAAGTATGAAATCAGTGGATTTTTTACAGCCTGTAACATTGGAGCCTGAGATCTTTGCAGCAATGATGGGTTTGCCAATCGGAGCTGGTCAATGTCCCATAGATAACAAAGGTGCCTATTCCTTGATAAACCCAAATGACTCAGCAGAGGATTCTGGAACAGGTTTTTGTTTTCAAGAATTTAATAGTCCTGAGACTTATCCTGCGGCCTTAAAAGCATGTTATGACGATTCAGCCAGATTATGTAGTTTGAGTGAAATTTACGAAGCATGCTCGAAAGGGCAGGTCAGTATTCCGCTGTTGAGTGCAGATTTGACCCATACAACGACGATTGCTTATCTTAAATTTACAGGGCAGTCAAATTGTGGAAGTGTTGGCGATGTTACGCTTGACCAATCACCTATTGGTAATTCGAGTGGTTATGCTTGTTGTGTGAACCCTTAAAGTTTGTGAAGTACATGGCGAGATATATTTTCATAATAATAGCTTGGATGAT
>CAZRWM010000261.1:0-1932 GCA_964603885.1 uncultured bacterium
CTCTAATCTAAATTTTCTTCAGTTTCATCTTTGCGAATCATGTTTAGGGCTTGTTCAATTCTTTTGAAGGGTTCGTAAATTTGAAACTGAATTGATTCTTCAATTTCCTTTAAATCCATACTGCATGGAATTTGATTCAAGGGCTCGACAAATAATTCATCATCTACCATTTTCATAAGGCTGGCTGGATAAGGTAAATTTTCGCTTGAGAAGGGAAAACGGTAGTTACTAAAACAAGTTAACGGTGAGGCGTTTAGGTCAGCGAAGAGTTCTTTCGTCACACTTTCGATTAAATAGGGTTCGAGACTGTCGCCATATAGTGTTCTTTGCAGGGGGTTTGGTTTTACTGCTTTGCAAAAGCGGAAATCAAGCGGAAAGCCGTTTTCATCGACAACAAGGAGTCCTGCAATTAGTGTTTCATGCGCTAAAAACAAGAATTGCAGATAACCAAAATTTAGTTCGATTTGTTGATTAGGCCCTAAAATCAAGCTTGCGACCGCGGATGCCATCGGAAATTACTTTCTTTTTGTCAGATGTTTCAGTTGATTCATCATCATTGGACTTGGCTTCTTCATTTTCATTTTCCTGTTGATCTTTCTCCTGATCAGGATTGACTCCTTCTTCAGCTTCACTTTCTTTTACTTCTTCTTTAGCTTTGCGTTCTATCTCTTCAATTTCACCATTAGGGTTCATTTGATGTAACTGCTCTAGACCTTGCTGCTGCGAGCGGGCTTCAGAAACCGATTGAGAACCTACAATTGATGTCTGTATGTCTATCGGCCTTATAGTCATGGCCTTCTCCTTTATCCCATTACTCGATCATCTATAGATAATTATGCGTGAGATTTAGTAATTAGACAAGCCGAGTACTTTCTTATACTATCGGCAGAAGGATTCTGTAAGAGAACTTTTGGATATCTACTTACATACTTGTAGAGAAGGCCTACTCTTCTAACAAAGTGCGCTTAATTTTACTTAAACGCCCGCGCAGCCTCAGAATTGCCTTCGTATGTAATTGGCTTACTCGCGAGTCGGATACACCCAAGATACTGCCTATTTCTTTTGATGTTAATTCTTCAAAGTAATATAGGGTTATCACCAAACGCTCTCTGTCATTCAATTTGTTAATCGATTCGGCTAACATTTTTTTGACTTCTTTACCTGTAGCCTTTTGTTCAGGGGTCAAGGTATTCAAATCTTCAAAAAAGTTCAAACGACTTTGGCCTGGTTGATCACTGTTAGGATCGTTTTCATCTAGAGAGAGGACCAAGGATTGCCTAGTTTCTTCTAGTAGTTTTTGAAGTTCCTGGACGGTTATCTCCAAGTACTCAGCCACTTCTTCATCCTTAGCTTCGCGACCAAGTTGAGACTCTAATTGTGCATATGCTTTTTCAAGTTTTTTAGCTTTCTGACGGACAGACCTCGGCGTCCAATCTAAAACCCGCAATTCATCCAAAATTGCTCCTCGAATTCTTGTTTTAGCATAGGTCTTGAACTGTACCGCTCGCTCAGGATCATACTTTTCTATGGCATCCATTAGACCGAAGACTCCGTAACTTACTAAGTCCTCGTATTCTACGTTATTGGGGAGATTGACTGCCATTCTACCTGCAACATACTTCACAAACGGAGCATACTTCAGTATAAGGGCATCCCTCATTTTGGAATCTCCACTTGCCTTATACTTCTTCCATAAGGTGATGTCTTCATTGTCTATCTCTGAAGAATCCTTATCCTTAAAGGGGTCCTCAGTGATCTCGACATCAACCTTTTTAGAAGTCAGGCTTGTGCTTGACTCATTTTCTTCCTCTACAACTGCTTCGTCGAATAGTGATTCTTTGTCCATTTATGCTCAATCCAATGACTCGTGGTCAAGGCGAAGTATACCATCTTGGGCAGGGAGCCACAAGGCAGCTCTATTCAAACAGAAAA
>CAZRWM010000262.1:0-1903 GCA_964603885.1 uncultured bacterium
AGGAACTCAATCCGGATATTGTGCTCATATCAAGAGTTATTCGTCCTCTTATCTCTGCACTCTCTAGACTCTCTAATGCATCCGAAACAGTTTCTAAATTTTGTAATTTATCTTTAGCCTGCTCTACTTCAGCATCCTGAGATACTTCAAGTCGCGCCATTTCTAACTCTTTCTTCTCTCGTTCTAAATATTCTTGACGAGTATTCATTTGACGTCTACGCACACTTTCTCTAAAAAATTTGGACGCCATTAAATAGGCTTGCTCTGTGAAACCTCCTGCTCGACTAATAACCGCTGAGAGCCTCTCTCCACGCTTAAACGGATAAACTCCAGGAAACTTTATTTCTCCGGCCAAAGTGACTCTTCCAGTGTTTTTGATATCAGGATTTTCAAATATTGAAATCACATCACCGTTGTGAAGCTCCACATTCTCACTCTTCTTGGAAAGAATGGCCTCCCCTACGTGGAAATCTATAATCGCTACACCTGTAGTCATTGGTCGGTGAACCTCGCCACGCAGCATATGAGATGAACGGATCAATTTAGCCTTGAACAATACATCACGAACTCGCTCACCTGAGCGTAGTTCAAATTTACCTGGATTTTCCACCTCACCAATGACCTCAACCTGCGGGGCTAGTTGTGATTCATTGATAGAAAATATCTGCAATACATCGCCGCGCAGGAGTAATGTCTTTGAGGAATCATCCATTTCATTTGATAAATTTACGGCCAATATGGAAGTACTTAGTAAAGTTTTAACCGAAGAATTCAATCCCTGTTCAGTAGGCCTTTCGAGTGGACGTAAAATTTCAGCTCTGAGAGTAAAGGCGCCGGGCTTTAAGCCACGCGCTTTTTGAACTATTTTTTTTACACTCAGATTGGGCGTCCACTGATAATATCCGGGGTGAAACACATGTCCTAAAATTTTCACTTTATTTTCCAAAAGCGTCTTTGAACCTCGAACAATTAATAATTCTCCGTCTTCAATTTTTTTTGATTTACTATATTGATAGTCCAAGTCACTTAGGCGCGGATTACCCATTCGGTCGAAACTTAAACGCTGTATTGAACCTTGAACAGCGTCTGCCTCAAAACCCCCAGCTAACTTGATTGCTGCCCGAAAATCCTCAGCCCCAAGAATTTCGTAAATAGCGGGCCTTCTAACTTTACCAACAACTGCAACTCTGCGACCTGCCATCGGAACATGTAAAACATCCTCTGAACGCAGAAAAACTCCACGAGAGACCTTTCCGTTCATGATGAAATCGTATAAATCAATATTATGAGCAATCTCCCCATTTCGGATGACTTGGACAGTACGAAGGCTTCCGTTGTTAGTAATCCCACCACCCGCCATTAATAATTTTATAGGAGTAGAGAGTGCTGTTCCCACATAGGCACCAGGAAGCTTAACTTCTCCTGTGACATAAATAGGAAATTGTCGAAGCCCAATTAATTCACTCGTAACTTTCAAATTCTTATAAAATTTTGAAAGTTTTGCTTTCAAGTAATTATTCAATTCCTTCTTTTGGATCCCAATAACAGTTACCTCGCCGGCTAAGGGAAACTGAATATTTCCACTCTGGTTAACTTCAACACTGATTGTTTGATCTTGGCTTTCATTCCAAGCATGAATCCTCAATCGATCGCCACTTCCAAGTTTGTAAGTACTAGGTACATATCTTTGATGTAAAGGTATTCTTGAGAGTTGTAAACTTAGATTTTGAAAAGCTTCGCTACCAAATAGAGACAAATTCTCTAAGTCAAGACCCTCAAAAAGATCAGGTTCTTTCTCCAAAAGAGTCACCAATGGCCCAAAAACTAATTTTTTTGTCTCAAGATCCAACTCTAGCTTATCTTCTAGTAAAATCTTTTCCACCTCTTCTGATTGCTCTTTCAA
>CAZRWM010000263.1:0-1890 GCA_964603885.1 uncultured bacterium
GCACTACCAAAATTTGCATCCCCAGTTACTTCTAGATTTGTAAATTTACCATCCACAGCCTTAACATTTCCTGCAACCTCTAATGTCTCCGTTGGATTAGAGGTTCCAATACCTACCGTTCCGTCATTACGAACTAAAAGCGCAGGATCGGATGCGTCACCTAATGGATTAACTAATAGGGGATGCAGACCTGCCTCACCTTGGATTAGAGTTCGGACCCCTAATTGACTAGTGTTTGAACTGTGACCCATATATTCGACACTTAAATAGTCCTTGAATTCCTGTAGATTCATATTATTGAATCGATAGGTATTTTTCGAAACCATGGAAAAAGCGAAAGACTTCAGCGCAATGCGGGGGTTCATCACCTCCCCGTCGATCTGCAACTCAAGATACTTGAATTGACTTATATCTGGCAGAGCAGGCCCTATTTCCAGACTGAAATAGCCCTGATCAACATCGACATTATTCAACGTTTGAATATACCCTGCTGCGCCTCCAAATGGGTTTTCATACAAACTTACCGTAAATTGACGAGTACCCTGGACAGATAAAATCTGACCAGAGCTATTAATTAGTGCTCCATTGTAGAAGAAAGTGCTGATCGCACTCTCATCTGCCCATAGGCACCTACTTAAAGTTAGTATCAATACCAGTAGCGTTTGAATTCTGAATTTTAGATTTGCTGCATTCATAATTTCACCGGATGTTTGGGGATAATACCGTTCGCCCCATTAAAGGACGAGATTCTGCAACCACAGTACCTGATGCAGTACTGACTGGATCTCCGACAAGTGGAGTTCCAATAGCTTGAGGCTTAATTGCGCTGAATTTACTAATGTTATATCTAGCCGTTCTTAGGTTCGTTTCATTAAAGTTTTCATCAACAGCGAAATAACGAACGAGTAATTGTCCTGAAACTGAATTAGGGATATCGATTGAAAAAGAATTTTTATGAGTCTTCTCCTCAACCACAACTGGCTGAAGCTCATCTGTTCGAATTAAATCCCCACTGTTGAATGCGTAAAATATTCTCCCTGCCCGATTAAGGTGGAAGTGTAAAGTTTGTCTACTGTCAATTAATGAACCATCTCCTGGTAGTATAGAAACATTGAATGCCTCCTGAGTCAGAGACGGTGGAAAGAAAGTAGGCTCTTGTGGATCAGGCCTCGTAATAGGACTAGGCTCGGATGGACCACTCGAAGAACGGTCTCCACCCCCACCACAGCCCGTCAAAAGAGCTTTAATCAAAACAAAAATTATAATAATTCTAATCCACATATTAAGCGTTCCAAGAGCTTTTTGTACGACAAAACGCGCAAAAGCCCTTTTTTATGGGATCGACAGAAAAGTAAGGGGAGTTTCCAAAAAATAGGACAATTATCCGCTCCAAAGAGGGTTTTTTATCCTACTATTAAGGTCGCCGCAGCAAGAAAATGCAGCTAAGAGTCATTTAAATTAAAATCGTACAAAAACGTACATCGCCTCAAAATAGATTTTTCAGTAAAAATTTCAGCATGGAATCGAAATAGTGCATTTGATTAGATAATTTACGAATCCCATGACCCTCGTCTTCGAAAAATAATGATTCAACTACTTTTTTCCGTTTTCTTAACTCGCCTACCAACTGTTCGGCCTCACTTATTGGGACGCGAGGATCAGCTTTTCCATGAACGACTAAAAGGGGAGTCTTAACATTTTCTATTTTATGAATTGGAGAAATGGAGTTAAGAAAATCCTCGTCAGTTAGAGGACCATATTCAGCCTCGCGTAGCTTGCGTCGATATGGTTTGGTATTTTTTAAAAAAGTCACTAAATTTGAAATTCCGACAACATTAATCGCAGCAGCAAAAAGATCTGGAGCCTGCGTAATCAGCGACAAGACCATAA
>CAZRWM010000264.1:0-1826 GCA_964603885.1 uncultured bacterium
AGGCATCTAAATTGTGCTAATGACTTATGTCACAAACTTTTTATTCAATGCGAATCTTGCTCAAAATCTAAAAAGTCTTCATGTTCGTTACGTTGCTATCGAGTTATGCAACTGAGCCCCCTAGAATTTGAAGAATTAAAGCGTTCAGGTAATTTTAACGCGGGGTTTTCAAAAACATATCGCGAAGGCCAGATTGAACCTTGGGAACCTCCGAAGTGAAACCCTTTGAAATTCTTAGCGGTATAAAATCAAAAGATGCTGACGCCGTACTCAGATTGAGTGAGCTAGCACTAAGAGAGAAGAAAGAAGCTTACATTCCCGTTTTGTTTCATTGTCTAGAATTTTGCAATGATCCGCTCTTAAAGAGAAATTTGCTCCGTTTAATGTCGGTTTTTCATCAGAAATATACCCCGCAGTTAAGAAAATTTACTAATGATGATAATATGGAGGTTCGTAATCTTTCGCTCGCCATCATTGAATCAATTCAAGTTAGCCCTCCGGGTTTAGAAGATCAGCAGCCTGCCGACCCATTAGAAGAAACCGCTGCAAATCGATTACATAATGTTCTAAAGAAGGATTCATTGAATGATCTACACGATTTGATATTGAAGTATAGGGAAGCATTAAATGGATGGAATGAAGTTCAACGACAGGAAATGATTGATTTCATAATGCCGCGATGTTTCGGTCTCCGCAGCAGTCTTAATGAACGCTATAAACCGCCTTTGCTAGAACTCTTAGTTGAGTTAGAGCCGCCAGAAGCACATCAGGATTATTTAGCTCTACTGAAACATCATAACTTTGATATGTTTCGTTGGGGTGTGCGTGGACTTGGCAATCATCATTCGGAATTACTATCTGAAGAATGGTATAAGTTTATTGAGTCCTACCAGGGAAGTGTGGCTCAACGTAATTTGCTTAAGATGTACTTAGAAGCATCCCGAGCGATTCCTCGCATGCATCGAGAATGGCTTAATGAAGTTATGGAGAAGTTTGAAGACGATAAAGTGCTAATTCGAGAGATAGGCGAAGCTTATAAGTGGCAAGAAAATGATACCGTACCCATACTTCTTACTTGGTTTAATCAAGTCAAAAATGAAGATCTAAAATTCAGAATTATTCGAAGTCTAGATGCACTTCTTAAAGTTGAAGATATACAGTTTTTAAGAAATGCCATCGATATAACTACCGGTGAGCGTGAACGGCAAATTCTTTCCAACCTACTTTTACCTCTGGAATTAAAAATTCAAAAAAGTAATAAGAAGGGTATACTCAAAAAGAGTCATTCAATTAAGGCTAAAACTAAATTCAACCTGTCTGAATCGAAGGGTGTAACTCTTACTCTGACAGTGACTAGTATTTTTGTTTGTTTGACCATTCTATTCATTAATAAAGCCAGTTTAATTCGCGAAAATAATCAACCTTATCAACCAGCTATTAAAAAAGAGTTTTCTAAAATTATGCTGGAGCAGTGTAACGCTGAAATAATCAATCTAGATCCATTAAGATTGTTATGTAAAGGTTATATAATAGGAGTGACAAATATCAATACGGATTGGCAAAGTCATTGGCTTGGTGAGATAGTCAAAATAAAATTATCAAAAGTGAAAGTAAGGACTAAGCAGTCTTCAGATATAAGCGCTGATGTTATTTTACTTAATGAAGTTGACAAAGGTATCGAGCTACCTAGAATAGGTTATATTAAGAGGTAGAGTCTCTTACTTAAAGAAATTGAACGCCTTTCAGAGAAATTTTAAAGTGTCTAGTTGGTGCAGATCGCCCATGCTTTGTTTTGCCACCTAATATCCAAAAATTATCCTCATCGA
>CAZRWM010000265.1:0-1810 GCA_964603885.1 uncultured bacterium
AGTTTCTGAGCCTTCCAATAAGCACCTCACAGGGAATCGGTATACTGGCAATCTTATTCGCAATTGGTTTATATCTGTTACGACCCACGGAAAAGCAGATTACAGAGTCTCCGATCAGATCATGAAGAAATTATTTCAATCAATATATCCGCAATAAAGCGCCCAGTTTCAATACCTAACTCACCGATCTCACAAAATGCATTGGCGAGCTCGTCTAAATTGCCTATAACCTCACTACAGTGAATCTCATCATTACTATTAGAAGTCGAGACATACTTTCCTATTTTAGATTTACGGACTTTCTTATTTTTACGTTTTTTTGTGACTAAGATTAAGGGTTTTTTATAAGATTTAAGTAATCGCTCGATAGACTCGAGTTCTTGTGGAAGTGATTTAATCGCATTTCTATTACGACCAGTTAGCCCCGTGAATTGTCGGGTTATAGCAACTACTTCACCAGCATCAAACCAGAACCCCTTGCATGATTCGCAAAAATCAACCTCTATTGATTTTTGAGATATGGTATTCATAGATTTTGAGCAACAAGGACATGGTCGCCACGGTCTCTTTGGAGCGCTGTTCTCGGGTTCTATCTGAAAAACATCAGGAGGATCAAAAGTTTTATCTTTAATCTTTTCAATAGATTTTAATAACTCGCTCGGGTCAAACCAGAGGCCATTACAAGACTTACAAACATCTAGTTCTACGCCAATATTAGAAAAGTCTTTGACTACTAATTCTGTGCGACACTCGGGACATTTCATTACTCAATTATAATTCTTGAATTTTTTACTTACAAAGCTATCAGAAACAATTTAATCAAAAATTGAAAAGCTAAAATAGCCGTTTCAACGAGAATCTAAAAACAATTGAGGGCGCGACTGTAATATCTTTTGCGAAGCTAATAAGGCCGTAGCAACGCAAACCAATGTAATGAGTGGGCACAGAATTAAAACCTCACTGATCACCCAATGCCAGCTATCTTTCACAACGAATACCCAGAACATGTAAGCAAATCCCATAGATAGGAGAATCCCCACGAAAGAAGCTGTAAATCCGAGAATACCAAAACGTACAATGATCCATTTACGCAGCAATTGAAAGTCCGCCCCTAGTACCTTCAATAGGCTAAACATCCAAGTCTCCATTTTGACTTCATAACGAGCAATTGAGTAGAGAACAACTAAGCCTGAAAGAATCGCTAAACCTGCTAGTAGATAGACTGCGATTGAAAGCTGATCCAATACGTAAAGTACCTTTTGGATCACATCTTGTACATCCACAAAGGAAATATTGGGAGCCTGCTGTAAAACTCTTTTTTGAAATAACATCTTATCATCATTTTTGAGCCCTGTTATTGTGGCCAATATTGTCATAGGTGCCTCTTCCAAAACACCTGGAGGCATGATTATAAAAAAATTAGGTTGAAAAGAGTTCCAACTAACTTTACGAGTATTCTGCACCACCCCCTCTAGAGGTAAACCCTGTATATCAAAGAGCATTTTATCGCCTATTTCAAGCTTCAATTCTTCAGCAAATCTTGTCTCTAGCGATAGAGGTACTGGACTCTGCCAATCATAAGCTTGTAACTTAATTAAAGGTTCACCTTCTAATACTTTTTCCGAATCTGCTAAAGCGGGTCGATAACTTAGATTAGCACCTCTACGGAGCAACATTGGTCCAAAACCGCGTTTCATTTCACCTGACCTATTTTGATTAACATACTCTCGTAAATCGATCCCTTTAATTTTTTCAACCCTCGCATTAATCATTGGTGAAATATGCTTTAATTGAGCTTTGAAATCCTCAG
>CAZRWM010000266.1:0-1810 GCA_964603885.1 uncultured bacterium
CTAAGTCAATTGAGTCCCCCTCTACAAACAATAAGCCATTATTCTCAGATTTTATCAAATCGGAGTTGCCCGGGATATCGGAAGCAATTACAGGAGTACCAACTGACATGGCTTCCAGAATAGCCAATGGAAGCCCCTCCCACCTCGAAGGAAGTACCATTACATCTAAGCTACTTAAAAGCCTTGGAATATCATCTCGCCAACCTAATATCTTGATTAAGTGACTCATGCCAGATTTATCAATCTTAACTTGTAAATCGTTTTTAAGTTCACCGTCTCCAAAAAAATAACAACGAATATCTCTGTCCGTTTTACTTATTAATTGGACCGTAGCGTCTAATAAACATTCAGGGTTTTTTTGAACCGACAATCGGCCAACCATACCAATGACAAAGCCGTCATCAGAGACACCGAATTCTTCAAGTCTTAACTTACATCGAGACCGCTTATCAAGTGGTTTGTAGTAATCAATATCAACTCCGTTCGGTAATAATTGAACTTTTTTTGGACTAGCACCTAACTTATCTACAGCGATACTCATGTCTGTTTTATTAAGAACTAACAGAGCTGCAGTCATTCTCATTGCTATCCATTCCAAAGCATGAAACACAAAAAGCTGATACCTGCTCTTAGCTGCCGGAAAAGAATATCCATGAACCGTGTGGAATACATTATTTATACCAGCGATACGAGCCGCAATTCTGCCCAAAATACCTGTTTTAGATGAATGAGTATGAACAAGGTCGAACTTTCGGGATCGAAAAATCGTCGCTAATTTAATCAAAGATCTGAAATCACTCCAAAAGTTTATTTCTCTTCTTAAACTGGGCAAACAAATAAATTCAACATCTAAATTTTTCAACCGTACCGTCAATAATCCTTCACTTTGACAAATAACGACCGGCTTAAATAAGTTTCGATCATAATTAGAAATTTCATCGAGAACTACTTTTTGAGCTCCAGCCAAATCGGGTAGTACTAAAACATGAACTATCTTTATTTCACGATGAGATTTAGTCATGTCGGCATATTAACGGCTAAAATAATTTGAATCTAGAGTTTTATAAAAAAATTAAAAATGAATTATGCTCTCAAGATATGTTAGAAAACTCTACTAGACTTATCTACGCTCAAGTCTCTAACTTTACCCATCGAATTTACCCAAATCGAGTCAATGTCTTGTACAATAACTACCTTTGTTACATTGTGGATCAATAAAAAGTCCCTTCAAGTGGTTTAAATGAAAAAAACTAATAACCTATTGATAATTACAGCAGCGCCACTATTGACTGCTGGAAATCAAAGTTTCAAGCGTACCGTAGAGTATCTGAATTTCCATTCGGGCTGTAATATTGAAATATGGACCTTGTGGACAGAGGATACTGACCAGCTGAAAAACCTCGAAAATGTGCAGACTACGAAATTAAAACCAGTTGCAATTACAGCATTAAAGTGGATTAAAGAAAGCTTTATTTCCAAAATTAAACCCGCTAGGAAGACTAAAATCAAAGCAAAAAAATCCATATTTCCTGATCTTCATGTAGTTGTACCCATTAAAAATGATACCAATCAATGGTTGTACACAATACCCGCATCTATTTTGTTTACAATAACCGTTATATTCAAGTTACTATCTTCTACTGAGCATCAATTCAAGATAATATGGGGTTATGAAAGAATAGGTGTAATACCAGCTTGGGTAGCTTCTAAAATGCTTGGTACTAAATTTATCACTAGCTTCCAAGGTACCGCTCTCGTTTCTACTTTCTTCGGAAAATATGGGAAATTAAAATCTTTAATCTATTACCCA
>CAZRWM010000267.1:0-1808 GCA_964603885.1 uncultured bacterium
GCGGCTCGACGCGCCACTTCTGCAGCGATACGACTTATGTCCAAGGCCTTATCTTGAAGACCGTATTCCGCTAAAACTAACGGTGTAGAACCAAAAGTATTGGTTTCAACAATATCAGCTCCCGCTTGAAAATATTGTTCATGAATAGATTGAATTAGTTCAGGCCTTGTAACCACAAGATTTTCATTGCAGCCCTCTAAATCAACACCCCCGAAATCCGCAGCTGTCAAATTTTGAGTCTGTAAACAAGTGCCCATACCACCGTCCATCAGGATCACTTTCTGTCGCATTAATTCTAATAAATTTTCGTAGCGTTCGTCTCGCTTCAAAGCATCATTAAGCGTAAGGTTCGACTGAGTTGATTCTTGATCGACGACAACTTTTACTTCCGGCTTACCGTGATTGTGGTGACACTGCTCGTGATTATGAATATGCATTTTAGTTCTCTTTATATAATGTAATATCAGCTGTAAAAAATTAGTTTTAGCGCATTCGCTCTTCCAGCCAAGGGTCTCCATGGTCGTGGTAACCGTTGCGCTCCCAAAACCCGGATTGATCTTCAGAGACAAACTCTAACGCTCGTAACCATTTCACAGATTTCCAGAAATACAGTTTTGGAACAACCAATCTAAGTGGAAACCCATGCTTGGGAGTCAATGGCTCCCCGTTGTGATGAGTGGCCAAAATAACATCCTCAGCCATAAAATCTTCGATTGGAAGATTAGCCGTGAATCCGTACTCACCGTGACCTATTACAAATTTAACCTCGTTCTTAAGACCTACTTTGGGTAAAAGATCATGGATGGAAATACCTTCCCAAATGTTATCAAGCTTCGACCAAGTGGTGACACAATGAATATCCGAATGTACTACCGCCTTTGGAAAATTCTGTTGTAATTCTTCCCAGCTTAATCTGACTGGATTTTTAACCAAGCCGAATACTCTGAAATCAAATTCAATTTCTGAGTAATCTGGCACAGGGCCGTAATGCAGTACGGGCCATTTCTCAGTTGCCACCTGTCCAGGTGGAATCCGATTTTCACGCTGCATATCCTTTGAAATAATTACTCTTGTTTTAGCCAAAAAATTCTCCAGTAAAATCTGGCGTATATTATAATCAATCGAGTCTATTTACCAGGAGAAAACCAGTTATATGAACCAAAATCAAACTCTGGGAACTCTATCTTAAGTAAATTTGGAACCGGGCTGTATATTCTGCGCCCTTTCAAGTTAATTTCTACAGCATGCAACATTAAGCGCTCGTAACACTTCCCTCCATACAGAGAATCGCCAACAATCGGACATTTATACTCAGCTAAAGAAACTCTGATCTGGTGTCTTCTTCCTGTAATTAATCGAGCTTTCACTAAGCTGTACTTTGGAGTCTCACACAATGTACTAAATTCAGTAACTGCGACTTTACCTCCACTGCGTACCACTTGCATTTTGCGCTGTTTTTCTTTGAGATAAAGTTTTATTTGGCCTTGCCTTACCAAATGCCCTTCTATCATACATAGATAAAATTTATCCGCTTGCTTTAAGTACTGCTGTGCCTCCTGAGTAAAACCAAAAACTAGAATTCCAGAAGTACCAAAATCTAGACGATGAAGCAATCGAGCCTTAGGAAATCTAAATTGTATTTGAGTTTGTATATCGGGTCGATTTCGATCAACACTTGGATGCACCAAAACATTATGTGGTTTATCCACGATCAAGAAATCCTCATCTCGCCAAATAATATTAAGAGAATTGTTACAAATTTTAGTCTCCCTAAAATTTTTCTTCTTAAGAATGAATTTAAGAACGGT
>CAZRWM010000268.1:0-1796 GCA_964603885.1 uncultured bacterium
TCCGTTTGCAAAGCAAACCTGTATTAGAATAAGAATCGCGAGGAAAGCACGACAAAAAGCCATCTATATCTCCTGGTTTTGCGCAATTATAATCTGCTATTGCCTTAGAAGCAACGCGTTTTAACACATACTAGTTAAGGACAGTTCTGACCCGAAGCACTTTTAAAGCTATTACAGCTTTGGCAAACCCCGTTAACTCCATTATCAACAACCGTTAATTGACCACCAACTACCCTGATACAAGCGAACTCAGCAGCGTTACCCGGAGTAAATGGACCGGTCATTAGTGTAATTAATTTTCCTTGATTCTGGCATACCTCTGAAGTGTAAATCGAAGAATTATCAGTGTCACATAGTAAAGTGACTCCTGAGGAATAAACTGAATTAGCCACTCCTTCGAAATTCGTTTGAATAATACCCCCGATTGATATATCGGTAATCTCAATTACTGTCGTTTGACTACTTAACTCAACCGAACCTCCAGCAATTTCAGAGAAGAACTCGAGATTAACTAGAGGATTTGAGGGAACAAAGCCCTGCGTTCCGATTTGCACTAACTCCACTTCATTACTCCTTAAGGAGCCCGATTGTTGAGGGTCGGAACCATCGATACTATAAGTTATCGTACCGGTTTGGTCAGGCTGCATTTCGATAGACATACCCAAGCTTGCTCCCGCAAAAAGCTTCTCTGGCTGTCCTCTGTAGTCAATTTTAGTTACTGGTGGATTGCTATTGAAATTCACCGTAATTTGTTTTTCATTCAATACCTCCTGATTACCTGAGGAATCAGTAGAAAAATATTGGAAAAGGTAAATTCCCTCTTCATTCAAACTAATCGTGGCGGTAGAAAAAATGGTCTGAAAACCGGAAGTGACTGCACTCAACGTACTGAATTCATTTCCCACTTCGGAAATTTTGTAATTTAACGTGGAATTTTCAAAGTTCGACAGAATAATATCCACGTTCGTTCGATGCGGTCCCTCCAAGACACCAGTACCAGAGGGAAAAGCTGCTGTTATCGGCGCAATCGTATCTATTTGGGTAAAAGTTATTGGTATTTGGGCTTCGGAACCACCAACCTGTGTAGTCAATGATGGCTCCAAACTAACAGTCGTCTGTGCAGCAATCAATACCTTCTCAATACCATCAATATCAACGCCAACACCTTCGACACGTATGTTTCGTGATGGACCAGAATCTACCTGCACTGAACCTTGCTCAGCAGTTGATGGAAAGACTGCAACTACTGGTAGCAACAAATCAGGTGCCGTGATTGTAATACGATATTGAATTATCTTATTTTTAACAGATTGAAGATTGTTATAACGGACTTGAAAAGAGCTCAACTTCCGTCTTAATTCTGCCTGCATCGGGTCACCTATGACTGGTTTAGATCCCAGAATATTAACTAAATCAACAGGCATTTGACTTGCAACTGCCTCTGCTTGATTCAATTGAAGTCTAACATGATCAAAATCACTAGCTACTCTATTAACACTAAGATTTAAAGCGTCTCTAAAATTTATAACCAGAGTCGATTTAGCCACCGGACCAAATCCACCCAGACCTGAACCAAATGAAACCTCATTATTCTGAGAGCCACCTCCCCCGCAGCCTACAATCAATGAAATCAGCAGGGCCGTTGCAGATATTACAATCACTCTGGGTAGGATATTTTTGTTAAACGTTTTATTATTTTTAACCATTATTTGGATTTAGATTCGATGTTTTATGCTCTCTGTAATAGTTTTAGTATGCAATTTAACGAATCTTCCTCAAACTATTTTCGATCACCA
>CAZRWM010000269.1:0-1784 GCA_964603885.1 uncultured bacterium
TAATGAATGTTACGATTTTCAGCGGGTAAGAGCTCCACCTGGACTCGAGCATTGTGAGAACCCCTATTACCGATTGAGGTGTAGACATGCTTAATAAAAGGGAAGCCAGCTTCTCGTCCAGTTGCTTCAAATTGTTCTCGCATGTTTTTCTCGGTTACATATAATTTTGATAAGATATGGTTGGACCATTTTTCCGTATGCTTAAAATCAATACCAGGTTCAAACTCCAATTGTACTAATACTACATCGTTGTCAGTTTTTGGCATGAAATTGAACTCTACTCTACCGCCTGCAATCATGCCCATGGAAATTATCAGCAAGGAGATTGCAGAGGCGACAGCTGCATAACGGTACCTCAAAATAAAGCGTACAGCCCTTAAATAAACCCTTCGAATGAACCATTCGATTCCCTCTTGCATCAAACGCTGTATTTTTGCCTGTAGGCGCGTAAAGAAATTGTGCTTCTGTAAAGGTTTAACGTGGTGAGCGATATGACCTGGAAGAATAATTATGGATTCCACTAGTGACAACAAAAGTGCTGCAATAACAACAAATGGAACTACAGCAAAGAATTTTCCTATCATTCCGTCTACAAAATACAAGGGGACAAAGGCAACAATGGTTGTAGAGACAGATGCCACGACGGGCCAAAAAACTTGAGTTGTTCCATTGTATGCAGCCCGGTCCGGGGGTTCGCCCTTTCTGATTTTTTGAAAAATAGACTCACCGACAACTACTGCATCATCAACTACAATCCCTAGTACAAGTATCATCGCGAAAAGCGAAAGCATATTGAAAGATTGTCCTGCAAATTGCATAAGAACAAAAGCTCCCAGGAATGAGATCGGAATTCCAAGTGCCACAAAGAAGGCAAGTCTTAACTCCAAAAACAATGTCAGGCCAAGAAAAACTAGCAAAAGTCCCTGAAGACCATTTCTGACCATTAAGGCTAAGCGACCTTCCACCATACGTGAAGAATCACTCCACCAAAGCATCTCAATATTACTGGGGAGTTCAGCTTGTTTTTTTGCAACGTAGGCTTTCACAGCATCCGCAATTTTGATAAGGTCCCCCCCAGAAGTTTTATATATACGCAGAACTTTTGTATTGATGCCATCCATAAGGCTTTTACGATTGTCGTCTTTAAATGAATCAACGATTTCAGCTACATCTTCGAGCCTTAGCTGAGAACCATCTGGATTGGATTTTAGAACGATACTTTTAAGCTGTTGACCAGTGTATTTTTGATCAATGGTTCGAACCATAATTTCGCCAGCGTTTGATCTTATTAATCCTGCAGGAATATTTACACTTTCACGCCGAACGGCATCAGATACTTGCGAAAAATCCAAACCATACATTTGAAGTTTGGACTCCGCAACTTCAATACTGATTTCGCGCTCTTTATCATCAAGATAATCCACTAAAGTAATTTGAGGAAGTTTGAGCAGTTCGTCCCTTATTGAGTCGGAAAATATTTTAAGTGCATCCTCACTTAGATCGCCGTGGATGCCAACCAGAATCGCCGGTTGTTTCTGTATAACGCGGATGATACTGGGTTTTTCAGCATCTCTTGGAAATGTGTTAATTAGACCGACTTGGGTTTCAATATCATCTTTAACTCTTTGGATGTCGAAGCCTGGCTCTACTTTAACTACAACTCCTCCATGTCCCTCTTGAGATGAGCTACTGATTTCAGCTATACCACTTACTTGTGAAATACGCTCCTCGATGGGCGTGACAATACTTTCTTCAATTTCATCTGGAGTTGAGCCTGGATAAAC
>CAZRWM010000270.1:0-1783 GCA_964603885.1 uncultured bacterium
GAAGAAGCTTATATTGATTTAGGAGAGAATGTATTTGGATTAATGCGCTCAGAAAATCTCTCATTTTCTGGGGTAGAATCATCCCTTAATCGTCTGAATAAATTATTCAAACTACGCAAAGAACTCTCGAGAACAAATCCTTAATCGATTAGCGTTAATAGCGAGGAAAATATTTAGGACGAAAATAAATGGCTTTATTCTTTTCACAAATGGCTTTAGAGCTGCAATCAAAGGACCCAGAGTTAGTTCATTTAACTTTAATAAAACTTAGTAGAGTAACACCTGAGATTATTAACGACGAACAATCTTATGGTCTTTTAAGTCATGTTTTACGTCAAATAAGTTTTGGTCAAAATCAGCACCTTGCTGAATTAGCAATGCTTGTACGAGATGTACTTGACAACCATTTTTGTTCACATTCATCTCTTACACATCAACAATATCAGGACTGTATACAAGTTTTAATGTCTACAGAAAGTACTTTAGAGCAAACATTTGAAGCAATTCTTAAATCATCTGAATATACAGAAATAGACAATTTGAATCCCTATGTTAAATTTTTAAATCATGATGATCCATTAATTCGCTGCTCAACTTTAGAGGTTTATGTAAATCACGCCAAAATAGAGAATCTGACAGACGTCGTAGATATGATCGGCGATCCAAATCCTAGAGTCAGGCAATTCGTGGTTCGCGTGCTCAACAGATTTGGTGAACGGCAAATTATCAATTTGTTAGTAAAAATGATCGAGTCTAACCGTGAAGAGATAAAAATCTCAGCAATTCATTGCTTAGCTAATTTAAAGACTACTTCCGAAATTGTAGGTATGTTAAAAAAGTGTAGCCTTCCTGGCTCTGAAAAGGTTCGCTCGGAAGCTATAATGGCCTTGGGCCAGCATCATTGCTCTGAGACCATTAAGATACTCAAATATTTACAGAATGATATGAGTATTCAAATCTGCGAACTTTCACTGGCTACGTTGAAGAATTTGGAACCTTCCAATAAAAATACAATCCAAATAAGAAAATAGAAGTCATGAATTATGGTTAAAAACTCAGCTGATTAAAGAGTTCGAGAATGTCTGTAAATAAAATTAATAAAATAGTCAGAGACCTGCAGAGTGATAACGAAAAAACAATTATTTTAGCTCTGATGTACATAACTAGGCTTCAAATTGACGCATGTTATGAAAAAGAAAATTTCCATAAATTGCATATTCTACTTAACCAATTTCACTCGTCCAGTAACCCAGACATTTCTTACCTTTCAGGAAAAGCTAAAAATTTTCTGAGTGAAAATTTAAGTTTACGTACAAGTTCTACAGGTGTAACAACTGAAAAAAATTCTTCAAAAGAAATTAACGTAGCCAAGCAATCCAAGGCAGACTCGATATCTGACTTGAAGACTTATAATTCCGCAAAATTCGACACAAATTTAATTAATTTACAAAATTACACTCGTTACCTGAATCACGAAGACGACAGATTCAGATCGCAAGCCGTCGAAATCTGCGCCAAGTCTTTTCCACATAATCAACTTCATAGCATCCTCATGCCGCTACTTCGCGATAAGAACAATCGAGTCCGAGCTAATGTTATCGTTGCGCTTAAAGAAATGAATCCCGTTCTTCTTCATAAATCTTTGGAGGAAATGCTATCCAGCCCACGAATAAGCATGCGAGAATCTGCTATTTGGGCGATATCTAAATTAAACTCAAATGAACTTTATCTGAAACTTTTAATGAAAGCTTTACATGATCCTTACAGGGATATTCGTTTAAGA
>CAZRWM010000271.1:0-1777 GCA_964603885.1 uncultured bacterium
TTTGATTGGTAGGATGGACTTTCTTTTATTTGACTTCTGGAATGCCTTGAAAGGTGTCGTTAGTGGCTGAATCATTATTTAATTTGGACGATCGTAAGCTTTTATGGAAATTAGCGCAGGGCATAGAGCGCTATAATCTCATCGTTCCTGCCATATTTTATTTAGAAATGCATAGGCCTCTCGCGTTTGTGATGTCTTCTTTTTTATTAACATTGAGGCCAATTATATTTTTATTCATGGATGGCGGGCAATACACAAGGGTAGTAGAAATGCTGGAAAAACAAGAGGCTGTAGAAGAGCTAATTAGTTTTTTGGAGTTGGCAGCGAAAGGGCAATGTCCAGAGGGGTTGAGTTCTTCCAAAGATGGATTGGGTTTATCTAGTCCCTCAGAAGATCCAAATCTAGCTGGTAAGGCTATGCATGAGTTAGAGGTATTGAGTCGTAAGTAATTACTAAGGAAAATTTATGGCAAAGTCAAATATTGATCCTACAAGTATTCGTCGAATTTTAGCCACAGATTGTGGTAGCACCACCACAAAAGCGATTTTGATTCAAAAGGTTGATGGTGAATATCGTCAAACTCATAGAGGTGAAGCCCCGACGACAGTTGAGGCACCTGTGGAAGATGTGACCAATGGTGTCAGAAATTCTATACGTGAGCTTGAGGAACTTAGTGGTATTAAAATGTTGACAGAAGATGGAAATATTCTGAAAGATTTTAGTGATACTACCGGTGTAGATATCTATGTTTCGACCTCATCGGCCGGCGGTGGTTTGCAAATGGTAGTTTCTGGAGTCGTCAAAGAAATGACAGGTGAGAGCGCCGAAAGAGCGGCTCTTGGTGCAGGAGCGATTGTAATGGAAACTCTTGCAGTGAATGATGGTCTAATGCCTCATGAGAAAATTGAAAGAGTACGCTACCTCAGACCTGATATGATGTTATTGGCCGGGGGAGTCGACGGCGGTACCGTAAAGCATGTTTTAGCAATCACGGAAATTGTAGGTGCTAGTAATCCTAAACCTCGACTAGGTCTGTCTTATAAACTTCCAGTTATTTATTCCGGAAACGTAGATGCTCGTGATGAAGTACAACGTATATTAGGCGATAAGGTAGAACTTGATATATGTGAGAATCTTAGACCTAGTCTAGAAAAAGAAAATTTAGACCCCCCACGTCAAAGAATTCAGGCTCAATTTTTAGATCATGTGATGTCACATGCCCCAGGGTATCCAAATCTTATGAAGCTCACTGATGAAGACATCATGCCAACACCTGGTGCAGTTGGAAAGATTATACAAACTGTCGCTCAGTTGGATGATATCAAGGTTGTAGGCGTTGATATTGGTGGGGCCACTACTGATGTTTTTTCGGTGTTTAAGAATTATGACACCGGAGAAGATATTTTTAACCGTTCTGTGTCTGCAAATTTGGGAATGAGCTACTCCTTTTCAAATGTTATGGCAGAAGCCGGTCTAGAAAATGTAATGCGTTGGGTTCCTTTTGACCTGAATGAATTACAACTCCGAAATCAGGTTAAGAATAAAATGATTCGTCCGACCTCGATCCCTCATTCTTTAGAAGATTTAATCTTTGAACAAGCTGTTGCGAGGGAGGCTTTGCGTTTATCTTTCGATCAACATAAATCATTGGCAGTTGGATTAAAAGGTGTCCAAAAGCAGCGATCGATAAGTGATATTTTTAGTCAGACTGAAGCTGGCTCCACCTTGGTAAATATGATGGATTGTGGATTAATTATTGGTTCAGGAGGAGTTTTGA
>CAZRWM010000272.1:0-1745 GCA_964603885.1 uncultured bacterium
AATAATTAAAGAGCGACCATTCATATTATTCTGCTTTGCGCAGCAATTCAATTCACTAGAGCATAGTTTTAATTTTTTGATGTGAAAGAACTAAAAATATTCTGTAAAAACCCTATTCTGTTTAGTTTGGAATATCCTATAGGGAAAATTTTCAGCAACTAATATTTTTGCCTTAGTGACCATCGTGAATTAAGGCGTTAGATACGCTTATCTCTCAGATTATAGTAGATCCTACCAACGAACCTAACCTGTCAGGTAAGCTAATTCCATTAGTATTTTTAATATTACCTAACGCTTACACCCCAATTTCTTCGCTATTTTTTTTACTTTTCGCTTCTCTTGACGGATGTATTCTGCAGCTGGCTGGCCCGTTTTATCTTCTATGTAGTCCCGTAATTCATAAAAGTAGTCACGAAAACCAGAGCCGTCTTGCATATGCTTCTTCGACATCTTATCCAAACTCAAATAGCTTATTTCGAGCTGGTCAAAGTCGTGAATGAACCAACATGTTTTTCGATCCGACTTCAAATGACTATCAAGAGTCCTCTTGCCGTTGTCTCTAAGAAGAAGTAGGACCTCCTTATGTGGGTCAAATTCTCTGTAATCTTCTGAGTCCTCAGTCGTAGTGGATGAATTGTAGAACTTTAAAGCCGGCACCTTTTTCTTAATCAGCTTCTTGAAACTCTCCTGCTTCGTATTTTCCACAGTAGCTCCAGATAGATCATTAAATGAAGCCTCTAAATCATCGCTTCCTAAAGAATACGGAGTAACTGGCTGCTCTGGAGTATCGGTTATAATTGTACCCCCTAGATGATCACACATGAATCTAGATAGATCGCCAGTAATCTCTTCATCACCCTCCTGAATATGGCATTTAACAATTGCTTTGGGATGCTCATCTAAAAAACGGCTGGAGTGAATTGAGCCGTTGTACTGGGGATTTTTGGAAAGATTGAGATCATCGAGAACAACCCCACCCAAATGAGAGCACATGAAGCGAGTCATATCTGCGTAGAATAGTTCGCCATCATCTTCTATACGACATTCAATGTCTACTTGCTTTCCTTTTCTCATGACCGCTTGCTTACGAATACTCTTTTTCACTTTGTCAGTTATTTTAGCGCTCTTTTGTTTATTATCTACAACTTCCTCTCCTGCTAAATGATCGCACATGAATCTGGAAAGATGCCCAATAATGACCTCGTCTCCATCAACCAGCTTGCATTTAACTATGGCTTTCATTTGGTTCTGCCGTTCGGTGTAACTATCTCTTCCTAATGCCTTATCAATCATCAAGTTTGTGAATAAAAATCGACTTTCATTCATCGAACCAGAATAGTTACGATTTACGGGAAAACCCAGAGCATTCATGTTCAAACCACCCAAATGTGCGCACATCGACTCACTGAGATCCCCGTACACAATTTCCCCATCTTCCTCCAGGCGGCATTCAACAGTCGCCATAACAAAATTCACCAAAAAAATAGAGGACAACAGAAAAGCAAAGGTTCGCACGAGAAGACTCCTTGAGTTTTTACAATAATTTCTACGCATAAATAGTAATAAAGTTGCGTGTAAACCAAATAACTAGTCAGCCCATATTTTATCTTCAAATTTTTACGCAAAATTCGATCATCGTTAGTAGGTAATTTAGTCGATGGATATTGTTAATCATTCTAGTAGAGAGATTGACCACATATTTAACGGTTTAGAGAACCTTTCTATATTTTTTTCACAAATCTAGC
>CAZRWM010000273.1:0-1722 GCA_964603885.1 uncultured bacterium
GGGACTGCGAAGATGATGTGACTAGCACTCTCAATAGCCTCTTTTAAGGTGTCCATATGAGAGCCCTCCCAGCATCCGGCGGTTCCTGCTAGGGGTAGATTTAAGTCTCTTATATCTAATAATTGCATCTCCAATGAGTGATCGGTCGACATATTTGCAAATATTCGAGCTAGTTTTTGAGATTTAGAATTTTCTCTTAAGCTTGTTGCTAGTATCGTAATTTTTGTCATATTTCACCTTAACTGAGATAAAGTTATTTTTACTTCAGGGTCGGCTCGCTCGTTGGTACAGTTGCTGAAAACGTTGAACGCGCCGAGACACTTTGCTTCGTAGAATTTGAAACCTTTTTTGCTCCTCAATGATTCTCAAGTCGTAGCCCCGATTGTTGAGCAAGCTCTCAATGTATTCTAGATTCTTGTACATTTTACTTTTGGGATTATCTCCATATTGGAATCTTAGGGGTTCAACCCCTTCAGCATCCCATAAAAGATTAATGTGTACTAGCTTTTTTTTCAGCTCAGTTGGCAGTAAGTGAATCATAAAGCCTGTTCCGAAGGTCTGAAATGCGACATTGCTTCGTAAGCCCATAATTTTCTGTTCAAAAGCTTTGAACTGATTGGAATTCGCTTGAATTTTAATTTCGCAGGCGGATTTAAATACATTAATGAATTCGTCAACAGATTTTTTATAATTATTAAGCCAATTAATCCAGTAGTAGGTGTTTGGATCTGGCGTGGGAGCGCTGTAAGCTCCACCAGGCATAGGTATAGATTGCACAAAATTGTATAAATCGTCACCCAGGCGATCTGTAGGGTATTGCAAGAAGTATCTAATCGCTGCCTCATGAAAGAAAATTTGGTGAAAAACTCGAGCTCTGTCTACTTTTTGCCAAGGTTTTAGGTTTTTGAATTCTCCAAAATCGATTGTATTGTAAATTTCGTTGGAGAGGCTACGTCTCGTATGATTCATGGTTTCGCGAATCTCACTGTACAAGAATCTCTTGTCGCGTATATCCAGACTGATTCCTAAATCAGAGAAACCTTGCACCTCATCATTCTCATCAATAGGTAATAACGTAGAAACTGTGAAAACGCGATCTTTCTTAAACATACCCCAAAAAAGGTTAGAGCCTTGATAAAAAGAATAGTTATTAAACAGAAACTGAGTTGGACTATCTTCAGAATCATAACTGACTACGCGATTCTGAATGAATATATTACGGTGCTGATATTTAGCTAAAAGAAGTCCAACTTTGAAATTATTGGAGTTCCGTTTGTACTGGTTCTTGCCTCTGAACAGTCTTTTTACTCTGGGAGAACGCTTACGTGCATCTTTTTTGCTTATATTTTCGATTAAAGTTAGATCGGTTAGGATCTGATTCTCCAGATTCTTGTTTTCATTAAACGGGTTTGCAATACTAAGATTCTTAAAAGTGAATGTAGAGTCTAGAATACCATTGTAGGCATTACGTACCTCAGAATCCTCAAGATCAAGAACATAATCTAACATGAACAAATCACCATATTCGCTAGCAGAGCTGAACTTGGCTAAATCTATTGCAGTAATTTTTGTTATGGATCGTTTCACTAGGCTTATGCCAAAAACTTTAAAGTTGAACTTAGCGCTTAGATTACCTGCAGCCGTACGAGTTCGGGTTGCGATAATTTTCATACGGATTTTATTATTTGCGAGACGAAATAGGTGAACCATGAATTTACCGCT
>CAZRWM010000274.1:0-1670 GCA_964603885.1 uncultured bacterium
CATAAATTTTATTCTTAAATCCCATGGCTGGAGTGATGGCTCCAGACCTCCAAGCGCCACCTTCAACCTTGTGCTCAACTGAGAGACCTACTTGGAATTTCAAAGCATTAATAGCGCCACTTTCATTGAGCTTGCATTGCATTGTTTTTTCATCCAGAACGTTACCCCCAAAACTAAACAAAAAGGGCATTGACCACCAAGGAGTAATTTGCATTGCAAAACCATATTGTTCAGGCTTACCATCCCCATCGAGGTCTTTCGTCAACTTCTTAGCATAATCAACAAACTCTTGCCAAGATTTGGGCGGTCGATCCGGATCTAATCCCGCATTAGAAAACATCTCTTTGTTGTAGTATAGAGCTAAAGTTGTGAACTCATCCGGAACCGCATAACTTCGCATGCCCACACCAGGCAAGTAAACTCTTCCTGCATCTAAGGCAGCCTCTAACAACTCTGAGCTAAAGTCCTTCAACCCCAAATCGTCCAGTGCCAATAGTGCTTTTCCGGCTGCAAATTTTGGAACCAACCCAATATCCATACGGGCAATGTCTGGTGCTCGCTTAGAATTACAAGCATACATTATCTTTTCGCCTTGACCTTGAAAAGGGATCCTAGATATTTTTATTTCGACCTTATTTCTATTTTCGAAATCCTTTACCAGTCTTTGGTACACACGAAACTGTTCATCGTTGTACGTTACCCATACTTTCAATTTTGGCTCTTCAGTAATTACATCATTTACTCGTTTTCCTAAAGTTCGCAAATCGGACGCCTCTTTAGACTTAATTATGTCATCAGTAGTTTGTACGGAGGAAAACTTACTCGACACAACAAAGTCACCTTGAGTAGATGAGAAATTATCGGTAAGCTTCCATTTTGGAATAGACGAGTTCAGGGAATCGCTCTTAATATTTTTTCGAGCTTCAGGTGAGGTCAGAGGAATAACATCTGGGACACTCTGCCCCGAAGAGTCTAGAATTTGATAGAAGGATTGATTACCGTCAAGTTGTCTTTTTACAAGTCGATGTTCACCTATCTCTATTACACTATTTTCAGAGATCTCATTATCCGAAACAGACAAGAGCATTAGAATCATACCCAACAGGGAAACTGACAACAGGAGAAAGAACAAAGGATTAGTCGTTACTTTGTAATACTTCATTCTTTAACAGCTCCTGCCGTCATTCCGGCGACGAAATATTTCTGTGTAGCAAGGAACAACAGAACGATAGGTATTAACATCACAGCGGAACCCGCCATTAAAGTTGTCCAGTCAGTATTATGCTGACCTTTGAGATAACTTAATGCCACTGGGAGTGTCATCATTGCTGAATCGGGTGTATTAACGATCAATTGCCAGAGAAAATTTGACCACTGCGCCAAGAAAGTCATTAAAAAAAGAGTCATTAAAATGGGCATGGTAAGGGGAATGATAATAATCTTAAATAAATCAAACTCTCTCGCTCCGTCAATAATAGCTGCTTCGAAGAGAGAATGCGGAATCTGCTCGATATACTGCTTCATTAAATACAAACCGAAAATATTGGCGGCATGAGGAATAATCATAGCTTGTAATGAATTCACCCATTCTAGTTTCGTAATGATTACATATTGAGGCACGATAAACATCATTCCCGGAATCATCATGCTCGCCCAAAAAGTTACATACA
>CAZRWM010000275.1:0-1660 GCA_964603885.1 uncultured bacterium
CAGATTCAAGAGTTAGTTTGGGACAAGATCAAACTCGAAGATAAAATTCAGTCAGCCTCAAAGATGGTTAGTGAACCAATGGTTTTAAAAGTTGGAGAATCCATTGTGAGGAAGAAAGAGTTTGATCGACGCTTTAAGGAGTACCAAGCCAGACCAGAGGCGGTTGGCTTGACGCGTTCAGATCAGAAAAAGAGATTCCTAGAGCAGCTTCACAAACACTACGCGATTTTAGAAGATAGTCGTAGCTCGGGTTTGGAGGAACGGACTGATTTTCGAGAAAAATTAGAAGATTTTCAGTTCAAAGTATTTCTGACGGAGTTGCTCAGGCAACAGGTTAAACCGATCGGATTACCAGACATTAAAGGGTATTATGAAGAACATAGGAGTTTATTTGAAATTGATGAAGTACACAGCTTTGATGTGCTTGAGGGTAGTAAACCTTCCACATTGCAGGAAATAAACAATGTAAATAAGTTCGAAAAAAGTTCATTGGTGAGAAAGAGTTTTTCAAATCAATCTGAAAGTAAAATACCAGTCCAGTTTCTAAAAGCACTAAGGTCGACTTCTAAGGGAAACTTAACAGCTGTTCTTCCGTTCGAAGGTCGATATTTTTTGCTCAAGAAAACTGCAGACTCAACGAGAGTTTATTCGCCACTGAAAAACGTAGCGCCATTCATACAAAGTACACTTACCTTTCAGAGGATTCGGACGCTTCTATCGAAATTAAGTAATCCACTCAAGTTTGAGTTTGATGTGACATTGAATTCGAAGGGTGTTTACTTGATTAAAAATGAATTGGTGACGCAGCGCTACCTCGCTCTTGCTCGTAGCGTTCTACCGAAAGACTTCTTTCTTAAGGCAGAGGAGAATCAAGACGAATTAAGAGATTTAGCAATGGAATTCGATTTGTTATTCCGTAAATACAAGGCAAGTCCTTTACAATATTCGGATAGCCTTCATCGTAAAATAGAACACAAAAGTGAGGCTTTTCGAGAGCAGCTTGTTGTGGAGCTCAAGCGTAAAGAACTTCTAATACAGGCCCAGGTGGGAGAAAAGGAATTAAAATCTTACTACGAAGTTCATAAAGACAAGTTCGTCAAGAGTGTTGGGCGATGGGTGAGTCATATCTTTATCACAGAACGAAGTAAGGCTTTGAAGGTACTGAATTTGGCCCTTGATGATCCTAGAGGGTTTGCTCAATTAGCTGAGGAGCATAGCGAACATTCTGCCACTAAATCACACGGGGGTGATATGAGGTACTTGAACAATAGCGAAGTGACGAAGCAAATGCATGCTGTGGCTGAGACTCTGAAGGAGGGAGAGGTCCATCCTGAATTGATATCTGGAAAAAATGGTAATGGTTTTCACATCTTGCGCTACGTTAAAACAGTACCGGGTAAGATTTCTAGTTTTGAAGAAGTCGAAGATCGTTTGCGTGAATTGCTACTTAAAGATCAACAGAATAGACTCATAGTAAATTTTATTGAGAGAGTCATGACAAAATATCCTGCAAAGGTAGACAATACAATATTGGCTCAGCTCTAAAAGTATGTTTTGGCACAAATATCAAAGTATGGGTAATGATTTCATGCTTGCCTCTTTCGGGGAATATGAACAACATCTTGGTAAGTTTCAAGGTGCTAATTTGAGAGAATGGGTC
>CAZRWM010000276.1:0-1655 GCA_964603885.1 uncultured bacterium
AGCAAAGGGAGGGACGCCGATGAATTTCGTAGATTGGACTGTAGTATGCGTTTATTTGGCGGGAATGATTTATATGTCCTATGCTCTTGGAAAGAAGCAAGAGGATATGAAGTCTTACTATTTAGGTGGTAATAATCTTAGCTGGTGGTCAATCGGTATATCAACTATGGCAACTCAGTGTTCAACGAATTCACTGTTAGGTGCGCCAGCCTTTATTATAACAACGGGAATGCTCTGGCTTCAGTACGAGTTTGCCGTCCCTCTCGCGATGATTGTAATCATGGTATTTCTCTTGCCATTTTACAGAAAACTAAACTTAGTTTCTGTGTATGAGTATCTCGAATTAAGATTCGGAGTTGGTACTCGGACCACATTGTCAATTCTTTTCCAATTTTTAAGAGCTTTCGGGACAGGAGTCACGGTTTATGGAATAGCCATAGTTTTGCAAGAGATTATAGGTTTACCGTTTTATTGGGCAGTCATAATTCTGGGAGTAGTAACAATTATTTATGACATGCTTGGCGGAATGGAGGCAGTTGTTATCTCTGATGTAATCCAGATGTTTATACTTTATCTGGGTATTTTAATGTGTCTTATCTACAGTATCGACGCGGTAGGTGGTTTTAGCCAGGTAGTTGAGTGGTTTCCCAAAACAGGTGAAGTTTTAGCCGGATTAGGTGATTTAGCACCTAAAGCAACATTTCATGGGTTTCAAACTGTAGATTTTGAGGGTCATGGCTTTGGAGATGGTAAGACTTTCGCTTTTCTACCCATGCTGTTTGGTGGACTTTTCCTGTATGTCTCATATTATGGTTGTGATCAGACTCAGGTACAACGTGAGATGTCTAGTAAGAACGTTGATGATACTAATCTAGCCCTAATGCTCAATGGTTTTATGCGTTTCCCACTCGTATTAACCTACTGTTTTTTGGGCGTCTGTATCGGAGCTTATATATCTAAAAATCCTGAGTTTTTGCAGGCTCTTTTCTCTCAAACTGATCAAGCTTACAACTTCAATTTGGCAGTTCCTAAATTTATCTTGATGAATTTGCCTCATGGAATCATAGGTCTGGTAATAGTAGCTTTGTTCTCAGCGGCAATGTCCTCACTTGATTCTACGATTAATTCATTATCTGCAACTACCATAAAAGATATTTATGAGAGATTCTTTGTAGAGGGTGGTCAATTAGCCGCTGAAAAGCAACTTTTTATGAGCCGTGTGTTTACAGTATTTTGGGGTATTCTTTGCGTAGTTTTTTCTTTCTTTGTGGGTAATATAAGCGACTCAATTATCGAGTCTGTAAATAAAATAGCAAGTCTGGCTAATGGCCCTATTTTGGCACTTTTTCTAATGGGTATCCTCACTCGTCGTTGTAATGGATACGGGGCCACTACAGGACTTCTAGTGGGATTAGTTTTCAACGCTATACTTTGGATTTGGGTTCCTGAAATATCTTGGCTCTGGTGGAACGTTATCGGTTTTGGTGTTGCATTTTTAATCGGCTATGTAATCTCTACATTGAGTCAATTAAGTTTAGAAATTAGTCCTCTCGAAAATGGAGCTTACAAACTAGCGCCCGTTGTCGATGACCCAAGTGCAGAGGATCTCAAAGGTCTAATTTATACTCGCGATATTTCTAAATATTTTGAGTACC
>CAZRWM010000277.1:0-1640 GCA_964603885.1 uncultured bacterium
ATTCGCTATGAATATGGAATTTTCAGACAAGAGATAAAAGATGGGTTTCAGGTTGAAGAACCTGATAATTGGTTAGCAAAAGGTAATCCTTGGGAGGTTGCTTGTCCAAATCTCTCCGTTATCATACGATTTGGTGGAAGACTCATAAAGCCTGAGGGAGAGAAGTCTGCCGAGCTCAAATGGGTAGATACTACCGAAATATTGGCGGTACCTTACGACACTCCTGTGGTTGGTTTTGAAAACGATTGTGTGAACACTTTAAGACTGTGGTCGGCGCGCGCTACACATGATTTTGATTTTCAAGAATTTAATGATGGCGACTATTTTGCAGCGGTTCAGGACAAAAATGCAGCTGAGAAAATCACGAAAGTACTATATCCCAATGACAATAATTATGAAGGTAAAGCTCTTCGATTCAAGCAGCAGTATTTTTTCGTTTCAGCTAGTGTCCAAGATATTATAAAGAGATATAAGCGTAATCATACCAATTTCGATTCGTTTGCGGACAAAGTAGCGATTCAATTAAATGATACTCATCCAGCCTTGACTGTTTTAGAGCTTATGAGGATATTAATGGATGAGGAAGGCTTAGATTGGCCAACAGCTTGGCAAATGACAGTTAAAACTTGCGCCTACACCAATCATACTCTGCTGCCAGAAGCTCTTGAAAAATGGTCAGTAAGTCTGTTTGAAGAGATATTGCCTCGTCATCTGAATATTTTATATGAGATAAATCGTTTATTTCTCCGGGATGTCAGTCTTAAATATGAGGGAGACCAAGCTAAGATAATCGCGATGAGCTTAATTCAAGAGCAGCCAGCTCGAGAAGTGCGAATGGCTTACCTTAGTATTGTTGGGTCACACTCTATCAATGGGGTAGCTGAGCTTCATAGTAAGCTTCTCAAAAAAGATCTTTTGAGTGATTTTGCAGCATTGTATCCGGAGCGATTTAATAATAAAACAAACGGAGTAACGCCCCGTCGATGGCTTTTACAATGTAATCCTAAATTAGCAGATCTAATAAGTGAGAAAATTGGGAGAAACTGGATAACTGATCTCTCACAATTAACTCACATCGAAAAGCACCTCAATGATAAAGGGTTCCGTAAGCGTTTTACTGATATTAAAACGGATAATAAAAAAATATTGGCAGATTTGATAGAGCACCAGACTGGTGTGGTAGTTGATTCCAAATCAATTTTTGATGTGCATATCAAAAGGATTCACGAATACAAACGTCAGTTAATGAACATATTACATACAATCATGTTATATCGGAAATTGAAGTCTGGAAATTTGAAAGGCTTTCATCCCATGACTGTAATATTTGGGGGAAAGGCTGCCCCAGGATATTTCATGGCCAAGCTTGTAATAAAACTGATCAACTCCGTTGCGGAATTTATAAATGTTGATCCAGATACTAATGATAAGTTGAAAGTTGTTTTTGTCCCAAACTACAGAATATCTGTTGCTGAAAAAATGTTTCCAGCAACGGATTTAAGTGAGCAAATTTCGACGGCGGGATTTGAAGCTTCTGGTACTGGGAATATGAAATTTGCTCTAAACGGAGCCCTAACAATAGGAACAATGGACGGAGCTAATGTGGAAATGGCCGAGGAAATTGGTGAAGAGCATATGTT
>CAZRWM010000278.1:0-1634 GCA_964603885.1 uncultured bacterium
AGCGATAACCGTACCAACCTCCTAGACGGTTATCTGAAATACTGGAGACACGTGCCGAGAAGGCACAAAGTATTCCCAACTCATCCTTAGGTAGTTTGGGTAAAGCATATTTAGCAACAAGTGCAGGACCTATGGTGTTTATCTGATAGTATTTCATCAGTATTTCTGCATCAAGCTCTGACCATTGTCTTTCAGGCCCCCATTCTCCATTACCATGTAAAAGCCCAGTACAAACTAAAACTCTTTTTACAGGTTCATTAATGGTTTCAAAAGCCTCTGCGATGGACTCCTGATTCTCTAGGTCTAGGTGAACATGTGGAGTGTCTAGTTCATCAACAGGGCCACGTGCCAAAACTAAAACTTTTTCACCCTTTTCGATTAATTGGGAAATTAATTGTGTGGCAATACCGCCTCTGCCAACCACTACGTTAAGATAATCGCTTGAAGAATACATGTTTACAGTCTAGCTGGTCTGAAGCTAATAATTCCACACTGTGCAAATTTAGTAAGATTTACACTTGACGCTTTAAAAGTTCTTCTTAAACTGCGATCAAAATTGTAATTCACAGATCTCTATAATTAGTGAGGTCGGGAGGAAACATCATGACAGGTCGCCGATTTGCCTTAATCGCTTTTATAATAGGATTTTCATTTAATTCATATGCCAACAAAGTTCAATTGATCGATCGAGCTTATTTAGTAGATCAGCAGATCGAACACACTGCCGCACTCTCACAACCACCTATGCTGAAATTTGACGCAGAAAAATCACAAGCTGTCCCATCTAGTCCCAGCTCTAGGTTCAATGAAATTGATGACTTTAAGTTTGGTGAGGGTAATTCTAGAGTACAACGACACCGAGACCATTGGCATTCAGGGGAGAACAGCTATAACGCAGGCCATAAAATACGAAACGCTGCGTATCAACTAACTAATCTTTCTTTCTCCGGCCAGATCCAGTTTTCTTCATGGCAAGCTCAAAATTATTACCAGATTTCCATGCAACAACTGCATGAAGCAGCTCGCATGCTGAACAATTCTTATTACGGTCGAAGTCGCGCCGTTAGTATCCTAAATAGCTATATTCCTTACTTACGCTCTTTAGCGATGCAAGGTCACATAAGATTCTGGGATCAGTACGGTCGTCGACAATTTCGAGAGAATATGAGACGTCTTCGAAATGCCAGAGATATGCTCGGAGAAGTACACATGTTTGGAGCCTACCCAAGGCAAAGATTCGCTCTATAATAAGTGATAAATTGTGCCTAGTTAGCGCAGTAACCGGCACATAAAGCAGGGTCCTGGATCAAGCTTGATCCGGGACCTTTGTTTGTGAAAATTAGGCAAGCCTTTTCTTGCGATTGCGAATAAGCAAAGTTACCATACCAAGAATCGAATAATTTTACACTTAAGAGTCTCAGTGATTAACTAAACTGTTTGACACAGCTTACAAGTCCTCTTAAATTGAGGTTTGAAATAATCAACCGAATTATCGATTTCCATTTGTTATAAACTTGAAACATTCGGTGCAATTGAACAAGTAGGCCAACAATTTAACAGACTTGAACCTCTTTAATGTATTATTGGAGATCTAAGTATGATGCCAGAGAATTTACTATTCGGAACTTATCAAG
>CAZRWM010000279.1:0-1627 GCA_964603885.1 uncultured bacterium
CTTCGAGCCTCAGATTCCCAATCCCTAGCTACAGATACAAGAAATCCTTCACCTTTGTAATCTTCCGTAGCATTTTCAGCTAAGATAATATCCTTCTGATCTCCATAGATACCAACCGCTGAGGCACAGACAAAAGTGCGAGGAGGATGATTTAAGCTGGCCATGCTATCTACCAATAGGCGAGTACTTAGAATTCGCGATTCATAGATACTTTGCTTGATATGTTTGGACCAGCGTTTGGATGCAACGTTTTCACCGCTTAAGTGAACAACAGCGTCGAGTTGGGTGTCTTTTGGTAGTTCGATTTGGTCTATAGCATTCCATTGAAACTCATTATGAGCTGGCATTCTACGGACCAGCTTGTAAACATTGTGACCCGCCGATGATAAACTTTCACTTAAGGCCCGACCTACAAGGCCCGAAGAACCCGAAATTAATATGTTAGACGTCGCTGTCATGATCGCTCCATTAGATCAAAAATTATATTCACTAGAAAATGTAACTATTAAAAATTATCAAGTGAATACAAAAGTTTCCAGTGATTGATCAATAATAGATTTGTAATTTGATACAATGCGTCCCCGAAAGTTGAATTTGATGGATTGGAATAAACTTTTAAGTACCCGTCGGCTAGGTCGTGATGAGCCATATGATACAAGGGGTCGCTCCGCTTATCAGAGAGACCACGATCGTATCGTTTTTTGTTCTGCTTTTCGTAGAATGCAAGATAAGACGCAGGTGTTTCCTTTGGCACACGTGGACTATGTTAGAACGAGATTAACGCATTCTCTTGAGGTGAGTTGTGTAGGCCGGAGTTTGGGTGTTGCAGTTGCTGCCGACCTGATTGAGCGTTACCAACTTAAAGACGTCATAAGCTCAGATTTAGGGGCTTTGGTAGCTGCAGCTTGTTTGGCACATGATATTGGTAATCCGCCGTTTGGTCACTCAGGGGAGCAGGCAATCCAGCATTGGTTTAAACATACCCTCAACGGTAAAAATATCATTGAGTCTCTGGAGCCTGTACAAGCAGAAGATTTTTTAAAGTTTGAGGGCAACGCCCAAGCTCTGAGAGCCTTGACTAAATTGCAACATCCTAATAACAAAGGTGGGTTACAACTTACATGCGCTACTTTGGCAGCGATGTGCAAGTATCCACGCCCGGCTTTATGGAAAAAAAATCCTACTGTGGGTATTTCTGGAAAAAAACCCGGATATTTTCAAAGTGAAGAAGAAATATTTCGTCAGGTAGCAAAGGAAGTCGGGCTCCATAAACGGCCTGATGACTCGTACTCAAGACACCCATTGGCTTTTCTGGTTGAAGCTGCTGATGATATTTGCTATCACTTTGTGGACTTTGGTGATGGTTTTCGTTTGGGGCACATTACTTACGAAGAAGCATATGAGTTACTGTTAAATGTCTTAGATGACCAAAGAGAAGACGTTAGGCAAAGAATAATGCAATTCGAAGAGCCCAAGGAGAGAATTGAGTACTTAGTGGGAAAAGCGATTAGCGAATTGATTGCTCAGGTAAGTCATCGTTTTATACAGGTGGAACCTTTGATTATCTCTGGTGAGTTTGATCAAGAATTAATCAGTCAGGTGAAAAGTTCGCCCTATTTAGAAAAAA
>CAZRWM010000280.1:0-1588 GCA_964603885.1 uncultured bacterium
GACTTCTTCACGGAATTTGAACGATTTGATCGTCATTTCGATAAATTAAAACGATCTGGAAAACCTATAGACTACGTGAGCATTTGTTCTCCTAATTATTTACATGATGCACACATAAGATTTGCTCTGCGATCAGGTGCTCATGCGATTTGTGAAAAACCTCTCGTTTTGAACCCTTGGAATGTAGATGCCCTCAGAACAATTGAGGAGGAAACTGGCCAAAGAGTGTATAACATTCTTCAACTTAGGGTTCATGAGACAATCATTAAGCTTCGCGAAAAATTGCTTAAAGAGTCTCATAAAGATAAATATGACGTCGATCTTAGCTACATTACCTCGAGAGGTAATTGGTATCACTACTCTTGGAAAGGAGATGACAGTAAATCAGGGGGCGTTGCAACGAATATTGGCATCCATTTTTTTGATATGCTTACATGGCTTTTTGGTTCGGTACAAGAAAGTGTAGTCCATATTTCTGAAAGAAAGAAAGTTTCTGGATATCTTGAACTAGAAAGTGCACGCGTAAGATGGTTTCTATCAGTGGATTCAGATGACCTCCCACAATTACAGAAAGAAGCAGGTCAGCGCACATATAGGTCAATTTGTATTGAAGGTGAAGAACTCGAGTTTTCAACTGGATTTACAGATTTACATGATCGAGTTTATGAAGGAATTCTCAATGGTGCCGGATATGGCTTAGAAGACGCAAGAGTTGCAATTCAAATAGCGCAGGGAATACGAAACGCTAATCCTGTAGGCTTAATAGGAGATTATCATCCGCTATGCAAAAAGTCGTGAATTCAAACTTTTTCGTACACAAAACTTCATTTGTCGATGATCAAGTGAAAATAGGAAAAGACACTAAAATCTGGCATTTTTGTCATATCCTTGCAGAATCTAAAATTGGTGAAAAATGTATTTTTGGTCAGAATTGTGTAGTCGGCCCCAATGTAGAAATAGGTAATCGAGTAAAGGTTCAAAATAACATTTCCATTTATACAGGTGTGACTATCGAGGATGACGTCTTTTTGGGACCTTCAGTGGTTTTTACCAACGTAATAAATCCTAGAAGTTTCATTGAACGAAAAAATGAATTCAGAAATACGCGACTTAAACGAGGATGTTCCATTGGAGCAAACGCGACTGTTATGTGTGGTATAACTATCGGTGCCTATAGTTTTATCGGAGCAGGTTCAGTGATAACAAAAGACGTACCAGATTTTGCCTTAGTTTACGGCATTCCTGCTAGAATAAAAGGCTGGGTTTCCTTATCTGGTAATCCTCTTAAATTTAATTCTGAAGGTATAGCCACCGATAGTTTGGATCGAACTCAATACCAATTACTGTCAAACAAAACAGTAAAACTAATTAGTGAGAATCCATATCATGAAGGCTAATCTTATGAAAATTCCATTTGCAGATCTTCAGTCCCAGTATGCAGAGTACAAATCGCTAATCGATCAAAGAATGCAGAGAGTATTAGATTCCGCTGGTTTCATCAATGGCCCTGAAGTATCAGAACTTGAGTCTTCGATGTGTGAATTTGTTGGTAGTGAATACGCAATCGCATGTGCAAATGGCACTGATG
>CAZRWM010000281.1:0-1582 GCA_964603885.1 uncultured bacterium
GTGCGCGTGGAACAACTTATTTAACTCTACCAGGTCGATATTTAGTTTTAATGCCTACCTCCAGTCATATTGGCATATCCAGACGAATAGAGGACGCAGTTGAAGTGGCTCGCTTACATGAAATCGGGTTAGGTATAAAACCTGACAACATGGGTTTGATCATAAGGACTGTAGCAACCAGCCATTCTAAGGCAGAACTACGAGAAGACCTCGAGTTTTTAGTAAACCTTTGGGAGTCAATCGAACGTCAGGAAATGCTAAGTCCAACGCCTTCCCTGGTGCATGAAGAATCAAGCTTATTACTCAAGGTTGTAAGAGACCTCTTCAATAGTTCGATCGATAATTTCTACATTGATAATCGTGACGAATACGAAAAAGTCATCAATTACTGTAAATTTTTTCCAGAAAAACTTAGACAACGAATCAATTTTTCAAGCGAGACGCTCTTTGAAAAACACTCAATTGAGGAAGAGATACACCGGGCTATTAATTCTCGCGTTTCGCTACCGTCGGGCGGCTATGTAATAATAGAAGAGACTGAGGCACTCATTAGTATTGATGTAAATACCGGCTCTTATATCGGTACAAATGACCTTGAGGAAACAGTTTTCAATACCAACCTGGAAGCTGCAGTTGAAATCGCTAGACAACTTAGACTGCGTAACCTAGGCGGAATTGTCGTAATCGACTTTATCGACATGCTCGTTATAGATCATCGAGAGCGAGTCTATGAAACTCTAAAGGAAAGCTGTCGCGGAGATAAGACAAAGTACAACATTCGACCAATAAGCGAATTAGGGATTCTAGAACTTACTCGTCAACGTATAGGCAAGACACTCGCGTCACAACTTCTAGAGAAATGCCCGTACTGCAAAGGTCGGGGAAGAATACACAGTCGAGATTACATGTGTAATAAAATATTTAGAGAGCTGAAGAAGTTTTGTCAGAGCAAACATCACGCCGACCTTGTTCACGCCACATGTCACCCTGAAGTTGCTGCAATTTTACTTGAACATGATGAGTATAATTTTAAACAGTTAGAAAAAGAAACTAACACGAGGATTTTCGTTCGAGGAGACTCTAACCTTCATTTCGAAAATTTTCGATTCTCCTGAAAAATTAAATTGACTGAACATCCCCCCTTGGATATACTCCTACATCTCGATTTTGTACGTTTGAATTCAAGCGGCAATTTTCGTTGTCATCTTAAGCGAGTGGAGTCGAGTATGGAGGCAGACATGTACGCGGTTATTAAAACTGGTGGCAAACAATACAAAGTTGAAGAAGGAACTGAAATCAGAATCGAAAAGATTGCTGGCAAGCGCGGAGACGAAGTAGTATTCGACGACGTCCTATTAGTCGCTGATTCTAACAATCTACATGTTGGTAAATCTGTGAATGCCAAGGTTACTGGTACAGTAGTTATTGAGAGTGGCGAAGTAAAGGAAAATGGTAGAGTTCTAGGACGCCATAAGAAAATTTTGGTTTTCAAACAAAGGCGTCGTAAGCGATACCGACGTGTTAAGGGTCATCGACAGTACTTTACAGCTGTGAAAATTACAGGAATTACGATCAACTAGTA
>CAZRWM010000282.1:0-1560 GCA_964603885.1 uncultured bacterium
GGTTTTAGTTGAATAGTTGCTGAGGGGTATCTTTCCTTGTACAGCAAAGAAGAAATCCCCGAAAAACCTTCCAGCCCAACTAACTGCTCACGATATAAAGATCCATCATCTTTTCTAAATGCTGTGTGCCTCTTACGAGGAGTTTTACCTAGTCTTGTATAATACACTAAGCCTCCTTACTACATTGAAGGCAAATTTATACACGTATTTTTAACGAATGGCAAATTTACATCAATACATATTTGCCCTGAATATCTTGCAGGGTTGAACTTCGCTGTCAGCGATGAAGCTGATTCATTGCTTCTACAGGACTTACATCTCCTGACACGGGCTGAGAATCCTTTTTTGCATTATCTTCATAAGTAGCGGACTCAACCGTCATTTCTGGAGTGTCAATTCCGTTTTGCTCAGAACCTAAAAATTTGGGTACGGTCATTTCCCAGTAATGAAAATCTTCGCGCTCCAACTTACGGATTTGAGCCTTTTTTAAGGTTGATGCTAAACTCATCAGCTTAATTTGCTGGCCTTCTTTGAGGATTAAACCCTCGGCGACATCCTCAGTCGCTGGATCAATTGGTTGTACCTCAACTGAAGATTCATAAACCCGAACGTTAGATTCCACTGCACTAGCGAAATGTCTATTACCCATTTCATTTAAGGTATCCAAAGATACATCTCTAAAATACAGAGCGGGGTCTGTTCCTTTGAGAACGTTTTTGTTGGTGACCCCTCCGATAAATTCGGAGTAAGATTGCTGGCTGTATCGCACGCTAACATCGTATATAGTACCTCTAACGGATGCTACGAGATTTGGGGTATGCGTTTGGAAGCTCCTTCCCTTACGGGTTACATGTACCCAACTATCACCATGGAAAACTCTGAGACCATCATTCTCCAGTTCAATCAAACTATTGGACTTTAGCTTCAGCTCTACTCCATCCTCGTACGCCATGTGAATGGATGCTCCAGCCAAAGTTCGAACCTTATCGCGTACGTTGATAGATATTCCACGGCTTATACTTTGCCAGACAAAGCCATTTTCCTTAAACACTTGTACTTGGCCAATTGCCGATAATATTTTCAGACGTGGCGCTTCAGATAAAACGCTCGTGTCTTTATTATTGGAAGGGTTAGAAGCTACCATGGCGTCTGGCCGGACTCTTTCGAGGCTTTGCCCGACTTTATCCGTTGGCTGCCATACAATGAATGCTAATCCGAAGACGCAGGCAGCCATACCAAGGGCGAAATTCACAGATTTATAAAATGGGACCGGTTGGATAGATTCGCGAGGAACTGGTAGCGCTGATACTCGCTGCATCACTGATTCTGTAAAACCGGCTGGAACAACCTGCTTTTCATCTTGTTTAGAGATATCCTGCAGCAGCTTCTGTAAAAGATAGTACCAGGAGGCATAGCTTCTACATTCCGCATCTGATTCGATCTGATTACGTAGCTTTGTGCGATCATCTAATGACAATAAGTCATCCAGATCATCGTTCAAAGCCTCTTCAAACTTTTCACCATTCAATTTCACGGCACCAAGCTCCTATCAAAAGTCGG
>CAZRWM010000283.1:0-1556 GCA_964603885.1 uncultured bacterium
AAGTAGACCCCTATAAAGAATATCTTGATTTAACGATCCCCATTGTTGTTCAAGGTAGAGATCAACAGACTCTCTATGTATCTCAGTGTCCTTACAGAAACTATTTACCTCATCAACCTTCATCCGAATATCAGAAGATCGATTGTTAAGTGAGACCCATTCTGTTTCATAGGACATGATCAAGACTCCCGGGTTGTGTTGTTTGGATTGGTATCTAGATGTTGCTTCTTTAGTGCGATAGGTAAGTTCTCTTGATTTGCACCAAGATAATTTGCCCTTGTTAGAAGAAGATTTTTATTGAACGACCACTTCATCTCCTTAGTGCGAGATAATGTCCATAGGAGTATTGTTGCCAATACGCTCAAAATTAGACTTACCACCATCCAGAATAGAGAAATTCCGAGCTGAAATACTGTTGATGGATTTTTTAACTTCTCGAAGAATTGTAGAAATGCTTCGCCTACTACATTCTGTCCGGATTTGATTTCGACGTTTCCATTGGCATTTATTTTAAATTCACTATTAAAAACATTTGGAAACTCTGCCTTCAATAAATTGAGAGGTGGCTCTGTGGCAGCCTGGGAGTTCCAATTCGCAATATCATTCCGCATTTTATCTGCTTGCCTTAAATCAAGAAATAACTGGACATCTGCTTTTTTACAAACACCTGGAATTTGATCAACGCCGCCAAATCTTCTTATTATCTGTTCGTTAGTCAGCCCTCTCATAGCTTCTTGCTGTGCATAAGTACCATAGGCTCTCACGTATATGCCTTGCCATCTTTCTGGTTCAAGTGTTCTATTTATATTCGGTAAAAGTTCTCTTAGGGGATCGCAGGAGCTTTTGTAATTTAAATACTTTGGTCCTTGAAGACCATCCAGCAATTCGAGTTTTTTCTGACTCTTGTCAAGTTGCTCTGTTAAAACTTTCTTTGCGTACTCTCTTGTGATTCCATCTTGATTCACTAAAATATCAAACCCTACCCCAGACAAGAGAGTCTTCGCTAATGAAAGCAATATAAAAAGTGATAAACCCGTTGTAGCTATTACCTCCTTACCTTTTGTCCTGTTGACGCTTAATCTTCCTGCAATATTAGAAATTATCATTAATCCAACTGAAATCCCGACAGCAGCGGGCAAGGCGGCCCATTTCAAATAATTCAATAAGGCAAACTGCACAAACGGAACCGTACTTATCGCATCCCAGAATGTGCTTCCAGCCATTGTTCGATTGGCTTTTGAGCAAGTATCGTCAAAAGCTTCGCTTCCATAAGACTGCCCCCTCATTGATTGGGCAGATGGCCAGACAAATTCTTTAAGCCGAGTGCCGAAGCTTGAATATTTTTTTAATACTGGATCGTCTGCAAGAGGCGCAACATTAAGAGTATCAGCTGCACGCTGGTAAAGCGCAGGAGAATCTCTAGCAGCGTTGACTAGATATTCAAGATTTGGTTGAGCCTCAATCCATCTAGTAAGGTTAATTGGATAGACTTCAAATTCTTCCTCCGAGTTTTCGGTCGAGGAATTTTTAGTTGATGTCATTGATGTAATTGAGAG
>CAZRWM010000284.1:0-1544 GCA_964603885.1 uncultured bacterium
CAAATTTTATCAAGCCGTCGTACCGCAGAAAGTCAAAGTACCGCTTGTACACATTTACAGACCTGTTCCAATTGAAAATCTCTAAGGTCTTGAGACGACAGGGATTTTCAATTCAGAAACTTCGTAAAACCATAGAGGTTCTACGAAAGCTTCTACCGCAGGTTTCACACCCGCTAATCGAACTCACATTTCTGATTGACCAGGATCGAATTCTTGTATTCAACGGTGATGTGGTTATGGATGAGGAAGCAGAGAAAAACTATATAAAGTTTCGCGTACAGGACCTTCGTAATGAAGTGGACAGTATGTTCCCACCTGTGGGCTCCTCCTCAGAATTTTCCAGCCAATTAAGTAGTGTTGGATAATAAAAAATAACGATTTTGAACTTATTCGCATCCTATTAATAAAAGGGGCCGGGAGCTAACACTCCTGGCTTCACTTTCTATGAGGAGGGAATATGCGGTTCTGGATTATTATTGGAATATTGTACATAAGTATTACGTCACATGCTCGGGTACCACTGAACATCCACAAGGGGGATGGCATAGTGTATCGTGAGCTTGCGGATGATAAAACTTACTTGAAAAGATTAAGGCAAGAGGATGTTTCTTACCTGTATCACAGAACTGGTCAAATAAGAAAAACTGCGACCGGTGAGCTTAAAGCTACCTTCAGAACGTTTGAAACAGAGGATTCTTATTGGAGTAAATTCTACCCGTTTTCCAATTACATGATTGTCAGAATTTCGAAAAATGCACTCAATAAGATTGCTCACTCCAGAGTAAGCTACGAGAAAATATCAGCAAAATTAGTTAAACAGCTCGAGTTATATGGAAGAAAATTTGATGGTATTTTACTCGACGTAAAAGGCAATAAATTAAATTCCCAAATTGATCTCAAAGGATTGGTGAAAGATATACATTCACGTAATTATCGTTTGGGAATACAGATGAATCTCGAGGATATTGACAGAGACACGTTTAAAAATTGGACTCCTCATTTCTGTATTTACGAATTAGTTCCTCAGAAACCTGGTTCAAAAACTCGATGGGAACCGAAATTACGGCAAGCAGCAAAAGTTGGACGCCCTTTTTACTTATCCGTAAGTTTTGGTGAAATGGTAATGGATGAGCATAGCTTAGGACTATCAGATAATAGCATTGGTAAGCATTTGAAAAATAACTCTGTACGCCTTATGTCTGAGGAATATTTGGGAGACAATTTATGGCGGCAATATATCGTCATAGATAGTCTAGAACTTGATTCGGGGCAATTTCTCAAGTCTGGAGAAATAATTCACAGTGTGGAGCCATCTATCAAAATGATATCTAGAGCTCAAGTGGTTGCATCTAAAATTCCATCATTCTACTACAGTGGTTTGGTATACAATTTAAAGAAGGCTCATCCCCGCTATTTAATATCAAAATCGATAAAAACGGTAGAACCGAAATTAGATTATCAACTGGATAAAACCCATCGAGACTGGTTTCTGAGACTAAGAATGAGTAATCATTCATTACTCGGAAGCAGTAGTGGTAACGAAG
>CAZRWM010000285.1:0-1515 GCA_964603885.1 uncultured bacterium
CCTAGCAAGTCTGAAGGTCCTAAACTCGGTTTTAAGTAATGCATTACAATCCCCTTGATAGTTTTTACGAGGCGGAAAAATGTCTCGCTGATTTCATGCAAACTGATGGACTTGTTGAGTCTTTTGATTTATCTGTTCAGATTTTGATTAGGGCTTTTACGAAAAGACGTCCCGTTTTAAGTTGTGGGAATGGTGGGAGTACCTGCGATGCGATGCATTTTGCTGAAGAGTTTACTGGAAGATACCGCAAAGACCGAGCAGCCTTACCAGCTATGGCAATTGCCGACCCCTCGCATTTAACTTGTGTATCTAACGATTACGGTTTCAAGCATGTTTTTTCGAGAACTGTGGATGCTTTTGGTCAGGAGGATGGAGCGTTACTAGCCATTTCGACCAGTGGCAATTCAGAGAATGTCGTTGAGGCTGCAAGAGTGGCTCGTAAACGAAAAATGTCCATTATCGGTTTAACAGGCAAGGGTGGAGGTCATTTGGCTTCACTTTGTGACGTATGTTTCATAGCTCCCGGAGCCAATGCCGACAGAATACAAGAGCTTCATATTAAAATTATACACACTCTCATTGAGGGAGTTGAGAGAGAACTTTTTCCTAATAATTATATTTCTGAGTGATTGATCCAAGCTCACTTGTATTTGTATAGCTTGTAGTTTTTGATTATTTAATAAAATCTGTCTTGTTATTGAAGAGTCATCATTATCACTGATTTTTCTTTTAATTTTGTCATGATTTGACTGCGAAGGTGTATAGAGGTTTATATAAGATACGTATCTTGATTGAGCGTTTTATGGTGTTTCGCTTACAATTGTAGCGTGACGGATAACAAAGCAGATTTTACTTTTTTTTCGATGATTAAAGAAGGGAACCTACTTCGGGCGGATAGACCTTTAGAGCCTGATAGGCGACCTCCATTCGTCCCATGGGGTTCAAATTTGATCCCTAGCTACCTGTCTACTTGCGCCCAATCGCGACCATCGGAAGGAGGAAACTTAGTACGTTCACAGAAGCGATCAGTAGTGGATCAAGCTGAGAATTCAAATGCTAAATTCATTGAAAAAGCTCCTACTTCAGAGCCAAATCAATTGGAAGTCACATCCGATATTTCATCTGGAGAAATCATGCCAAATGAACCTGATAAAGTATCGGAGATGATAGATTCGGCGCTACTTGCTGAATTGACCGATTTTAATAGCTGTTGGATTTTGTGGAAAGGTTTCATTAAAACATTAAAACGCAAATTGCTAGAAAATCCTGGAGATATCTCGGGAAAACTGGCTTCTTTCGAGGACCTATTTTATTGTAAAGCGCTACTTTATACCCTAACGATGGAGGAGCAAGCACAAAAAGAGATACGTCGACTCTGTGCTGCGAAATTCAGTCAATTCGTAAATCATAATAAAAGTCTGTTCGACGCCTTTTCAAGCTCTAGCATGCTAAATAGAAAGCAAGCATATCAATTTATTCTAAATGTATTAGTTTGTCTTTGCGTATATGAGGTAT